>JAFUCP010000108.1 GCA_017459565.1 Clostridia bacterium | reverse complement strand
GCCCTTTGCGCGGTTCTTATCGATACAGTATCAGCGAGAACCAGGTGACGATGTTGCCTGCGGCGAGAAAGTCGATGTTGTGCTTCTCGGCCAGGTCGGTCACGAGGATGCAGTGGCTCTCCACGCAGGGGAACATGCGCTCCGGGAAGCGGCAGGGCGCGTGGGGCCAGGTACAGTGTTCGCAGTGGGCGCAGGCCTCGGTGGATAGCGTCAGCGTCTCATCGGCCTGCTGCTTCACCAGCGCCGCCACCTGACGAGTGATTTCCTCGTGAGCGGCGCGGGTATCCAACGTCTCCTGAATGTTGGCGATATCGCTGACCTCGGTGATCGTGGCGATCATGAGCCCCTCGTCAAAGCGCTCCACCCGCTCGCGGCACGCCTGGGGCGAACCCACTGCGGGCGGGCACGCCCAGGTGGTGTTGTACATCGGGCACTCAGTTTCGCAGATGTAGCGCACCCGGTCTGAAAAAACCAGCTCTTCGGTCCGAATAAAGGCGTACTGATACAGTGGAAGCTGCGCCAGCTGCGCCTCAAGCCTTGCCTTGTCCATGAAATGCGCTTACTCCTCCGATGCCAGCTCATCGTAGAGCGCCAGGTACTGGTTGGCGGAATTGGCCCAGGAAACGTCCTTTTCCATGTCCCGGCGGACCATGTCGTCCCAGCGTTCGCGCTGCTCGAGGTACAGCGTCCGGGCGTCGAGAACGGCCCCCAGCAGCAGATCGGCCTCATAGCGGTCGAAGGTGAAGCCGTTGCCGGCGTTGTTTTCGGCGTCATAGGGCGCAACGGTGTCCTTAAGGCCGCCCGTCTCGCGCACGATGGGCACCGTACCGTAGCGCATGGCGATCAGCTGGGTCAGGCCGCAGGGCTCAAACAGGCTGGGCACCAGCAGGGCGTCCGCGCCGGCGTAGATTCGGTGGGCCAGGGCTTCGTTGTAGGAGATATAGGCGCATACGCGGCCCTTGTTGGCGCTTTCGTAATAGCGGAAGGCGTCCTCATAGCGGGGATCGCCGGTGCCCAGGATGACCACCTGCGTGTTTTCATCCAGCAGCTCCGGGAACACGGCGTTCACAAGGTCGAGTCCCTTCTGGTCCGTCAGGCGGGATACGAGGCCAATGACGAACTGGCTGTCATCCTGGGTGAGTCCCAGCTGCTCTTGCAGCGCGCGCTTGTTTTCGCGCTTGCGCTCCACCGCGGTATTCATGTCGTAGGGGGCGGCGAGCAGCTTGTCCGTGGCGCTGTTCCACTGCTCCACGTCGATGCCGTTGACGATGCCGCTCAGCTTCGTGCGGTGATAGTACAGATGGCCGCTCAGCCCTTCGCCGTAGAAGGAGGTCTGTATCTCCTCGGCGTAGGTGCGGCTGACGGTGGTGATGCGGTCCGCGTAGGCCAGGCCGCCCTTGAACATGTTGGCGTCGCTCTCGCTCTGCTTCATCACGGGATAGTCATAGAGGTAATCCGGCAGGCCCGTCCAGTATTTCAGATGCTCGATGCCGCAAATGCCCTGGAAGCGCAGGTTGTGGATGGTCACGATGCTCTTTGCCCGGCCCACGGGGGTCTCGGCAAAGCGCGTGCGCAGATAGAGCGGCACCAGGCCGGCCTGCCAGTCGTGGCAATGGACGATATCGGGGATCCAGTCCAGGTAATTCAGTATGGCCAGCGAGGCCTTTGAGAAGAAGCAGTATTTGGGAATGTCCTCCCACAGGCCCGTGTAGGGGTTGCCCCAGTCGAAGAATTCCCGGTTGTCGATGAAATCATAGATGACATCGTCCTTAACCGTCTCCATGATGCCGACGTAGAAGGTGCGTCCGTCGGAGCAAAGGTCCATCATAAAGGAGCCGCGATAGACCATCTCGTCTTTGAACTTCTGGGGGATGCAGTTGTAGTAGGGCAGTATGACGCGAACCTCGCAATTCTGGTGAACCAGCGCTCTGGGCAGGGCATACATGACGTCGCCCAGGCCGCCGGTTTTCACGAAGGGATAGCACTCCGAACCGATAAACGCGACCCTGCGGGTCTGCGAAGCGGATTGATTGAAAGACATAGGCGTCCTCCTTTGCGTATATTCGTCGATAAAAGTATAACACATGCCGCAGGTTTTCACAAGAACAAATCGTTGTTTATGGCGCATTGACGAACATGAACGCCGCGACGCGGCGGGGACTTAGCCCGTCCTTAACTGGCGGGCGGTTGACGTATGCGCGCCAAAGCTGTTAAAATATGCTGAATGTCGGGATGACCGTCGGAACCTTTGACGGCATGACAATCCTGCTGGAGGAATGAGAAGATGGCGGATATCCGCGATAAGGAGCTTGAAGGCGCCGAAAAAAAGCGCATACTGATCATAGAGCAAAGGGACATCAACCGCAGCATCCTTGAAAACACCCTCAGGGACGACTATGAGTTGAGCTTTGCGGAAACGGGCGCGGCGGGACTGGAGGCCATGCGCGACGGGGCGGAGACGATCAGCCTGGTGCTGTTGGATTTGAACCTGCCGGACATGAAGGGAATGGACATTCTCAAGCTGCAGATGAAGGACAAGCGGCTTTTGCGTCTGCCGGTGATCGTATTGACCTCGGACAGGGACGCCGAGGTGGAGAGCCTGGCCTTCGGGGCCATCGATTTTCTGCCCAAGCCCTATCCGCGGCCGGAGGTGATTCGCGCCCGGGCACTGCGCACGATAGAGCTTTCCGAGGGCAGGATTCTCATCGGCCAGACGGAACGGGATCAGCTGACCGGACTTCACAACCGGGAATACTTTTACCGCCGCGCGGAGCAGTATGACCTGCATCACAGTGATACGGCCATGGACGCCATCGTGATCGATATCAACCACTTCCATCTGCTCAACGAGCGCTACGGCAAAGCCTATGGCGACGAGGTTCTTGTGCGCATCGGCGAAGAGCTGAAGACGTTCGTCGGGGAAGAGGAGGGCCTCATCTGCCGGCGTGGGGCGGATATCTTTCTGATCTACTGCGAACACCGTGCGGACTATACCCAGATGCTGGAGCGGGTTTCCGACGCCGCGATCGGGGATGGAAGCACACAGCGCATCGTGCGCCTGCGCATGGGCGTGTATTCCTGCGTGGACCGGGGCATCGATATAGAGCGCCGGTTTGACCGCGCCAAGATGGCCTCGGACACCGTGCGCAGCACGTTCATGAAGGCCGTGGCGATCTATGACAGCGCGCTGCACGAATCGGCCATCTTTGCCGAGCAGCTGATGGAGGACTTCCAGAGCGGCACGGAGGCGGGCCAGTTCAAGGTCTGCTACCAGCCCAAATACGATGTGCGCGGCGAACAGCCCGCGCTGTGCAGCGCGGAGGCGCTGGTGCGCTGGCAGCACCCGGAATTCGGCCTGATCAACCCCAGTGTATTCGTGCCCCTGTTCGAGGACAACGGCCTGATCGAAAAGCTTGACCGCTATGTCTGGCGCGAAGCTGCCCGGCAGCTGAGAAGCTGGAAGGACCGACTGGGGACGTGCGTGCCGGTGTCGGTGAACGTTTCCCGGGTGGACATGGAGGACGCCCACCTGGTTCAGCACATGCAGTCGCTTGTGCGGGAATACGGCATCGAGCCAGGGGAGCTGCTGCTGGAGATTACGGAATCGGCCTACACCGAGGACACCGATCACATCGTGGATACGGTGACGAAGCTTCGCGAAGCGGGCTTCAGGATCGAGATGGACGACTTCGGCTCCGGCTATTCGTCCCTGAATATGCTGTCCTCCATGCCCATTGACGCATTGAAGCTGGACATGCAGTTTATTCGAAATGCCTTCAAAAATGGCAAGAATACCCGTATGCTGGAGGTCGTGATCGAAATTGCGGATTCCCTATGCGTGCCCGTCGTGGCCGAGGGTGTGGAGACCGCTGAGCAGATGTTTACGCTGAAATCCATGGGCTGCGATATCATACAGGGCTACTATTTTTCAAAGCCCATTCCCGCGGAGGCGTTCGAAAAGCTGCTGGAAGGACAGACTTCGGTCCGTTCTATGCCGGAAACGGTCGGTAAACCCCGGAGAATCGCCCACGACAGGCACACCTATGGGGCCATGCACGACCCGCAGACGGGTCTTTACAACAACAGCGCCTTCGATATCCTGCTCTATGACGCCGATATGAAGCATACCGCTGTGCTGATCGCGGATGTGGATGATTTTCAGACCATGGTCGAAAAAGGCGAGGCCTTCACGGACCGCGTGATCCGGCGAGTGGCCAGCGCGCTTCGCGGGAGCTTCCGTGCCACGGACTTTGTTTGCAGGATACGGCAGGACGAGTTCGCCGTAATCTTGACACGCGTGGACAGCTCCCAGCGGGATGTGATACTGGACAAGGTGTTTTACGCCGGCGCACAGCTTGTGGACGCCCGGGAGGATACGCCGCCGGTCACGCTGAGCGTCGGCCTTGCCTTTGGGGACAGGGAGAACCCAGCCGGCGATATCTTCCAGGACGCGGATGCCGCGCTGAACAGAGCGAAGTCGGCCGGGCGCAGCGGCTGCGCGGTGTATTGACAGTTTTGCAAAACATGCATTATGAGGCTGTTCCTGATTCTCGGAACAGCCTCATAATTCTCATTCCCGGGGGACTATTCGGCCTTCTGGCTGCCGCAAAGCTTGATGATGAGGGGGTACAGGGCTACGATGTAGAATACGGTGACGAAGTTATTGACGAAGTGGCCCCAGTGGCTGCCAAGAGCGGCGTCCAGCGGCTTACCCAAGAAGGTGATGATGGCCCACAGCCCGACGAGGCCAACGGCCGAGATGATCAGACCCTTCACATTCAGACCCGTGGCGCGGAAGTTGATCCACTTGCGCTCGACGAACCGCGCGGCGCACAGCGCGATCAGGCGGGCGGTATCGCCGTAGCCGTCGTTCATCATCTTCTGGGGGTCCACCAGCAGCTTGCCGTCCACATAGTCCATGGGATAGGGCTTGAAGGTGATGTAGGCGATGGAGGCCCAGCCCAGCAGGAAGCCTGCCAGCAAAAACCAGTTTTCCTTATCGGGGTTCTTCTCCAGATATTCAAACAGCTTGCCGGTCAGCACCAGCACCAGCACGGAAAGCGTGATGCCCACAAATACGTCCTGAGGGGTATGCACGCCCAGATAGTTGCGGGAGAACGCGGTGACGAACAGCAGAATCAGGAAGAGGACGGAAAGCCACTTCCACTTTTTCCAGGACGTGACCGCCAAACCGCCGTAAATCGGGCTTGCGGTCATGGTGTGACCGCTGGGGAAGGAGTAGCCCGTGGCCGTGGTGATGGCGTCACCCGCGGGCAGCACCCTGGCATCGCGGATCCAGGGGCGGTAGATGCAGGCGGTCAGCTTGACGGCGGCGTTGAGCGCGGTGGTCAGATAAAAGGAAGAGAGGACGTACAGGCCCTTCCTGCGATCCAGCGTCCAGTATAAAAACGCCGGAATCAGGATCAGATAGGTCACGGCAAAGAGCGAGATCCACTCCATGAACGGCGTGAGGGCATTGTTGATGTTGTTCCGGAAATCCTGTAAAAACAGAAGGTACTGAATGTCCATATAGCGCAAAACTCCTTTCGTAACACGCTGATTGTCAAATTACATCAACCTTCATTATAGCATGTTCCAGCTTTCGTGTCTGCAAAAATGATGTAAAATACTGCTCCACAGCGCGATTTTCATATAGATGAAAGCAAAAAAAAAATTAAATCACAAATATTGAGAAAAGCATTTGATGAAATGAGAATACTGTGATATAATGAAAAAAAGGCGACTGCCGCGGTGGGCATATCGCTGTGAAACGCAGTTAAAACTGCCGGAAAGAGGGGAAAGCGCTTGAAAAAACGATTTGGACTGCTGATCATTGCGCTGGCGGTGATCGCGTCGCTGTTTTTGCCGGGGCTGTCGATATATGTTCACAGTCAGCTGGGCGCGGAAACCGCGGCGCTGTTCCCGGCGTCGGTATCGACCTGGCAAATGGCCGTACATGGCGTCAACTGCCTGCCCGTGGACGCAGTCAGCGCGCTGGGAGTCATCAGCTTTTCCGGCTGGCTCGCACTGGGTGCGGCGCTTTTGCTGGCTTGTTCCGCGGTACTGAGCCTGTCGGCAAACCGAAAGCTCAACGGGGTGGGCGTCGTGCTGGCCGGGATCTCCCTGGCCCTGGCGGTGACCTTCGCCATTCAGATTGGCAATATCTCCTCGTCGCTGCTGTTTAAGCTGATGTTTACGGCCCAGGCGTGGATTTATGTTCCCGTGGCCGGGGCCATCGTTGCGCTCGTGTATGAAGCGCTGCTTCTGCGGGGAACCAAGGAGGAGCGCGCGCATTTGAGCCTCAGCGGACAACGGCCGCCCCTGCTGCCGGAAAACACCTGGCGGCTTCTGATGGGCGCCGCCGCGCTGGCAGCTATTGTGTGTATGCTCCTGCCCGTCTACAGCATATCGGTTCCCGCGACCCTGACGGATGACCCCGCGGACGCGGCGGCCATCAATCGCAGTACCTCGCTGATCTCGGCGGCGCTGGGGGAGCGCGACATGCTGAACAGCTACAAGGCCGACGGGCGCTTCTCCAACGTCATCTCCGGCGATATCGGCCAACTTGCGCCCTATTCCGGCGACGAGACCAATATCAAGGGCATCTTCCAGATCCCGCAGCAGTCCGGCACGCAGAAGCCGGACACGATGCTGATTGTCGCTGCGGCGCTGCTGGCGCTGACGGCGGTTCTGAGCTTTCTCCGAAAGGCGGACAAGTGGTTTCCCACATCGCTTGCGACGCTGGCGGCTATCTCGCTGGTGGTTTCCCTGGTCAATGTGCTGACCATGTCCGACGCGGACATGTATACCGGCGTCTCGCGGCAGATTCTGCATCTGGGCCTGGGCACGCTGATGCCCTTCGCGGCGCTGGCGGCCATCGCTGCGGCGTTTTCCATGGTGTGCGGCGTGCTGTGCATCCGCGCGGCGGACGCGCCCTATTTCGTAAACCCCATCCCAAAGCGTAGCCAGCTGAGACTGGTGGCCGTGGTGCTGGCGGTGCTGTCCGTGGCGTGCATCCTGCTGCCGGGCGCAAACCTTTCCTTTTATAATCCCGGCAAGAACAAGGTGGGCGCGACGCGGACCCTCTCCGGCCTTCAGGCGTTGAGCCTCTCCGCGCCCGAGAGCATCAGCCATCCGGCCAGCGACAAGGGCAAGACGCTGTACGGCGAGACGGAGAAGGAGGGCGTGATGAACGCCGGACAGGTCGAGGACGCCATGAACGGCCTGACCCGGACCTTCGGCCTGTTGACCTGGGCCGCGCTCGCGCTCACGGCGGCGGGCATCGTCGCGGTGCTGATGGGCCGGCGCAAGGCGGCCATCGCGCTGTTCCTCGGGGCGTTTGCCCTGCGGGCGCTGTCCTGGATCATGCTAATGACGGGTATGCCCGGCGCGCTGGGCACGGCGGGCGGCACGCTCTATCTGTACATATCGCTGCCGCTTCTGCTGTTCGCGGCGTTCTTTGCCAACAATGCCAATGAAGAGACGCTTCCCAAGAAGTACAAGCTGTTTTTGATGATGCTGCCCTTCCTGGTGGCGGTATTCCTGTTCGCCTATCTGCCACTGTACGGCTGGAGCTACGCATTCTTCAACTACAAGTTTGGCATACCGCTTAACCAGCAGGAGTTCGTGGGGCTCAAGTGGTTCACGGAGATGTTTACCAATCCCGCCAACCGGGAGAACATCGTTCGCGTTCTCAAGAACACCTTCGGCATGAGCGGTCTGAACCTGTTGACCAGCTGGATGCCCATGATCTTCGCAGTGTTCCTCAACGAGATCAACAACACCCGCTTCAAGAAATCCGTGCAAATCTTCACCACGCTGCCCAACTTCATTTCCTGGGCGCTGGTGTTCTCCTTCGCCATGTGCATGTTCGCCATGGATACCGGCATCTTTTCAAAATTCATGCTGGGCATCGGGGCCATCAAGGAGCCTGTGGTCTGGTTGAATTCCTCCAGCCACATATGGCTGAAGATGTGGGCATGGAGTACATGGAAGGGACTCGGCTGGGGCGCGATCATGTATCTGGCGGCCATCTCCGGCATACCGGTGGAGCTGTATGAAGCCGCCCGCGTGGACGGCGCGAACCGCTGGCACCAGATGCGCTATATCACGCTGCCCAGCCTGCTGCCCACCTTCTTCGTGCTGCTGATGCTGTCCATTTCCAACATACTGAACAACGGCATGGAGCAGTACCTGGTGTTCCAGAACCCGATGAACAAGCAGACCATCGAGGTGCTGGACCTGTACGTATACAACATCACCATCGCCTCCGGCGGCACGACGCTGTATTCCTTCGCCACCGCCATCGGCATACTCAAGACCATCGTCAGCGTGACGCTTCTGTTCAGCGCGAATTTCGTGTCCAAGAAGCTGCGCGGCGAATCCATCGTGTGAGAGGGGGCGGCGTACATGTCGAAAGCGAACAAGATAAAGATTGATTCCAAGGGCATGGAGCTGAGCAAGGGCGACATTGCCTTCAACATCGTCAACTACACGGTATTCGCGTTGATCACGCTGGCGTGCGTGTTCCCGTTCTACTATCTGTTCATCAACACCATTTCCGACAACGAGCTGGTGCGCCTGGGCCAGATTCAGCTCTATCCCAGGGGCATCCACTTCCAGAACTATGTGGAGGTGCTGAAGATTCCCGGCATCGTGGATGCGCTGTTCGTGTCCGTCGCCAGAACCGTGCTGGGCACGGTGTGGACGGTGGGCGGCTCCGCCATACTGGGCTATCTGGTCACCAAGCAGGAAATGTGGCTGCGCAAGGTGTGGTACAGGCTGATCGTCATAACCATGTACTTCTCCGCGGGCCTGATTCCCTGGTACATGAACCTGCGTATGCTGGGCTTTATGGACAACTTCTGGGTATATGTCATTCCCGGACTGGTGTCGCCCTACAACGTGATCCTGGTCAAGACCTTTATCGAGGGCCTGCCCCCGGCGCTGGAGGAGAGCGCCACGCTGGACGGCGCGGGCTATATGCGCGTGTTCTTCTCGGTCATCATGCCGCTGATTACGCCCATTCTGGCCACGCTGTGCATCTTCTCTGCCGTGGGCCAGTGGAACGCCTTCACCGATACCATGATGCTCATGCCCTCCGGCAAGTATTACACGCTGCAATTCTTGCTCTATAAATACCAGAACGAGGCGTCCTCGCTGGCGGCGCTGGTGCGCAACACCCAGGATTCCTCGTCTCTGGCCAACGTGGCCACCAAGCAGACGGCCCTGTCCGTGCGCATGACCGTGGCCATGGTGGCGACCTTCCCGATCCTGCTCGTGTATCCCTTCTTCCAGCGCTACTTCGTCAAGGGCATCATGATCGGCGCCGTGAAGGGATAATCGGAATGGCTTGAAGCACTCCCGCCGCGCGCGGGTTTGTGATAAATCAAAGAGGAGGAATAGACCCAATGAAGAAGCTGCTTTCCATGCTCCTCTGCCTGGCGATGCTGGCGACCATGCTGGTCGCGGGCGCGATGGCTGAGGACGACACCTACCGTGAGCCGATCACGCTGACCGTTTTCTCTGAGCTGGCCAACAGCGCCGGCGAGCAGGGCGGCTGGTTCGCCAAGGAGATCAAGGACCGCTTCAATATCACCCTGAACTTTGTCTCTTCCAACGTGGACAGCAACGCCTGGACCTCCAGCGTGTCCGCGGGCGAGCTGGGCGACATCATCTGCCTGGGCGACATGGGCGATCACTTCATCACCGCTCTGGATGCCGATCTGCTGCTGGACTGGGATGAGATCGACCTGACCCCCTATGAGAACATCAACACCTATCTGCCGGATGCCATGAAGAAGGTTTCCGAATTCGCGGCCAACGCCGGCCACGAGGGCACCTATGGCTTCTCCTACGCCGTAGCGCTGGAGGATGGCGCCTGGGCCGAGCTGACCGACCCCACCTACGCGCTGCAGATTCGCTTTGACGCGTGGGAGAAGGCCGGCAAGCCCGAGCTGAAGACCCTGGAGGATCTGCCGGACTTCCTGCAGGCGCTGCAGGACGCCGTGCCCGAGACCGAAAGCGGCGAGAAGGTGTACGCCTATGGCGGCTTCCCGGATTGGGAGGATTGTGTGATGAAGTTCACCTGGGACCTGATGACCTATTACGGCTATCAGGAGTATGACTTCCTGGGCGTGAACTATGCCACCCGTGATGTCGTGAACCCCCTGGAGGAGGGCAGCCTGTACTACCGCGCGCTGAAGGTGAACAACGAGCTGTATCGCCGCGGCCTGTTCGATCCCGAATCCATCTCCCAGAACTTCGATTCCTACAGCCAGAAGCTGTCTGCGGGCCGCTACCTGGCGTGCATGTGGGGCTGGATCATCGGCAACTACAACAGCGCTGAGAAGGCCGCCAACAAGGACGGCTTTGTGACCTTCCTGATCGAGGACTCCGCGCCCGCCATGCAGACCCTGTCCAAGTCCGGCTCCAACCGCATGTGGGCCATCGGCGCGGATTGCGAGTATCCCGAGCGCGCCCTTGAGCTGATCGACTGGCTCTGCACCGAGGAAGGCATGATCATCCAGAACTACGGCCCCAAGGGTCTGACCTGGGATTACAACGCCGAAGGCATCCCCGAGATGACCGACTTCGGCTGGCAGTGCCAGGAGGACAGCGCCAACACCCAGATGCCCGAGGAGTTCGGCGGCGGCACCTATCAGGATGGCCAGAGCTGGTTCAACCATGAGACCATCAAGCTGGAGCAGATGATCCCCGGCAAGGACTACTCCTTCTCCTACAAGGGCTGGCCCTGCTACGCTGAGCATTACGCCACCGAGCTGTCCAAGGCATGGTCCGAGGAGTATGCCGACGGCGCCACCTCCGGCGTGGAGCTGTACCGCAACAAGAACCAGGTTTCCGTCCAGAGCCCGGCGGCCATCGCCTACAGCAAGGCGGACCTGTCCGAGGAAGGCCAGCAGAAGCGCGCCCAGTTCGCTCCCGTGATGAAGGAGTACAGCTGGAAGTGTGTGTATGCCGAGTCCGACGAGGAGTTCGATGCCACCTGGAACACCATGGTCGAGACCTGCAAGTCCTACGGCTATGACGACGTGGTGGCGGAGAAGATGGCGGACATCGAAAACTGCTTCGCCTACATGGACGCCAACGACTGATTCCACTGACCCCATAGTTTTGCCCCGCGATCGAAGAAGATCGCGGGGCTGTTTTGATATTTGCCAAGGCGGCTTCCGGGTCGAAGCGAAGCTGAACACGGCTGAAGGCTCAATACTCCAGACTGGCGTATACGATGTTCCTGAGCCTGGGATGAACCCAAAGCTCCTGGTCGTTGAGCATGTGCTGGGAGTAATAGAGCGTCAGTCCCAGCGCAGGCTGGATGACCGCGTGGGCCCCGGCCGCGCCGCTCCAGCCGTATTCGCCGACCGGCCCCAGGGCGCCGCAGGGCGCGGGGTCCATCAGCGTGCGCACGCCCAGTCCGTAGCCGTAGCCCGCGTAGATATCCCCGGCATAATCCTCGATCTGGACGGGAGTGAGATGGTTTGCGCTCATCAGATCGATCGCGGCTTTGGACAGCACGCGCGCGCCGCCGGACGCCACGCCGCCGGCGCAGAGCATGTTGATGAAACGCGTATAGTCGTCCACGGTGCTGATCATGCCGGCGCCGCCGCTGTCATATTCCGTGCCGAATACGAAATCTATGTTGTTGTCGGTGGGGTCCGCGTGCCGGCGCGCTTCGTCAAAGGTGTACAGTCGCGCCATGTTGGCCCGGAGCACATCGGTCGGGTGATAGCCCGAATGTGTCATGCCGCAGGGGTCGAATATGTTTTTTTGCACGTAGTCGGCGAAGCGTTCCCCGGACAGGACCTCCACCAGCGCCGCCAGTATGTCGTGGGAAAGCCCGTAGCAGTAGTGGCTGCCCGGCTCGAACAGCAGCGGGCGCTTTGCGATGGCCTCGACCATCGTAAGCGTGGGCGCGCGCCCGTCCGTGGCGCGGATGGCCTGCTCGATTTCCGGGGTGTGCAGGTCATAATCCAGCCCGGAGGTCATCGTAAAGAGCTGGTGAACCGTGATCTCCCTCTGCGCGGGCCGCACATCCACCCAGCCGTTGACCTGGCGATGGGCCACGGACATGTGTTCAAAGCAGGGAAGATACGCCTGTATGGGGTCGGTCATCTGGAACAGGCCCTTTTCGTACAGCTGCAAAGCGGCCACGCAAGTGACCAGCTTTGACACCGAAAAGACCCAGCCCGTCTCCTCGCCGGTCATGGGAAGCTTCAGCTCCCTGTCGCGCCAGCCCAGCGCCTTTCGGTAAATCGGCTCGCCCTTCAGGCATATTTGCAGATCCAGACCGGGAATACCCGCATCGATCACGTGGGCCAGAAACGCGTCCAAAGGCTTGAAATTCATGGCTTTGACCTTCTTTTCCTGTTTGATGGCAACAGTATACCGCATCCGGCGGGATAGTTCAACCCAAAAGTAGCGCTTGCGCTCAGGGCGCTCAGGGTTTATAATGAGTACAACACAATTGGAGGTGCGCACCATGCAGAATTATTTGAAGCAAATCGACGAGGTCATCGCCCGGGGCCCCTATTCGGACAGCTGGGAATCCCTCTCCGGGATCGAACAGCCGCGCTGGTTCAACCGCCTCAAATTCGGCATCTTTATCCACTGGGGCGTCTACAGCGTCCCGGCCTTCGCCAACGAATGGTATTCCCGGAACATGTACATACAAGGCACGCCGGAATTTGAGCATCATGTAAAAACCTGGGGCCCCCACAATCAATTCGGCTATAAGGATTTTATCCCGCTTTTCAAGGCGGAGAAATTCGACCCGGAGGCCTGGGCCGCGCTGTTCGCGGAGGCCGGCGCGCGCTATGTGGTGCCGGTGGCTGAGCATCACGACGGCTTCCAGATGTACAAGAGCGCCCTTTCCCACTGGAACGCCTTTGAGATGGGCCCGAAGCGGGATGTTCTGGGCGAACTCACCGCAAGCTGCCGCGCCAGGGGCATGGTGACGGGCGCGTCCTCCCACCGCGTGGAGCATTGGTTCTTCATGGGCCATGGCCGCGATTTTGACAGCGATATCAAGGAGCCCATGAAGCGCGGCGATTTCTATTGGCCCGCCATGCCGGAGCCTGACGATCACCACAATCTGTTCAGCGAACCCACGCCCACCCGGGAGTTCCTGGAGGACTGGATGCTTCGCACCTGTGAACTGATCGACAACTACCGTCCCAGGGTGCTGTATTTCGATTGGTGGATTCAGCACAGCTCCGTAAAGCCCTATTTGAAGAAGGTCGCCGCGTATTACTATAACCGCGCCGCCGAGTGGAGAGAAGAGGTTGTCATTGCCTACAAGCACGATGCCTTCCTGTTCGGCTGTGCCATGCCCGATGTGGAGCGCGGACAGTTTGCTGATGTCAAGCCCTGGTACTGGCAATCGGATACCGCCGCGGCGCTGAATTCCTGGTGCCACACCGAAAACAACCAGTACAAGGCGCCGGAGGAGATTGTGCGTGACCTGGTGGATATCGTCAGCAAAAACGGCTGCCTGCTGCTGAACGTGGGCCCGAAGGCGGACGGCAGCTTTACCGACGAGGACACGAACATATTGCGCTCCATCGGCGCGTGGATGCGCGTCAACGGCGAGGCGATCTACGATACGCGCCCCTGGCGGAAGTACGGCGAAGGCCCCACGCAAATCGTGGAGGGACAGTTTGCCGACGGCATCAAAAAGGAATTCAGCTGCAGGGACTTCAGGTTCACCACAGGCGGCGGCGCGCTCTATGCCATCGCCCTCAGGGGCAGCGAAACGGGGGAATACAGCATCGCGTCCCTTGGGGAGCAGGATGCCTCCAGAGTTGCGAACTTCCACGGCATCATACGCGAGGTGAAGGCGCTGGGACAGGACGCGCCGGTCAGTTGGACGCGGGACGCGGAGGGGCTGCACCTTCGCGCCGAAGCGGGCGGCGAGATGCCGGTGGTGTTCAAGCTGATCATCGACTGACGAATGACATTATTATAGCGGCCGTATGGCCGCTTTTTTGTGCCGCAGCTCGATCCGGCTGCGGCGGCGATCGATCACCAAGAGGGATTTTTTAGACAGCTTGGTTTTACAAAAGAAATATGCAACAGTTGCAAAAACACTATTAATTTGCATGTTTTTTGGCTCAAACTCTTTTCAGAATCGGAATAATATGCTATAATTATAATTAGCTGGATTGTAATGTTATTGCCAGCTTGTACATAAAAAGGCGCGTCTGATCGACGGGGTGATTTCGCGGAATGAGCCGTTTTAATATCTTTGACAACTATACGCCAGTCGGAGATCTGACGGTGGTTTCCATCTGCTATGTCATGATCATACTCATGATCTTTTCCTATGTCCGACGCACCAGAAGCTTTACGGTTTTTGTATCCATCGTCCTGCTGATCATACTCGCGGCCACTGCGGACGTGTCTTTTTATTCACTGATATCCACGAGCGATCCATCGCGGTCCAACCTGGCCTACGCCGTACGATGTATTTACCATGCGCTGCTCTTTTCCATATTTATGCTGTATGTGGTTTACATCATAGAGGTCACGTCGCTGGAGGGCAGGCGCAAGCGGCTGTATATCGCGCTGTCGGCAGGGGTGCTGGTTGCGGTCGTGCTGCTGGACGTGTGGCAAACCTTCAGCGGCAGGGCCATGAGCATCAACGGCACCAGCCTTGAGTTCCAGGGGCGCGATACCTTTATATATGGCTATCTGGCCTTTGTGGCAATCATCTTGGTGCTGATGTTCCAGGTCAGGAACCGGCTGTACAGGCGGGTCATGCTGGGTTTTTACGCCACTATGGCGGTTTCCTTCATCATCCTGGCGGTTCAGGGCATATGGGGACAGTCCTCCTTTACGGTGGCAACCTTCCTTTTCCCGGTAATCGCCATGTTCTACATCATGCATTCCAACCCCTACGATGTACACTTGGGCGCCATCGATCAGAAGGCCATGGAGGACATGGTTCGCTATAATTATGAAAACAAGCGCGAATTCGTGTTCATGAGCCTGTACTTGAAGGACTTTGATGAAGAATCAAAGGCCCTCCCGCCGGAGATACAGTCCATCGTGCGCAGGTTTGCCACGGACTTTTTCAAGGATACCATGCTGGCGCAGATCAGCAACGGTCAAATGGTTATGACCTTCACGAAGCACCACAACCCGAATTACGAAGCCAGGATTGTTCAAATCCTGAGCGCTTTCAGGCTTCAGTACCAGAAATACGGCTTTGATTACAAAATCATCATCGGTGAATCCGTCGATGAGATCAGCCGCAAGAATGAATATGTCAGCTTTATCCGCGATATTCAGCGGCGGATTCCCGACAATACCATCCATCGCGTCGATGCTTCCGATGTCACAACGTTCAAGCAGATGGACCACATCCTCGCGGCGCTGGATGATATCAGCCACTCTGAGAACCTGGACGACGAGCGGGTGCTGGTGTACTGCCAGCCCGTGTTCAATGTGGATACGGGCAGGTATGACACCGCAGAATCCCTGATGCGGTTGCAGCTGCCTGAGATTGGCCTCGTCTTTCCTGACCTCTTCATTCCTCTGGCCGAGGAAAACGGCTATATCCACGTATTGACGAAAATCATATTGAACAAGACCTGCAAGGCCGTGCAGGACATGCTGAAAAACGGCTATTCGGTCAGCCGCGTGTCCGTGAATGTGTCGCCGCTGGAACTGAAGGACGAGCATTTTTGTGACGATATCATGGAAATAATCGATAACAGCGGCGTTCCCGGAGAGAAGATTGCCATCGAGCTGACAGAATCCCGGAATGAGAGCGATTTCATTCTCATGAAGAATAAGATTGCCATTCTCAAGCAAAAGGGCATCAAGTTCTATCTGGACGATTTCGGAACCGGGTATTCCAATATGGAAAGGATTATGGAGCTTCCCTTCGATATCATCAAGTTTGACCGTTCGCTGGTGTTGGCCAGCGGCTCCAGCGAACGTTCCAGGAAAATTGTCAGCAACCTGGCCAACATGTTTACAGAACTGGACTATTCGGTGCTTTACGAGGGCGTCGAGGATGAATCAGACGAGCAAATGTGCGAGCATATGTCCGCGTCCTACCTGCAGGGCTACAAGTATTCACGGCCCGTGCCCATCGTTAAGCTCAAGGACTATTTCGACCATTGACAGACACAGGTCTCTTTCTGACGACAGACAGCGTGGCGACGGATTGATCCGTCCGAATGTGACATATGCGACCGACCCGCCGGGCCAAGGCCCTGATCAGAACGAGGTGACCTTCTGTGAAGCAGATCCAGTTTACCTTTGAGGACGACGGTTTCCTCAATGCCCAGCTGCGAAAGCTGCACCAGTGGTGCAGAAACAACCTTATTTCCGCGACGCTCATCCAGATCTATACCGAGCATCTGGACCGTGAGAGAATCAGGCACGTGTGCGAAAGGGTTCGCGCCGTGCTGCCGGAGGCGCTCATCCTGGGCTGTTCCTCCAACGGCAACATCGTGAACGGGGATTTTTCGGGCGGTTCCATCGCGCTGATCTGCACCCTGTTTGAATCGCCGGACGCACGGGTAGAGGTGCTGCAATATCCGCTTTCCACGGAAAACCAGGCGGATGTGGCCCGGCAGCTGCGCGAAGCGGTGGAAATGCGGGGCTGGGTCAAGGCTGTCGGGCTGCTGGTGACGATTCGCGGCATGTCCATGACGGCGCTTTGCGAGGGCCTTTCGGAGCTTCCGCAGCACATCCATGTGTTCGGCGGCGGCGCCTTTTCGGAGGATATCGACGCGGAGGACGCGTGCGTGTTTATCGGTGGGGATTCATGGCCGGATAAGAGCGTGGCGTTTTTGCTGCTGGGCGGAGAGGATTTTCACATCGAAACCAGCTACGTCACGGGCTGGAAGCCGCTGGGCTCCTTTATGGACGTAACCTCTGCGGAGGGAAGCAAGCTCAGGGAACTCAACAACCGACCCGCGTATGATACCTACTATAAATACCTGCACATCAGGAATGATGAGCATTTTTTCTATAATACCCTGGAATTTCCCTTTCTCTACCGCCACAACGGCATCGATATCATGCGCGCCCCGGTTTCCAGTAACCCGGACGGGTCGCTGACGATGACCTCCGATGTGAGCCAGAACGTCAAGGTGCGCATTGCCTATGGCGATCCCTGGACGATACTGGATTCCGCGTGGCAGGAGGGAAATCGGCTGCTCAAATTCGCGCCGGAGTGTATCATGGTGTTCTCCTGCGCTGCCAGGCGCACCTTCTGGGGCAACAGCGAGGTGGGCAAGGAGACGGAGCCCTACCAGATCGTCGCCCCGACATCGGGCTTTTACACCTCGGGAGAGTTCCTGAGAACTGGGAAGTTCGTCAACCAGCACAATGTGACCCAGGTCATTGCCGCCATGCGCGAGGGCGAGGCGTCGCCGCATCGCGAGCAGGAGATCGCCATGACCCAGCAGAGCTTTGAGGGCAAGGTTTCCATGATCAACCGCATGGCGACGTTTATCAAGGCCACGACCCAGGAGCTGGAGGAGGCCAACCGCAAGCTGAGCGAAATCGCCGTTACCGACGCTCTCACAGGACTTGGAAACAAGACGGCCTATCTGGAGCGCATCCGAAAAATCGAGACGCTGTTGGAGCAGCCAGGCTATGGCTTCGCCGTCGCCGTGTTTGACATCAACGGCTTGAAGCAGATCAACGATCATTACGGCCATGAATGTGGCGACGAGGCGATTACACAGGCGGCGATCGCGCTCAAGCAGGTGTTCGATAGAAGGGATTTGTACCGTATCGGCGGCGACGAATACATAGCAATTCTGGAAAATGCCTCTGAGACAGAGCTGGCACGGCGCTTTTCGGCACTGGATGGCGCGATTGCAGCCATCAATGAGACTGAAAAGTCGTATCACGTGCCGCTGGCCATCTCAAAGGGCGCGGCCTTCCATGTTGCGGGCGGGGAATACCGGGCTGCTTTCCGCCAGGCGGACGAGGCTATGTACCGGGACAAGGCGGAGTATTACAAAACACATGACAGGCGCAGAAAGTAACACGATGCCACGGGAACAACATAGCACGCGCCACGAGACTGCGGAGGACGAAACATGTCGGATAATACGATCAGATTTGGCAGTATCAGCGGGAAGCGTCAAATTCTCGTCATAGAGAACGACGCGGAAAACCGTCGCCTTCTGCGCGACGCGCTTGAAACGCATTACAATGTGCTTGAGGCCGATGGCGTGCAGAAGGGCTTAAAGCTGCTTTATGACAACCGGAGCGCTCTCAGCCTGATGCTGTTGGAGGCAACGCTGTCCGATGGACAGGGCAGAGAGCTGATACGGCGCGTGCAGGAGGATCCGCTGTTGACCGGCCTGCCGGTAATCGCCATGGCTTCTGACAGGCGCATGGAGGCGGAGTGCCTCAATGAAGGCGCGATGGATTTCATCCTCAAGCCCTGTCCCATGCCGGAGGTGGTGCTGGCGCGGGTGCATCGCGCCGTGGAGCTTTCCGAGGATCGAAGCATTATCCGCTCCATTGAGCGCGACCAGCTGACCGGCCTGTACAACAAGGATTTCTTTTTCAGCTATGCAGAGCAGTACGATGTCTATCACAAGGATATGGACATGGATGCTCTGGTCATCAATATCAACCACTTCCACATGATCAACGAGCGCTATGGCAAGAGCTATGGCGACGACGTGCTGCGGCGCATCGGCGAAAAGATAAGCAGGGCTGTGCAGGACGGCGGCATTGTGTGCCGCAGGGAGGGCGATACCTTCCTGGTGTACTGTCCGCACCGCACGGATTACGAGTCGATCCTTGAAAGGGCGACCGACGGCCTGGACAGCCGCGTGCGACTCAGAATGGGCGTATACGCCAATGTGGACAAGAGCATAGATATCGAGCGCCGTTTTGACCGCGCGAAGGCAGCTTCGGACACCGTGCGCAACAGCTTTACCCGGGTGGTCGGCGTATTCGACGAGGCGCTTCATGAATCCGAGATATATATGGAGCAGCTGCTGGAGGACTTCCCAAAGGCCATCGCGGAAAAACAGTTTATCGTACTCTATCAGCCGAAGTTTGACATACGCTCTGACGAGCCCCAGCTCAGCAGCGCGGAAGCCCTTGTGCGCTGGAATCATCCCCGGCTTGGGCTGATCAGCCCGGCCAGCTTTATTCCTCTCTTTGAAAGCAACGGCCTGATCCAGCAGCTGGACAGCTACGTGTGGCGCCAGGTCGCCGCCCAGATGCGGGACTGGAAGGACAGGCTGGGCTTTTGTGTGCCGGTGTCCGTGAATGTGTCCCGGGTGGACATGCTCGACCCGGAGCTTGTGGAGCATATCAAGAGCCTGACCCGGGAATTTAATCTGAAGCCGAATGAATTTCTGCTGGAAATCACGGAATCCGCCTACACGCAGGACTCTGACCGGATCATCAGCATGGTCAACCGCTTCCGGGAGGAGGGCTTCCAGATTGAGATGGACGATTTCGGCAGCGGCTATTCCTCTTTGAACATGATCGCCACGCTGCCGGTGGACGCGCTGAAGCTGGACATGCAGTTTTTGCACAACGCATTCAAGGAGCGCAAGAATACCCGTATGCTGGATGTGGTGATCGATATCGCCTGCTCGCTGGAGGTTTCCACCATCGCCGAGGGCGTGGAAACCGCGGAACAGATGTTTGCTCTCAAAGCGATGGGGTGCGATATCGTTCAGGGCTATTATTTCTCCCGACCAATCCCGCCGGAGGCTTATGAAAAGTATCTGCTGGAGAGGAAGGCGGCGGGGGAAAGTCACCTGGAGGGGAAGCACCGCATGACGAACGTAAAGGCGGTGGAGGAATTTGCCTACGACGCGCTTCATGATCCTCTCACGGGCCTGTACAACCATAGCGCTTATAAGATGCTCCTCAAGGATTCTGACCAGCATAATATCGCCCTGCTGCTGGCGGATGTGGATGATTATGAGATCCTGCGGGCAAAGGAAGGTCCGCAGTTGGTGGACAGGCTGGCGGCAAGGGTGGCCGATGTACTGCGCCACAATTTTCGCTCCGTCGATTTTATCTGCCGGATCAGCAATGATGAATTCGTGGTGATTATGACGCGTGTGAACAGCTCCATGCGCAAGCTCGTCTATGATAAGGTGGAGCAGGTCAATACCATGCTGCGGGAACAGAAGGATGGACTGCCTTCCATCGGCCTGAGTGTCGGCGTTGCTTTTGCGGACCGGGAAAACCCCCAGGGTGATATCTTTCACGACGCGGATATCGCGCTGTCCCGCATGAAGGACATGAAACGCAGCGGCTGCGCGATCTATTAGACATTGATTTCAAAATAGACACTGGTCTGTATCGATTGTGACGGCATATTGACAGACTCCCGGAAATGTGATTTCCGGGAGTCTGATT
>JAFUCP010000107.1 GCA_017459565.1 Clostridia bacterium | reverse complement strand
GGCGGCGCAGACCGTGCCCGAGCCGGCGGCGCAGCCCGCGCCCGAGGCGGCGCAGACCGTGACGGAACCGGCAACCCAGACCGTGCCCGAGCCGGCGGCGCAGACCGTGACGGAACCGGCAACCCAGACCGTGACGGAGTCGGCAACTCAGACCGTGCCCGCACCCGCAACGCAGACCGTAACCGAACCGGTGGCGCAGACCGTGCCCGCACCCGCAACGCAGACCGTAACCGAGGCGGCGGCGCAGACCGTGCCCGCACCCGTAACGCAGACCGTGCCCGAGGCGGCGGCGCAGACCGTAACCGAGCCGGCGGCGCAGCCCACGGCGGGGGCGACGGCCAAGCCCGCCACCGAGGTGGCGGTTCGGACCACGGCCGTGCCGCAGACGGAGCCTACCCTGCCCACGGTCGAGCTGGTCCGCACCAAAGACCTGAACGAAGTTGACCTGAACGCCGAAAAGCGCACCCCGGTGGCGCTGCACCTGATGGGCAAGGACGAGGACGACGCCTCCCTTCCCACGGTCTATCTCCATGAGGCCGAGGACGAACAATACACGCTGCGCGCGACGGTGAACGGGAGAGCCGCCAACGAATATACCTTTGTCGTGACGCAGAACGGCAAGTCCTATGACAAGGGCATGGAAGGCCATTTCCCCGTCGCGGGTGATACCTACACCATCAAGGTGACCTGCAAGCTGAACGGCGAAGCGAAGGGCGTTTACGCGGGCAGATTTGTGCGGGTCGAGGATGTGCCCATGCCCCGGATTCAGCTCGTCACGGGCGCGGGCAGGCAGACCGTGGTCAGCGGCGGAAAGTATCCCGGCGACCTGACGGAAATCGAGCTGAGCTATACCGGCGATGATCTGCCGCAGGCCATGACGGTTAACGGCGAACCCATCGAGGCCGCGGCGGTCAACGCGAACGGGACGATGGTCTACACCGCCGATATCTCCGGGCAGAAGGACGCGGGCAGGCTGAATATCGTGCTGACCCACCAGGACGGCGCGGAGCAGAAGATCGTGCTGACCCAGGCCGTGAAGCTGACGGGCGTGATCAGGACGGATGGAAACGGCGAAACGGTGTCCGCTGTGCCCGGAACCCCGCTGGAGGTCCTGCCCGGGAACAGGCTGACCTTCAATCTGGAGGGCGAGCAGGATGGGAGCCTGGTGCTGATCGATTCGGCGCTGCAGGCGGAGGTGCTGGATCTGGGCATCAGCCTGGACGCGGCGATCGGCGGGGTTACCCTGCCGGAGGCGCTGCCCGCGGTGTCGGGCACGTGCTGCCTGGCCGTGAAGGACGCGGAGGGCAGGATACAGCCCGTTGAGAACAGCGAAAGTTATCCGATCATCATCGTCAGCGGCACCCAGGTGGTGGCGCAGGGCGTGACCGTGGAGCTGATCAATCGGCCGGAGAACGGCTATGCGGAGGGCGATACCATCTCTCTGTCGGTCAGCTCCACGGCGGAGGGACAGACCCTGGGCGTCCAGCTGGTCAACGACCAGGGGACGGCCGTCACCGAGCCCGTCGCCGTGGAGGGCGACGGGGTGAGCATCGCCATTCCCGAGATCCACGAGGATAAGCTGTCGGCGGACGACAATTATGCCGTGCGCGTGACGGACGGGGAGGGAAATGCCATCGCCGAATTGGCCGTCGATATCCGTATGCGCCAGGGCTTTGCGCTGGCGGGCGTCTTCCAGGGCGGCGAACAGCTGCCCATGGACGGTGAAAGCGTCTACCTGCTCTCGGGCGACGACGCGCTGGAGATCAGGGCGCTCTACAGGAGCCAGCAGAAATTCTCGCTCTATAACAGCGTGGAGGTCTACGGAGCCAGCGGGCTGCTGGTGCGCGAAGCGCTGGAGAATCTCTCCCAGGACGACCGGAAGGCATCGGGAACCAGCCATACCACCAAGGGGTGGCAGCTGGATTATGCGCCCCGGGACGAAAAGCGGGAGAACGCCGTCACGCTGACCGTCAGCGCCGACGAGGTCAAGCAGATGACGGAGGGCTATTCCATCGTCATCCGCAGGCCGGATGAACAGGCCGCAAAGGCCGCCGAACAGCCCGCGGAGGGCGCGGAACAGGCCGCAGAGGCCGCCGGTCAGGCCGAAAAAAGCGAGGAAATGGCGGTGGTTTACCTGCGCAGCAAGCCCGAGGCCACGCCGACCCCCGAGCCGACCCAGACCCCCGAGCCGACCCAGACCCCAGAGCCCCTGGCGCTGGCGCTGAAGGCGGACGGGCCCGTCACCCCGGGCAATCCCCGCGTCATGCTGGAAAGCTCCGAGGCCGCGACCCTCAAGGTGGTCTACCCGGATGGGAACGCGCCCGAGACGCAGAGCATCGGGGCTGGCTTAAACGAGGTGACCTTCGATGTGAAGCGCCTGGTTTACGGCAGCATCATTGAAATATCCGCGACCACCGCGGACGGACGCGGGCTGGACGCCCCCCTGCAAATCGAGGTGGAGCAGGACGAGGCCGAATATCTGGTGGTCCTGGACGCCGCCGAGGGCATCGCCATCGAGGATGGCAAGCTCATTCAGAGGGAGGACGGCGCTGGACAGCCGGTGAAGCTGGCTGGACGGCTGATCTTCACCCTGGGAAAGAACGGCGACGCGCACTTTGAGGTGGAGGCGCTCATGGACGGCGCCAGGCTGGAGGGCCAGAAGCTGGAGGTTGACCCCAGAGAGGCCAGCGGGCTTTCCGACGCGGACAACGACAAGTACGGCGCCTATTTCACCGCGCCGGAGGACAAGCGAGCCATCGACTTCTCCTTTGAGATCCCCGCCGAGAGTCTGGCCGCCCCGAAGGGCGAGGAGCCGCCCCAAAGCCACACGCTGGCCCTGATCGCGGCCGAAAAGCCGGTACGCATCTGCCTGGACAGCGAAAGCGGCAAGGCCGATACGCAGATCACGCTCGTGCCGGCCCAGAAGAAGAGCAACCCGATTGAGACGACGGAGCTGATCCTGCTGACGGTGCTGACGGTTGTGCTGATCATCAGCATTGCGGTGTTTGCCTACAGCACGAAGAAGCTGAACAGCATGAAAAACGCCGCCATCGACGCCGCCACCAACCAGAGCCACCTGACCATCAACCGGGATAAAAAATAAGCGGCTGTGAAAGGAGGAGTAGGGTTATATGAGCCTGAAAATTGATGCTGCGGTCTACAGCCACATCGGCGGACGCTCAAACAACGAAGATAATTTCTACTTCAATGGGGTTTTCATGAGCCGCGAACAGATGAACAGCGGCGGCGAATTGAGCGCCTCCTCCGCGGACAAGAGCCAAATTTATGCCGTCTGCGATGGCATGGGCGGCGCGGAATACGGGGAAGAGGCGTCCCTGCGCACGGTGACGGAGCTGAAAAAGTATCAGAAGGATTGCCAGCAGCCGGACAGCTCGGTCTATCTTGACAAGCTGATCGACGATACCAGCCGCAAGGTGGACGAGATATCCCTTTCAAAGGGGATGCCCTCGGGTTCCTCCGGCTCCACCATCGCCATGATGATCATCAATGATTATTACTACCGCACGGTGCATGTGGGCGACAGCCGCATCTACCGCCTGCGGGGCGGCAAGCTGGAGCGGCTGACCCGGGACGATTCCGAGGTCCAGCGGATGCTGGACAACGGGCAAATCACCGCCGAACAGGCGTGGCGCCATCCCAAGAGCAACATCATCAGCAAGCATTTGGGTATGCCCCTGGGCGTGGGAAAGACCCTGAAGCCCACCATCAGCAGCCGCAACGACCTGGTGGCGGGGGACAGGTACATCCTGTGCAGCGACGGCCTCAGCGACGTGGTGCGGGACAGCCAGATCGCCAAGACGGGCAGCGGCGGCACCCCCAGGGAGGCCGCGGAGCGCCTGGTGTTCACCGCGCTGCAGGAGGCCAACGGCTATGGCGTCTCCAGCGATAACATCACGGTGATCGTCATGGATGTCTGCGATGTCGGAAACCGCCAGCAGGCGGCGCGGCACAAGACCGTCATGCGCGCGATACAGATTGCCTCCGGCGTGCTGATGGCCCTGTCGGCCAGCGGCATCGCGTTCCTTGTGACGCAGCTCTTCATGCGCTGAAGCTGGTCGGCGCGTTGCGGGCGGAAGGCTTCGCCCGGTCAAATCACTTTTATATGGCGGGAGAATGAATGGACAGCTTTGAGGCACGGATCAGAAGGTACGAACCGTTTTTTGGGGAATGGTTTCTGGGCGGTGAAATCGGCAAAGGCTCCTTTGGCCGCGTGTTCACCATCTATAGAAATCAGGACGGCAGGCAGTCTGTCGCCGTTTTGAAGGTCATCTCCATTCCCCAATCGGAAGAGGAGCTGGATGCCCTCAGGCGAAGCTGCAACGGACGGGAGGACGTGGTTCGCGCCCAGCTGCGCAAGAGCTACGCCTATTCCGTGCATGAGATAGAGACGATGAACAAGCTCAACGGCACCAGCAACGTGGTGTACTTTGAGCAGAGCGCCATCTATGAACGTACGGATACCTTCGGCTGGGATATCCTGATCAGGATGGAAAAGCTGGTCCGGCTGGATGCCTGGCTGCGCGAGGATCCCCGCCGGCGCGATCTCAAGACGATCTTCAGAATCTGGAACGACCTGTACGAGGGCCTCAAGGTATGCCAGAGCTTCGGCCTGGTCCACATGGATATCAAGCCCGAAAACATATTCTATTCCCCCGCCATCGATTATTTCAAGCTGGGCGACTTCGGAGAGGCCCAGCTGGTGGACAACAATGGCCTTGCCGCGGTGGGCAAGACCGTGGGTTCCTATGCCTATATGACGCCGGAGGTCAAGGATCGCAAGGGCGCCGATTTCAGCGCCGATGTGTATTCCCTGGCCCTGGTCATGTATCAGCTGCTCAACGACGATCAGCTGCCCTTTTCCCACAAGGCCGGCCCCCTCACCGACCAGGATTACGCGCGGATCAACGAGCGCCGGTGGAGCGGCGAGGCGATTCCCCG
>JAFUCP010000015.1 GCA_017459565.1 Clostridia bacterium | reverse complement strand
GTGGAGGCCCCCGTATCCCTGATGGAGGTCGTTCCCGGCGACGACGTCAAGACGCCCATCTGGGACGAGTACGCGAAGATCGTCGAAAAATATGAGCCCGGCACTAAAATTGGCCATATCGAACGCTTCAGGTTTTATGACAAGGCGAAGAAGGCCTATGCCATCATCGCCACCGGCGAAGCCGCGCTCTACGCCAACATCATCCTGCAAAAGGGCGTCGTCAAGTAATCGCGCCTGCACCCTTCATGTCCCCCCGGTCGAGCAATTCTGCCTCGACCGGTTTTTTGTGCCAAACGTGGCCTTTTTTCATTCTTTTCTTGACAAATTCTGGATCATTACCTATAATTTATGTTAGTTATTTTAGCCTCAGGGAGGGGTAATTTATGTGCAAAATCAAGTGGACCGCTATACTGCTGGCAATTTGCCTGTCGTGGACCATGTCATGCGCCTCTCTGGCGGAGGGGCTGTCCTTCGACGTGGACGAGCCCGTCCTTGAATCGACGGATATGGGCGATATGGCAGATACCGGCCTGGTGCCGGATATCTACGAGGTAGAATTCACGCTTTCGCCCGAGGATACAATTCAGGCCGAAGTGCCCGCCTACGCTGCGCCCGCCATGTCCGAGGGCGATGCCTCGGATTTTGTCATCGAAGAAGGCGCCCTTGTAAAGTACAACGGCGCGGGCGGCGCGGTGACCATTCCAGACGGCGTCACCTCCATCGGCGAGAAGGCCTTTGAAGGCTGCGCGGAGATCACCAGCGTAAGCTGCCCCGCTTCGCTGCTGCAAATCGGCAAAAACGCCTTCTACGGCTGCACTGCCCTTGCGAGCATCGAACTGCCCGAAAAGCTGAATCTGATCGGCGAAGGCGCGTTCAGCGGCTGCGCCAGTCTGAATGGCGTCACCCTGCCCGCAGAGCTGTCCGTCATCGGCATGGAGGCCTTCTCCGGCTGCGCCAGCCTGTCCGCGCTCAACGTCCCGGCCAGCGTCAAGCAGCTGGAGGCCGGAACGCTGTCCGGCTGCATCAGCCTCACCGCCTTCAGCTTCCCCGGACAAATCACCACCATTCCCAACAACTTCTTCAGCGGTTGCGCCGCGCTGGCGTCCGTTGAACTGCCCGCCGGGCTGATGCAGATCAATAACGGCGCCTTTGATGGCTGCGCGGCATTGACCGCCGTCGCCATTCCCGAGAGCGTGGACTACATCGGCGGCGCGGCCTTCAAGGACTGCGCGAGCCTGACGCAGATCACGCTGCCCGCCGGCATCACCGAAATCCCGGAAAAAGCCTTTGAAGGCTGTGTCAGCCTTACCCAGCCCGATATTCCCGCAGCCGTCACCCGCATTTGTGACGCTGCCTTCAAGGGCTGCGCCTCCTTCACCGCAATCGCCCTTCCCGCTGGCATTAAGCGCATCGACGCGGAAGCCTTCAGCGGCTGCTCCGGCCTTTCCGAATTCGTCATTCCCGACGGCGTGACTGCCATCGGCGCCTATGCCTTGTCCGGCTGCTCCGGCATCGAGCAAATCAGCGTTCCCGGCAGCGTGGAAGCGCTGGGCGCCTATGCCTTCAGCGGCTGCACCGCCCTCGCCCGCGTCCTGCTGCCCAATAATTCGATCCCCGCGATTGAAGAAGGCCTGTTCGACGGCTGCATTAGTCTGACCGACGTCGTCTGCTATTCCCCCGACGGCGAACCCATCCCCGTCAAGGACAAGAACGACAGCATCGTCTCCTACAACAAATTGCCCGCCTCCGCGGACACTGTCGGCGCTTACGCCTTCAGGGACTGCACCAGTCTGGGCTACATCGCCATCCCCCGCAGCGTTACCTATTTCGGTGACGATATATTTGACAGCTGCGGCACGGGCAGCTTCAAAATAGGCATCTATCCCGAAACGCCGGCTCAGACATACTGCGTGGAACACAACCTGCTGGAGAAGGTCGACAACAGCCTGGGCTACTGGCCGGTGGAGAGCATCGCGCTCACCCCGGACACGCTCTCCCTGCCTGTTTACGGAACCGCCGTCATCACACCCGCCTTTGCCCCCGTCACCGCTTCCAGCCCCTACGGCGTCTGGTCCAGCAGCGACGAGAGCGTTGCCACCGTGGCCGACGGCAGCGTGACCGCCATCGCCCCCGGCAGCGCCGTCATCACCTGCAAGGCGCTGGAGGACGAAGTGCTGGCCACCTGCGCCGTGGATGTCTATCGCATCCCCGTGGACGGCATCACGCTGGATGCGACGGAAAAGGCCGTATTCCCCGGCGACAGCTTCCTGCTGTCCGCGACGGTTTCCCCGTCCAACCCCACCAACCCCAGCATCTACTGGACCACCAGCAACGCCAGCGTCGCCACAGTTGTGAACGGCCAGGTCACGGCCCACGCCATCGGCTACGCCGTCATTGCGTGCGGCTCTGAATCCGACCCGGTCATTGCCCAGTGCGCCGTCACCGTCAATCCCATTGCCGTGACCGCCATCGCCCTGAGCGAAACGGCCCACACCGCCTTTATCGGGGACAGCTTCACCCTGACCGGCAGCGTCGCCCCGGCCAACGCCAGCTATCCCAATGTGACCTGGTCCAGCAGCGATACCTCCGTGGCCGTGGTCAGCGGCGGACAGGTTACCACCGTGGGCATCGGCAGCGCCGTCATTACCTGCCAGGCAGAGGCCGATCCCGTCTCCGCCCAGTGCGCCGTCACCGTCAATCCCATCGCCGTGACCGCTGTCACGCTGAATGAAACCGCCAGGATGCTCTCCGTCGGCGAAAGCCTTTCCCTGATCCCCACCCTGACGCCGAACAACGCCACCTTCACCGACGTGACGTGGATCAGCAGCGATCCCTCCGTCGCCAACGTCATCAACGGCACCGTGTACGGCGTCTTATCCGGAAGCGCCGTCATCACCTGCAAGACCGTTTACGACGGCGTCACGGCAAGCTGCGCCATCACCGTGGAGGATGTGCCGCAGCCCGGCGCCTCCGACGACCCGGACCCGGCGACCCCCGATGACCCGACTCCCGTCACGCCTGACATGCCCACCCCAGTGACCCCTGACAACCCGCTCCCGGATGTTCCCGATGAGACGATCCCGATCATCCCCGACGGTTCATCGCCTTCAAACCCCAACGATCCTTCGTCTTTCGTTCCCGACGAGCCGGTCCCGGTTACGCCGACCCCTGTCACGCCCGACAGCCCGACCCCGGCCACGCCTGACAGCGGTTCCACAAGCGCCGACGACGGAGACCCGGATCCCAACTATGATCCCACCACCGCGCCTGTGGACTATACCGCCGGCGCGTGGCTGAACGCCACCAACCTGAGCATGAACGTGGGTGAAACCGCGGTTCTGACGGCCACGGTCCTGCCTGAAAACGCGTCCAATCGCAGCGTGACCTGGTACAGCAGCGACCCGGGCGTCGTATCCGTTTCCGGCGGCACGCTGTATGCCGCCCAGTCCGGCGTCGCCAGCATCACCGCCGTCACCTATGACGGAAAGACCGCTTCCGCGGCTGTGTTTGTCCTTGGCTCCTCGGTTCCCGGCAGCGACACGAATTACAGCGCCAGCACGACGCCCGGCGGCAGCGTCAATCCCGGCTCCGCCGATTCCGGCAGCGCGGTCACTCCGGGTGACAGCGCCATTTACGGCGGCGGCTCTACCGCCTATGACGGCTCCACCTCCGGCGATAGCTCGATCCGTTACGAGTTCATGAGCGGCACCCTTACGATGGGCATCGGCGAAACGCTTGTTCTCGAATCCGGCCTGTCCGCCGACGGCTCAAGCGCCATCAAGTGGACCTCCGGCAAGCAGACAGTCGCCTCTGTCAACGGCGACGGCGTCGTCACAGCCCTCAAGAAAGGCAGCGCCACCATTACCGCCAAGCTTGGCAAGAAAAAGGCGAAGGTGAAGATCAAGGTCTACAATCCCTATGAACCCACCAGGATCGAGTTGAACAGCCCCTCCAATATTTCGCTGGGCATAGGCGAAGCGTTGCAGCTCAACGCACTGCTCACGCCCTCTACGGCGGTATCGGAGCTTAGCTGGCAAAGCTCCAAGAGCGCCGTGGCCACCGTGGACGCAAACGGCTTGATTACCGCGCTCAAAAAGGGAACGACCACCATCGCCGTGCGAACCTACAACAAAAAGACCTCGAAAATCAAGGTCACGGTTTACGACCCCTATGAGCCCGCAAGCATCGCGCTGAGCGTCCCCGCCAAGGTGACGCTGAAGCCCGGCGAGACGCTGCAGCTTGCTGCGGCGATGGCGCCTGAAACCGCCGTTTCAGGCCTCACCTGGCAAAGCTCCAAAGCCGCCGTGGCATCGGTGGACGCCAACGGTCTGGTCACAGCCCTCAAGAAGGGCAGCGCCACGGTCACCGTCAAGACCTATAACGGCAAAAAGGCCAAGGTCAAGATCACGGTCGCTGAATAAATGCTTCCCCTCAACCGGCATCCTCCTCCGGGACGGATGCCGGTTTTCATTTCCCGAAAGGGCTTTGCGTTGACCTTCGGTTTACATATTCAACACAAATATGATTTGCACATCTCCTTTAAATATGCTATACTGTATTGGGTGAGAAATGTTTTCTGGAGAGATGGATATGGTTGAAATCAAGGAAGTCACGACCCGTTCGGAATTGCGAAAATACGTCAACTATCCCAACGAGCTTTACAAGGACGTGCCGCAATATATCCCTCCCATGATCGGAGACGATTTGAGCGACTGGAACCCCAAAAAGAACCCGGCCTTCAGCTATTGCGAGGCAAAGTGTTTTCTGGCATGGCGGGACGGCAGGATCGTGGGGCGGATCGGGGCCATTCTCAGCAAGCGCGCCAATGAAAAATGGGGTCTGAACCGTATGCGCTTTACGCAGGTGGATTTTATCGACGACCCCGAGGTTTCCGACGCGCTTTTTAAAACCGTGGAGGATTACGCCCGCCAGATGGGCTGCGACGAAGTCCACGGCCCGCTGGGCTTCACCGATTTGGACCGGGAGGGCATGTTGGTGGAGGGCTTTGACCGCCGAAGCATGTTCATCACCTACTATAATTTTCCCTACTACAACACCCATCTGACCCGTCTGGGCTATGAAAAGGACGTGGACTGGGTGGAGATGCTGATCGACGTGCCCTATGACGAGCGCACTGTGACGCGCATGGACAAGCTGGCAGAGCGCGTCATGCGGTTTTCCAACCTTCACATCGCTGAAACCAAATCCCGCCGGGATTATAAGCCTCTGATCGAAAAGGTGTTCCAGCTGGTCAACACCGCTTATTCCGACCTGTACGGCACCGTGCCGCTGGATGAAAGGCAGATCAAGCGCTACGCTGCCAAGTTCGTGCCGCTGATCAACCCGGATCTGGCCTGCTTCGTGCTGGATGAGCATGACGAGCTGGTGGGCTTCGGCGTTTCCGCGCCCAGCATGGCCGACGCTCTCAAGCGCAGCGGAGGGCGGCTGTTCCCTCTGGGCTGGATCGGCGTGCTGAAGGCTCTCAGGGTCAATGACACGCTGGATCTGTTCCTTGTAGCCGTTACGCCGGAATACCAGAACAAGGCCGTCAACGCCATCCTGATGAACCACGTCATCAAGGGCTGTCACAGGATGGGCATACGCAAGGCGGAAACCGGCCCGCAACTGGAAACCAACCACAAGGTTCAGAGCCAGTGGAATTTCTTCAAGACCGAGCAGCATAAGCGCAGAAGGTGTTATAAAAAGCGCCTGACCTGATTCGAACGAGGTTTCGCATATGAGTTTTACGGTTACGCTCACCACCGTCGCAATCATGCTGCTGTATGCCGTGCCCGGTTACCTGCTGATGAAGAGCAAGCTGCTGGGGCCGGATGCCATCGGTCCCACCGTGACCATCCTATTGTACCTGTCCTCTCCCTTCCAGACGGTCTATACCATGCAGCAGATCACCTATTCCCCCCAGACGCTCCGGGAATTGGGACTGATGGCCGCCATGACGCTGGGGCTGATGGGGCTGATGCTCAGCACGGTCTATTTTGCGCTGCGAAAGAAACAAACCATAGTCTCTTATCGTATCTGCACCGCGGCAGCGGCCTGTGGCAACGTTGGCTTCATCGGCATACCGCTCTTGCAGGCCCTGCTGCCGGACTATCCGCAGGCAGTGGCCTTTTCCTCGGTGTTCTCCGTGACGATGAACATACTGATGTGGACCGTGGTCTCTTTTATCATCACCCGCGATAAAAAGTATATGAGCACCCGCAAAATCTTCATCAACCCCATGAGCATCTCCATGGCCGTGTCCCTGGCGCTGTTCTTTGGGGGCGTACACTTTACCGGGCAGCTCGAAAGTATGATCACGCTGCTGGGCCGCATGGCTACGCCCCTGTGTATGCTGATTCTGGGGATGCGCCTGGCGCTGGTTCCCATCAAGCCCATCTTCACGCGCCCCATGCAGTACCTTGCCGTCGCGCTGAAGATGGTTGTGTTTCCCCTTGTGGCGCTGGGCATCTGCCGCCTGCTGGGTTTGGATCGCAACTATACCAGCTGCGTCTATATCCTCTGCTGCGTGCCCGTGGCCAGCGTGGTGCTGTCCTTCGCGGAGATGCTGGGCCAGGGCCAGGACACCGCCGCCAACGTCATGCTGTTAAGCACCATGCTCAGCGTGATCACAATTCCCGTCATGCTGCTGATTATTTGATTGACGGGGCTTTTTCGCCGTGTTATAATAAACAAAGCGTAATCCTGTATTGATGGGAGGTCATTTCCATGGAACAGCAGCTACAAAAAAAGAGGATTTTTTCCGGCATACAGCCCACCGGCAACCTGACATTGGGCAACTATATCGGCGCGCTGCGCAATTTCAGCCTGTTGCAGGATGAATACGACTGCCTCTACTCCATCGTGGACCTGCACGCGCTGACGGTGCGCCAGAATCCTGCGGAGCTGCGCAAGGCCTGTCTGCGCACCATGGCCATCTTCCTGGCCAGCGGCCTGGACCCGGAAAAGAACATCATCGATTTCCAGAGCCAGGTTCCCGCCCACGCGGAACTGGGCTGGGTTCTGAACTGCTTTACTTACATGGGTGAAATGTCCCGCATGACCCAGTTCAAGGACAAGTCCGCCAAGCACGCGGACAACATCAACTGCGGCCTGTTCACCTACCCGGTGCTGATGGCTGCGGATATCCTGCTGTACCAGACGGACCTGGTGCCCATCGGCGCGGACCAGAAGCAGCACCTTGAGATCGCCCGGGATATCGCAGAGCGCTTCAACGGCGTATACGGCGATGTGTTCACCATTCCCGACGGCTACTTCCCCAAGGTGGGCGCGCGGGTGATGAGTCTACAGGAGCCCACCCGCAAGATGAGCAAATCCGACCCCGAGGAAACCTATATCGCCATACTGGACAAGCCCGATGTCATTCGCAAAAAGATCCGCCGCGCGGTGACGGATTGCGAGAGCGTCGTCGCCTACGACCCGGAAAACCGGCCCGGCGTTGCAAATCTGATGAGCATTCTCGCCGCGTTGACCGGCAAGGGCATGGACGAAATCGCCGCTGAGTTCGAGGGCCAGGGCTACGGCACGTTCAAGGATGCCGTGGCCGACGCCGTAATCGATGCACTTTCGCCCATCCAGGCCGAATATGACCGCATCAGCGCCGACAAGGCCTATTTGCAGCAGGTTATGGACTCCGGTCGGGACCGCGCCGCCGCCATCGCCCACAGGACGATGCTCAAGGTGCGCAAAAAGCTGGGCATCGCCCCCTGGAAGCTTTGAGGATGAAGTGGAGCGTATAGCGTGGAGAATGGAGCTGTAGGAAGCCAATTTCATCATCTTCCTGTTTTGCTGGATGAATGTCTGGCCGGGCTGAACATCAATCCGGACAGCGCCTGCCTGGACTGTACGCTGGGCGGCGCCGGCCATTCCTCCGAAATACTGAAGCGGCTCGGCCCCGGCGGTCTGCTGGTCGGCATCGACCGGGACCGGGAGGCCATCGAAGCCGCGACCTCGCGCCTGTCCGCCATCGACAGTCAGGCGCGCTTTTTGTGCCTCCACGGCAACTTTCACGATGCGCCGGCACTGCTGTCGGCATGCAATATAGACCGGGGTCTGGATTGTATTCTCGTCGATCTGGGCGTCTCCAGCCACCAGCTGGACGTGCGCGAGCGCGGCTTTTCCTACCATGAAGACGCGCCGCTGGACATGCGCATGGACCAGAGCCAGCCGCTCAGCGCACGGGAAATCGTAAACCACTGGAGCGAGGACGAGCTGAACCACATTCTCCGGGACTACGGCGAGGAAAAATGGGCCCGGCAAATCGCAAGGGTGATCTGCGATCGGCGCAAGACCGCCCCCATCGAGACTACGGGCCAGCTGGTGGAGATCATCGACGCCGCCATACCCAAAAAATTCCGCCAAGGCGACGGCAGCCACCCGGCGCGGCGCTCCTTTCAGGCGCTGCGCATCGCCGTAAACGACGAGCTGGAACCCCTGGAGCCTGCGCTGCGGGCACTGGCGGGGCTTCTTAACCCCGGCGGGCGGTTGTGCGTGATCACCTTTCACTCCCTGGAGGACAGGATCGCGAAGAACGTGTTCCGCAGTCTGGCCGACCCCTGCACCTGCCCCAAATCCTTCCCCGTCTGCATGTGCGGCAAGAAGCCCGTGGTGAAGCTGATCACCCGCAAGCCCATCACGGCGGGCGCCGAGGAATTGGCGCGGAACCCAAGGTCACGCAGCGCGAGCCTGCGCATCGTGGAAAAGCTGTGAGGGCGCGGGGCATATTCATCCTCGGCCTGAACGGCTGTGGCAAGACCACGCTGGGACGCGCGCTGGCCGAACGGCTGGGCCGGCTGCGTCTGGACGTGGAGGACTACTATTTTCCGGACATGACTGTCCCCTACGCCCATCCCAGGTCAAGAGACGCGGTATGCCGGCTGATGATCGAGGATATCTCAACCCATGGCGACTTCGTGCTGTCCTCCGTCGACGCCGACCTTACATGTGAGCTTCGCAAGCTATGCCGCCTTGCCGTTTGGCTGCGCGCACCCAGAGAATTGCGGTTGGCGCGCATTGAGCGCCGCGAGATCGAGCGCTTCGGCAGCCGCGTGCTGCCCGGCGGCGACATGTATGAGCGCCAGCAGCACTTTCACGCCTTCGCCGCCGGCCGCGACGAGGACATGGTACGAAAAAGCATTGCCGAAATGGTCTGTCCGGTCCTCGAGCTGGACGGGTCCTGCCCCATCGAAGAAAATGTCGAACGCATCCTCGATGCTTGCAGCAGGCTGGGCTTATACTGATTTGAAATTCTCACCCCACAACGCTTCACCCTCTCAACGCCACACGCCACTGCGAGGTGCCTATGCGCTATCTTGAAACGCCCTCCGGCCAGCTTCCCCTACCCTCTTTCTTCCCGGACGCCACCTATGGTGCGATCCGGGCAGGCTCCTTTGAGGATGTATACGCCGCTGGCCTGCATGGCTGCGAAATGAACAGCTATCACCTGATGACAAAGCCCGGGTCAAAGCTGATTAAGGGGCTGGGCGGGCTGCACGGCTTTACGGGCTACAGGGGCACGATCCTCACCGACTCCGGCGGGTTTCAGCTGTATTCCCTCATTCGGGAAAATGCGGAATACGGCGAAATACGGGACAAGGAGATTATATTCAGACCCGACCGTGGTCGGGAAAAGCTGACCTTCACCCCCGAAAAGTGCATCCAGGTGCAATTCCAATACGGCAGCGACATTATGATGGCGCTGGACATGTGTACCCATCCCGATGACCCCATCCAGGTACAGCGGCGAAGCGTAGAGCTGACCGTCCGCTGGGGAGAGCGCTGCCGCGCGGAGTTCGACAAGCTCTCAAAAGGCATGGTCAGAAAGCCGCTGCTGTTCGGCATCGTTCAGGGCGGAAGCGACCCCGAGCTGCGCATGGAATGTGGCAGGCGCCTTGAACAGATCGGCTTCGACGGCTATGGCTTCGGCGGCTGGCCCATGGACCAGAGCGGCGCCTTCCGGCTGGATATCCTCAAAATGGCCGCGGACGCCATGCCGGATGATAAGATCAAATATGCCATGGGGCTGGGCCGTCCCGAGGAAATCGCAGCGCTGGTGGGCATCGGCTACAATCTGTTCGACTGCGTCATTCCCACCCGGGAGGCCCGTCACCAGCGGCTTTACACCTGGGTTCCGGGCCAGGACACCCCTGATGGCGTGCGCCGCGGAGATGGCAGATTCTATAAGTTTCTGTACGCGCTGGACGAGGAACACCGCCGCGAGGCCGGGCCGGTGGACCCCGCCTGCGACTGCGCGCTGTGCCGCCATTATTCCCGGGCCTACCTGCACCACCTTTTCAAGGTGAACGACCCCGCCGCCCTGCGGCTGGCCACGGCGCACAACCTGCGCTTTTACGGACGATTGATGGAGCTGCTTGGCAATGCATGACGAATATCTCGAAAAGCTGATGCGTTCCAAAAACTACCGAGACGTTTGCCCCGACGCCATATGCCGAATCTGGTCGGAATGTGAGGCCAAATACAAAAAGGTCAAGGATGTCGACAAGGCCGTCCGGGAAGCGCTGCACGGCATCAGCGGCGCGTTTATGACCCCGCAGGAGGCTTCCCAGCTGGGCTATGACATGCATGCCTGGCACATCAGCCGCTCCGACGTGGACCTTGATCGGATGCTCAGCCGCCATGCCTCCACCCGGGAGCGCCTTCCGCTGGCTGAGATCGACGCTCTGTACGAAAGAATCTTCGCCACTACAGGCAGACCACGGTCGGTTCTTGACCTTGCCTGCGGCATAAATCCCATCTACCTCGGCGCGCGCGGCATCGAAACCACCGGCATCGACATGTCCGGCGCGGCGGTGTACGCCGTCAATTGCTTTCACGAAAGCTACGGGATGCCGGTCAGCGCCGTTTGCGCGGACCTGCTGCGCCCCGGCGCCATTCCCGGCGTGCGCTTTGACGCCGCCCTGATGCTCAAACTGCTCCCCCTGATGGAGCGTCAGCGCGAGGGAGCTGCGGCCAGGGCCATGGACGCCGTCAATGCGCAATGGCTCGTCGTATCCTTTCCCACGCGCACGCTCGGCGGGCGCAACGTGGGCATGGCGGCCAGCTATTCCCAGTGGATGCAGGCGCATGTGCTATCAAAAAAGACCATAGTCGATTCCTTTGAAGTGAAGAACGAGCTGTTTTACATATTGAAGGAGAAGTGAAATGCCTAAGCTGTATATCGTGGCCACACCCATCGGCAATCTGAACGATCTGACGCCCCGTATGCGCGAAGCGCTGGCCTGTGCCGACCTGATTGCCGCCGAGGACACGCGCGTGACCATGAAGCTGCTCAACCAGTTCGGCCTGAAAAAGCCGATGACCTCCTGCCACCGACACAATGAGGATTTCAAAGCCCCTCAAATCGTGGAAAGGATGCTGGCAGAGGACTTGACCGTCGCCCTCACCTGCGACGCAGGCACCCCGGGCATTTCAGACCCGGGCCACCTGCTGGTGCGCGCCTGCTGGGAGGCCGGCGTGCCCGTGGAGCCGGTTTGCGGCCCCTCCGCGGTGGTCACGGCGCTCTCCGCCGCCGGCTTTGACGCCAGGGAATTCGCTTTTTACGGCTTCCTCCCCCGGGAAAAAAAGGTCCTGTCCGACAAACTGGACACCATCCGCCGGGCGGGAATCCCGGTATTCGTGCTGTATGAATCCCCTCACAGGATCGTCGAACTCGTCGCCGCCATCGCGGAGAAATGGCCCGGCTGCCTGCTGTGTGTGTGCAGCGACCTCACCAAGCGCTTTGAGCGCATCTATCGCGGCAAAGCGGCGACGGTACTGGCCCAGCTGCGCGGCAATGCCAGCGTGGAAAAGGGCGAGTATTGTCTGGCCGCGGATATTTCCACGCTGCCGCCCCTTGAAGCCGAAACCGCGCGGCCTGACGCCGCCGCATGGATGCTTTCCCGGATGCTGGAGGGCGAATCTCTGCGCGACGCGGCGGAGGAGGCGCTGAACGCAGGCTATCCCCGCAACGCCGTCTACCGCGCAAAGCTGAAGATTTCCGGGATGTTTGAGGAGGAATAGCCTTAGCGCCAAGAATTAACCGTCTTTTTATGATGAAAATGGCGCTTTTTATATAAAAATATGGTTGCGTTTTGGCTTGAGGCGTGCTATAATACATGAGCTTGTTTTGATCAGCGGGCATTTTTGCGCGCTCCGGGCGATGTGTCCGGCGTCGATCGACGGATATGTGTTTCATACTTAAGGAGGATGTTCCATGACCGCTTTGTCCATTATTATCGATATCGTGCTGATTCTGATCTCCATCGCTCTCATCGTTACCGTGCTGATGCAGGAAGGCCAGCGCCAGGGATTGGGCGCGATCGGTGGCGGCGCTGAAACCTTCTTCGGCAAGAACAAAGCCAAGAGTATGGAAGGCCGTTTGCAGAAATACACCAAGATCGCGACTGTGGCCTTCATCGTGCTGGCCATCGTCGCCACCATCGTCACCTCCCACAACACCGGCAGCAGCGCGACTGTCAGCGAAATTGCTCCCGTTGAAGAAGCCGCCGAGGCCGTAGAAGGTGCTGCCGAGGATGCCGCTGAAGCCGTAGAAGGTGCTGCCGAGGATGCCGCCGAGGCCGTAGAAGGCGCTGCCGAGGATGCCGCCGAGGCCGTCGAGGGCGCTGCCGAGGACGCCGCTGAAGCCGTAGAAGGCGTTGCCGAGGACGCCGCCGAAGCCGTAGAAGGCGCTGCCGAGGACGCCGCTGAGGCCGTCGAAGAGGCTGCTGGCGAAGCCGCCGCGAACTGATCCCAATTCCTTCCTTAATCATCCTTCAAATACCGAATGACTGTCATTCGGTATTTTTTTGGGAATTGTACATGATCAGGAATATGAAACGTTTTCCGGGTCGGCGACATCCGCAGGATGGCGTCGACAATCATTGTCAAATCGCCAAGTCCCATTCACCAAACAGGCGATT
>JAFUCP010000106.1 GCA_017459565.1 Clostridia bacterium | reverse complement strand
CTCGCCCCAGCTGTGCCCCACGGGCGCGATATCCTGAACGGCGCGCGTCTGGGGCGCGAAGGCTTCATTGGAAAAGGCGGCGCGGTACAGCGTCGTTCCCCACGTCTCGCAGCCGGGGCCCTCGACGACCTCTCGGGCGGTGTTCACCGTCTCGGTCTGCGCGTGGGCGGGGTCGTTCAGGCAGACCCGCCGGGCCGTCACGCTGCCGCCGTCCTGGGACCAGGCGTATTCCGCCTCGCCCCAGCTGTGCCCCAGGGGCGCGATATCCTGCTGGCCAACAAGCACCGTTCCGCAGACGGCGCAGCGGCTGCCCGCGGTCTTGCCCGGGGCGGCGCAGGTGGGGGCCACGGCCTCAAGCGGCTCGGCGGTGTGCCGGGTGTGCAGCCCGCCGGCATCGAAGAAATAGCGCTTGCCGTCGATGGTCTGCCAGCCTTCGCCCACCGCGGATGTGAGCCGCCCGTCCGGGGCAAACTGATAGATCATGCCGTCAATGGCGCGCTCCCCGGTGGCAAAGCGCCCGCCGGCTTCCATGTAATAGGTGCCGCCCGATATCTTCATAAAGCCCGAGGGCGCGTAGACGCCCTGCGCCAGGCTCAGCACCGAGGGGGCGTAGGCGGCCAGGGAGGCCTGGGAATAGGTGCGCCAGGACCGGCCGGACCCGTCGCGGTATTTGACGAAATAGCCCTCCTGCGCGCTGCCGGAATCCGCGCCCACCAGGAAAAGGCTCGCGCCCTTCTGGGCGGAGATGGCCGCGGCCAGGTTGCCGTCGTATTCGTCGGCCCAGCCGCCGTCCGTCCAGGTGACGTCCACCACGTAATTTTGCCCGTCGCCCATGCGGACCAGGTTCCAGGCGTGCGCGCCGTTGGCGGAGCCGTCCACCGACCAGCAGTGAAGCGGCGCGTCGAAGTCCGACAGCTCGCACAGGTACTGGAAGGCCTGGGTATAGCCCTCGCAGACCACGTTGGTTTCCGCGTCGCCGTCAAAGACCCATATCAGCTTCCAGGGGTTCTGCTCCGACATGCTCCAGCCGGGCAGCGAGGCCGGGGTATTGTAGCGCACCAGGCGGCAGATTTCCACCATGTAGCCGTACAGCTTGGCATAGTCGGAATCGTCCGCGTATTTGGCGACGATGGCCCGGGCGTTCTGCGCCGCCCGCTTCGCGCCCTCGATGAGCGCGGGGTTGACGGTGTAATCGTCGCCGCCCATGTACTGCTCCAGCACGCCGAAGCGGAACTGCCAGGCCGAAGCCTCGTCCACATAGGCCACATATTCCCCCAGCGCCGCATCGTAACGGATGGCCGCGCCCGGGCGCGAGGAGCCCACGCTCTTTTCATAGCGGCTGAACCAGTAAAGCTCATAGGTGCAGTCGTACCACAGCGCCTCGGCCACCCGGCCGACATCCACGTCCAGGCGGCTGTACAGCGCGCCCCACAGCGCCTGCACACACTGAGCGTCGAGGCGGCCCTGGGCGTCGTAGTTCAGCGCCACCCCCAGCTCCGAGGCGGTGTACCAGGTCTTTTCCATCAGCTGCGTCACGGGCACGGCGAACACCGTGGAGGTCTGCTCCCCCGCCGCCACGCGCAGGATATCCGCCTTGAGGGATTCGTAGACCGTCCGTTCCCGGCCCGTCAGGCCCTCGCCCGCGTTGACGGAGGCCATCAGCACCGGGCGGCGGCCATAGAACAGGCGGCTGGCATAGAGCGCGAAAAGGTCCGCGTCGTCCGCGTCGGCGCCGACGATGAAGTATTCCTCCGGCGGCTGGGTCCACAGCGTGCCGTCCGCAAGCGGGATGGGGGCTTCCTCCTCCCCGGAGGGCAGCGTGACCTCCGACAGCTCCCATTCCACCTCCTCCGCCGGGATGAGGGACGTGAGATCCGCCTCCTCGATTTCGGGGACGGCCTCGTCCACCGCGGCGCAGTCGGTATCTTCCATGCCCTCCGCGGGTTCAGGGAGGGATTCCGCCTGGACGGGGATGGATTCAAAGGATTCGGGGAGGGGCTCCGCCTGGGCGGGGAGCGCCGTCAGCAGCATGACGGCCAGTGCCGCCGTCAGCATCATTCGTTTTCTCATGGAGGCCTCCTTCGTCCCTGAGTCGGGGGTTTTGAGAGTGTGGAGGTTTTTGAGGGTGGAGGGTGGAGAGTGGAGTTGATGTTGGCCGGGGTTGTTAAGAGTGGAGAGTGAAGAGTGGAGAGTGGAGATTTCTGAGTGTGGAGAGTGGAGTGTGGAGTGTGGAGTTGAAGTTGGCCGGACAGACGGTGCGAAGGGATGTTTAGCCTTCCCCTCTGGGGCATCGAGCGCCCGGAAAACAGCACAGCGGGCTGTTTTCAGCGAGACGGGGTCCGTTCGTGCGCAATGGGACCTAATGCGCCAGCATTGGGCGCGCGCGTTCGGTAGACCCGCGGACAGGTGGCCGAGCGCAGCAAGATGGGGTCCGTTCGTGCGCAATGGGACTCAATGCGCCAGCATTGAGCGCGCGCGTTCGGTAGACCCGCGGACAGGTGGCCGAGCGCAGCGAGGTCGGATGAGGTCGCCTGCCGCCGCTGTTACGGTCGCAAGGGATATTGTCTTTCCCTTGGAAGAAGGATGAGGGGCGAGGCATTGAAGCAGAGGCGGTTACCCGCCTCATCCGGTCACGGTGACGGTGATCGTCGCCTTTTTCTTGTTGTAGGTCGTGACGGTGATCTTCGCCTTGCCCGCCCCCACCGGGGTCACCAGGCCATTGGCGTCCACGGTGGCCACCTTGGGCTTGCCGCTCGTCCAGGTCAGGGCGCTCTGAGCCGTCTCCGGGGCCAGGACGGCGTACAGCTGCAGGGGCTGTCCCACCAGGAGGGCGACGGCCTTGCCCTGGGCGATGGAAATCCCTGCGGGCTTATAGGGGTCCGTCACGGTGACGGTGATCGTCGCCTTCTTCTTGTTGGCCGTGGCGACGGTGATCTTGGCCTTGCCCTCCCCCACCGGGGTCACCAGGCCGTTGGCGTCCACGGTGGCCACCTTGGGCTTGCCGCTCGTCCAGGTCAGGGCGCTCTGAGCCGTCTCCGGGGCCAGGGCGGCGTACAGCTGCAGGGGCTG
>JAFUCP010000105.1 GCA_017459565.1 Clostridia bacterium | reverse complement strand
TAGTATAAAATCAAACTGCCCCGTGGCCGCAAAGTCACGGGGCAGTTTTTGGGGTATGGCGCTTACTGTGCGGTGGCGTAGAACTCGGTTCTGGTGGTGTTGGCCTGGATCAGAATGGAACTCTGGTTAAAGACCTTGAGCAGCTCGTCGCACACGGCGTGGACCTGATCGGCATTGGTGTCGCTCAGATAGATGATGAGCGTGTACTCCTGGTATTCGGTGTTGTCCTCGCCGATCCAGCCGCCCTGGGCCTCCTGGATCGTGTAGCCGCCGAAGTTCTTGATCAGGATATCCTTCAGCACCCGCTGCGCCTCCTCCGGGGCAAAGACGGGCTCATTGGTGTCCTTGTCGTTGGTGCCCAGGTACAGCACATACTGGATATCCTCCTCCGGGGCTTCCTCGGTTTCCTCAGCCTCCCCGGCGTCGTCCTCGGCCAGCTCCTCAAGCCAGTGGAAGCTGCCGGTCTTGACCACGTCTTCGCCGTAAATGGTCTTCCAGTCGTTCTTCTCGGAGATCACGTTGTAGCCCGCGGCGGCCCATTTTTCGCCCAGCGCGGTGCCCTTTTCGGTGTTGCCGTAATCCCGGTCCTCGTCGTCCGCGATCAGCATGAAGGCGGCGCTGCGATAGCAGTTGTTGCTCAGCACATAGGTGTGCATGCTCACGTCGCCGCTGCTGTTGCCGAAGGACAGCACGGGCTGACGGCCGATCTCCTGGGCGATCTGGGCGACCTTGTTCATTTTCAGGTTCTTGATGAGCAGCCTGTCGGTGCGCACGACGGCGTCGTCCGCGGTGAACACATAGTCAAGACCCGCGGTTTCGCCCTGGTTTGTGGCCTCCAGCGCCACGTCCATGCCGATGATATGCTCAAAGGGAATGTCCAGCATACCCTCGATCAGAGAGCGGCAGATGAAGCGGTCGCTGCCGGAGCAGATGTACACCTTAAAATCGTTCTCATTGAGGTAGTCCACGACCTCGATCATGGGCTGGAAGATGGCTTCGCCATAGGTCATGCCCTCAAAGCCGTCCACCTCGCGCACGAGAATCTGGGTCACGAAGTTCGCGAAATCCTGGAGGGTCATTCCGGCATAGGCGCGGGCAGCCTGGATGGCGTGCTGCATGGCCATGTCGGAGGGGAAGGAATTGTCCAGGGCGCAGTCGCGCAGCGTGCGGCCCACCTCCAGCATCTCCTCGTCCGGGTGGCAATCCGGGTCCTTCAGGATGCGCCAGGCCAGCATGTAATACTCCAGATAGGTGGGGTACAGTTCGCCGCACACGGTGCCGTCCATGTCAAAGGTGGCGATGCGGTCCACCGGCGGGATGTAATCCGGGGAGGACTCGTCCGTAACGGTCTCGACGTATTCGATCAGCGCGTTCAGAGCGGGGGCGTCAGGGTTCCAGCTCGGGAAGGCTTCCTCGTAGATCGAGGCGTCTTCGGCTTCCGCCTGGTCGGCCTCGGCCAGGGCAAAGCCGCCCAGGCTGGTCAGTGCCAGCAGCGCGGCAAGGAGTATTGCCATCCATACGTTCGGTTTTTTCATGTCTCATCCTCCATTTATACTCGCTTGGGATGCTATGGCCCGTGGGCACATAAATCCATCATAAGCATTATACCTGTTATTTTGCCAAAATGGAATATGTGAGCAGAGATTTTCCGCAAAAAAGCGGCGCTACGGCGCATCCCAGCCGCCATGACCGGACGCGCGACCCTTGCCGCGCCGGAAGCGCTGCTGCCGGTAGCAAGCGTCGCACAGCCGGTGCGGCCAGTTCCAGGGCAGGCTCCTGCCGCAGCCGCGACAGGAGCGCTGCTCCAGCTTTTGGGTGGAAAGGATGTGGATGATGCCCTGGGAAATCAGGTATTTGCGCTGCTGTATCCGCTCCAGCAGTTCGTCCGGCTCATCGAGAAAAAGCCGGGTGTAGTTGTAATACAGATCGCAGCGACGGTAATCGCTCTCCAGCCCGTCCAGCATCTGTATGGTACACTCCTCGGGGTTGACAAAGTCGGGCAGCTGGGCAAGCACGTCGATATGCTCCCTGTGGCACTCGGCGTGGTACATGGCCCGCCAGCGGGAAAGCAGATCTGGGTCCGACTCGTCGAAGGGGATGCACAGAAAGCGGTACAGCAGCGCCTTGTCGGTATTCGGGGTTTCCATCATGGCTGCCAGCGCCGCCATGCGCACGGTAGACGCCTTGGAAAAGCAGCCCTTGTCCTTCATCAAAAGCCATTGGTTGATGATCTGTGTCAGCGGCAGGGGGATGCCCAGCAGGGATTCCGGGAACTGTATGACTGCTTCCGTCAGCTTCAAAAGCGGCTTGCCCAGTGCGCGCTCCACGGCGCCCTTGAAGCCGTGGGCGTTCACATAGCCCACGTCATACTGCCCGTAGCGGCCGGCCCTGCCCGCGATCTGCTTGATTTCCGCGTCGGTCAGCGGGCGGGTGATATCCCCGTCGTACTTTTCCGATTCCAGAAACACCACCCGCTCAATGGGCAGGTTCATGCCCATGGCGATGGCGTCCGTGGAGACCACCACCTCGGAATCGCCCTGCTGGAAGCGCAACGCCTGGTCCCTGCGCACATCCGGGGGCAGCGCGCCGTAGATCAGCGAAACGCGATAGCCCTTGCGCTTCAGCTCCGCCGCCACGGCGTGGACCCTGGCCTTGGAAAACACGATCAGCGCGTCGCCCCGGCGCACGGATTCAGGAAACTGGAAGCCCTCCTTTTCCACCGTCAGCGGCGTCATGCGCTCGTGCCGCACAATCGTAAGCTCATCGCCACACTCGCGGATGATCCGCGTCAACAGCTCCTCGGCGTCGGAGGACGCGCAGGCGTGGATCTCATCGGCGCAGAGGCCGAGGATGGCAGCGGTCCACGCGCCGCCCCGGTCCCGGTCCGCGATCATCTGGCACTCGTCGATCACCGCCACGTCGTAATGGGTCCTGAGGTCCGCCATCTCCACCGTGGAGGACTGCACCCGGCTGCCGGGCACGCGGATCTGCTCCTCGCCCGTCACCAGGGAGCAGGGCACGTCGTTCAGATTCAGGCTCTCAAACTGCTCCGCCGCCAGCAGCCTAAGCGGCCCCAGGTAGATGCCGCGGCGCGCTCCGGCTAGCCGCCGGACACCCTCGTAGGTCTTGCCGGAATTGGTGGGCCCCAGATGGAGTATAAAGCGCCTGCGCAGCTCGCGTGCCAGGGGGTAGAGATCCCGGTAATGCTCGGGTATGGCGTTGATCAGCGCCGAGCGCAGCCCGCGCTCCCGGGCGGCGGCGGCGTCCGCCTGCCTTTGCAGCCTTTTAATAGAGGGGTTTGACGCCAACAGCCGGCGCACCCTTTCATCGGGAAAGCGCTTGCGGACAATGGCGCACAGGCTGTTCTTAGCCCTGCGCAGTTCGCTCTTCACCCCGTCGGATACCGTGACCTCGGAATCGAGCTTCACATGGGCGCAGGCCGAAAGCACGGGATAGGCGCGCTTCACCTGGGCGCGCAGCGTCTCCGTCGCCGATGACGGCTGGTAGGCCTTATCCACAATATCCGAGGGAACGCCGCGGCCAAAGCGCGTTTCCATCAGAAAGGACGCGACCCGGTCAACGCCGCTGTCCTTCGGGACGGCGCGGGAAAAGTCGCCCCGGAGCAGATGGTATTCAACCTTGCGTTCCGCCTCGTCCGCCATGCGCTGGGTCAGCTGTCCCAGAAAGGCGCGCAAGGTGTTGCGGCGGAAGAGATCGACGGCCTCGTATGCCCTTTTCAGGGACGTGCGGCTGCGGTCCACAGAGCGCAGAAAGCCCAGATCGATTTCCCGATCCTGACGCAGCTGCTGCATGATCAGGGGACAGAGCCTTTCGAACTCCGCCTGGTGATAGTCCAAAACCAGCTCGCCCCGCAAAAGCGCCTGGCAGACCTTGTCGTTGCGCCGGGTATGGTACAGCGTGTTCGCGAAGGCCTTTCCGCCAAGATACGCGTTAAGCTCATCCTGGGACATGTTCCGGGTAATCGGGCGCGCCTTGCCCAGGGCGCGCTCATAGAGATAGGCCTCCCGTTCCGGCAGTATGGCCTGAATATATTCTGAAAGCGCCCGCTGTCTGTCCATGTCGTCACCCCGCTTTACGGTCATTGACTATTGTACCACGCAATGGGCCAAAGCCGCAATCCCTGTCACATGAAATCAAAAGGAGGGGGCCGCCTCAATCGAGACAGCCCCCTGCCGCGGCCTTGCCTGCCGACTATTGACCGTCGTGGGTCGGGAATTCGATGATGATGGATTCGAAGGGCCGCAGGCTGTAGGTGAGCATGTGGGTATAGCCGTCGCAATCGTGCCACTGGGCGGTCAGCGGCGGGATGCCGCCCACCTCCGCGGGGTTGCCCTGGCCGGGAAGGCTGTCATAGGTGCTGAACACGCGCCTGTAGAAGCCCTCCATGGGTACGCCCACGGTGTAATCGTGGTAGGACATGGGGGAGAAGTTGATGACCACCAGCACCGCGCCGTCGTAGTTCCAGGGGTTGCGGCGGATGAAGGCCAGCAGGTTGCGGTCCGCGTCGCCTCGGTTGACCCACTCGAAGGTGGTGGGGTTTTTGCTGTCCATGTACAGGCAGGGATGGGTTTTGTACACATTCAAAAGGTTGCTGACGCACTGCATCACGTCCCTGTGGCCGAATTCGTCCGCCAGGTGCCAGTCGATGCTCTCCTTTACGTTCCATTCCCGCTCCTGGGCGAACTCCTGGCCCATGAACAACAGCTTCTTGCCCGGGAAGGTGAACTGCCAGGTGTACAGCGATTTGACCTCGCCCATGCGGTCCTGTATGCCGCCCGGGGCCTTGTTCACCATGGAGCCCTTGCCGTAGACCACCTCGTCGTGGGAAAGCACCAGCACATAGTTTTCGCTGAAGGCATAGTCAGCGATGTGGGTCAGCTGGCCGTGGTGCCACTTGCGGTAGACGGGATCCAGGTTCATATAGCGCAGGGTATCGTTCATCCAGCCCATGTTCCACTTGAAGGTGAAGCCCAGGCCGCCGTGGGTGACATCCTCGGTGATGCCCCATTCCGCGGAGGAATCCTCGGCGATCAAAAAGCCCGTGGTCTTGCCGCAGACCTCATAGTTGAGCTGGCGCATGAAATCCATGCTCTCCAGGTTCATGCGCCCGCCGAACACGTTGGGACGCCATTCTGAGCGGTCATAGTCGTTGTACAGCATGGAGGCCACCGCGTCCACGCGCAACGCGTCCACGTGGAATTCGCGGATCCAGTAGATGGCGTTGGCGATCAAAAAGTCGCGTACCTCGCTCTTGCCGTGGTCGAAGGCCAGCGTGCCCCACACGGGGAACTCCCTGCGCAGCGGATCGCTGTTTTCGTACAGGGGCGTGCCGTCGAACCAGCCCATGGCGTATTCATCCTTTGGGAAGTGGGCCGGAACCCAGTCCAGGATCACGCCGATGCCCGCGCGGTGCATGGCGTTGACGAAATAGCGGAAGTCGTCGGGCGTGCCGTAGCGGGAGGTGGGCGCGTAGTAGCCCGTCACCTGGTAGCCCCAGGACAGATCGAAAGGATGCTCGCAAATGCCCATCAGCTCCACGTGGGTAAAGCCCATATAGGTGAGGTACTGGGTCAAATCGTCGGCCAGCTGGCGGTAGTTGAGGAAGCCGTCCTCGTCCCAATCGCCCTGGTAGCCCTTTTTCCAGCTGCCCAGGTGGACCTCATAGATGGACATGGGCCGCTCCAGAACCTTGGCGTTGTCTCGCTGGGCCTGGTGGATGTCGTCGGTCCACTCAAAGCCATCCAGCTCGCACACGATAGAGGCGTTGTTGGGCCGCTTTTCAAACCAGAAGCCGTAGGGGTCTGACTTGTAGCGCTTCACGCCGTCCGCGCCGGTGATCACATAGCGGTAGGCGTCCCCGGGGCCCACGTCGGGCAGAAAGCACTCCCAAACGCCGCTGTCCCACTGGCTGCGATGCATCCACTTTTCGTTTTCCCAGCTGGTCCTGGCGGTGATGACGGAGACGTATTGCGCGTTGGGCGCCCACACGTTGAAGCGCGTGCCCTTCACGCCGTCCTCCATATCCGGGTGCGCGCCCAGCTTGCGATAGATTTCATAGTTTGTGCCCTGATGGAACAAAAAGCTGTCGTAGTCCGTAAAGACAGCGCTCCTGTCGTTGATTTCTGCCACGGTATATCCCTCTTTCCTTGCTTTGTTCGCCGCGAACGGCGGTAAAACGGGTTTCGGTCGGTATGGCGGGGAGATGATGACTGAGCGATCCGTTTCCCTACGGGCATCCGTTGGCGTTTCGTGCGGGATGGCCGAACGAAAAACGCTCATTACCCCCAGTATATCACAAAACACCGCCTTATGGAAGAATAAATATACGATAACGATAACATTTTTTTACAGCCACCTTGCCCTGTGCGCACTCCGCCTGCAAATCTTTATCCCGCCGGGGTAGACGTGCGGGGCAAAGTGTGGTACAGTCATGATATAAGAGGCGTAAAACCGTGAAAAACGCCGCGATCATGCGTTTGCCGCTGGGCGCGCTGGCCGCGGCGATGAATCTGATCAACCCGGAGGCGGTGCATTGCCGCGAGCAGATACGGGATTGGGCCTTCTTCTATCGTGAAAAGCTGAACGGGCGGGGCTATCCCTTCCATATCGACGCAGCAGGTCTGAGCATGGACGTCCGGAGCATTGCTCCGGCGGGACCGATCAAGAGAGGACGCGGCATGAAACTCTTAGGGCTTGATCTGGGCACCACCACCCTTTCCGCCGTCGTGCTGGACGGCGATACCGGCGCGCTGCTCAAAACGTTGAACGTGCCCAACGGCGCGTATATGACGCCCCGGGCCCCGTATGAGCGCATACAGGACGCAGACGCCATCGCCCGCCGGGCAGAGGCGTTGGTGGAGGCGCTGAAGGAGGAGTACGCGATCGACGCCATCGGTCTGGACGGGCAGATGCACGGCATCGTCTATGTAAACGCGCGGGGAGAGGCCGTCAGCCCGCTGTTTACCTGGCAGGACGGGCGGGGCGGCGAACGGTTTGGAAGCGGAAGCTATGCCGGGGCGCTGTATGACAGGTGTTCCGCGCACGTGGCGACGGGCTACGGCATGGCCACCCACTTCTGGCACACGGTCAACAGCTGCGTCCCCCGGGGCGCGGCGGCCATTTGTACGATCGGCGATTATGTGGGTATGCGGCTTACGGGCAGGGCCGAGCCGCTCATGCACGTGTCCAACGCGGCGAGCCTCGGACTGTTTGACGAGAGGGCGGGTAACTGGAATTTTGCCGCCATCGAACGCGCCGGCATGGGCACCGGCCTCTTGCCCCGGGTCACAGGCGGCTATGAGCTGTTGGGCCGGGATTCCGGCGGTGCGCCCGTCGCCTGCGGCATCGGCGACAACCAGGCCAGCTTTATCGGCGCTTTGCGGGACATGGAGGGCACACTGCTGGTGAACCTGGGCACGGGCGGTCAGGTCTCCATGCTCAGTGGCGGCGCGTCCGCGACGGAGGAACTGGAGCTGCGCCCGCTGACGGGGGACAGATCCATCATCGTGGGCTCCGCGCTCTGCGGCGGAAGGGCTTACGCGCTGCTGGAGGGCTTTTTGCGAAGCTGCGCGGCGCTGGCGGGGTATGATTGTCCGGACGCGCTCTACGAAGAAATGAACCGGGCGGGACTCGAACATCTGAGGGACGCCTCCCTTCCGCGGGTGGATCCTCGCTTCAACGGTACCCGGGCGGACCCGGCGCTCAGGGGCTCTGTATGCGGAATCGGGACGGATAACTTCGATGCGCCGCGCCTGATCGCGGGCACGCTCCTGGGCATGGCGGGTCAGATGCGCGGCCTGTACGACGCCATGCTGGCCGCGGGCGCGTCCCCAGCGCGTCGCTTGGTGGGCTCCGGCAATGCCGTGAGGCGCAATCCGGCCCTCAGGCGTGCCCTCGAAGGGGCGTTTGGCATGAAAATGCGCCTGAGTGCCCACAGGGAGGAGGCCGCCCTGGGCGCGGCGCTTTTCGCCATGACCGCCGCGGGTGTGGCGCCGTCGCTGGAAGCGGCCCAGCGCTTGATCAGATATGAAGGCGAACGGCCGTAGTCGGCCAATAACGATGATAGGTGGATGAACATATGAGAACGGTGGTGGCCAAATTCGGCGGGACCTCCCTTGCGGACGCGGAGCGGTTCCGCAGGATCAGGCGGATCATAGAGGCGGACGGGGACCGGCGCTTTATCGTGGTCTCCGCGCCGGGAAAGCGGTTTGAATCGGACGAAAAGGTCACGGACCTGCTTTTGCGCTGCTACGCGCTGGCGGCGGCGGGGGAGGACTTTGAGGGCGCGCTTTCGGCGGTCGGGGCGCGGTTTGAATCCATCGTCCGCAAGCTGGACGTGGATTTTCCGCTGGAGGCGGAGCTTGATAAGCTGCGCCGACACCTTGCGGGGGAGCCCTGGCGGGACTATGTGGTCAGTCGCGGGGAATACCTGAACGCGCGCATACTGGCCCGGTGGCTGGGCTTTACCTTTGTGGACCCGGAATGGTGCGTGTGCTTTGACGGCGAAGGCAGGCTGGACGCGGCCGTGACCCGGCGCACCCTGGGCGCGGCGCTCAGGCCGCTGGAGCGGGCAGTGATCGCCGGCTTTTACGGCGCGGACATGGACGGGAAAATCTATACGCTGTCCCGCGGCGGCTCGGACGTGACGGGCAGCCTGGTGGCGGCGGCCATCGGCGCGGATCTGTACGAAAACTGGACGGACGTCTCCGGGCTGCTGGCCGCAGACCCGCGCATCGTGCCCGGGCCCAGGACGGTAAAGTACGTCAGCTATCGGGAGCTGCGAACGCTGTCCTACATGGGCGCTTCCGTGCTGCATACCGACGCGGTGCTGCCGGTGTCGGACATGGACATTCCCATCAACATCCGAAACACGCTGAGTCCCGACGACCCCGGCACCACCATCGTGCGCAGGCTGCCCAAGGGGGAAGTGAAATACCCGATCATCGGCGTGGCCGGGCGGACGGGCATGTCCGTGATTCAGGTGGAGAAGGTCATGGTCAGCGATGAATCCGGCTTTACCGCCGTGATGCTGGAAATGCTGAAAAACCGGCGCCTGCCCTTTGAACACTGCCTGACGGGCATCGATACCGTCACGCTGGTGATCCGCAGCGATCTGCTGGCCCCCTGCAAGGAGGAGTTGTTCGAGGAGATCGCGCGGAGGCTGAAGCCGGACTATCTGGGCCTGACGGAGCAGCTTTCCATGATTGCGGTCATCGGCGAAAAGGGCACGGAATCCTGTGACGCGAACGTGCGCGTTCTCCAGGCGCTGACCCAGGCGGGCATCCCCATCAACACCATCAACCAGGGAGCGGGAAAGCTGAACCTGCTGGTAGGCGTGCCGGAGGACAGGTATGAGGATGCCATCCGCGCCATCTATGCCGCCATAGACGATTCGATGCAATAGCCGCCGCGCAGGCGATGCGCTTCCCGGCGGGCCTAAATGCTCGCACGGCGGGGTTGACGTCCGTCAAAACCCGCCCTTGACGGGAGACACACAAATAGGCTATACTAAGTCATAAGACTTTAAAAAGCGAAGGGAGCCCCTTCATGACCATTATTGTCAGCATATGCAGCCTGATCTGCACGCTATTTACGCTGTATTATATCGTCACATGCGGCCTGGGCCTGCTGTTTCGAAAGCGCGCGGTCAGGCCGCGTCAATCGCCCCAAAAGCGCATCGCCGCGGTCATTCCTGCCAGGAACGAGGCGGCGGTCATCGGACAGCTTGTGAAATCCCTGCTGGCCCAGGATTATCCGGGGGAGCTTTTTGACGTTTTTGTGGTTCCCAACAATTGCAGCGATGATACCGAGGCCGTCGCCCGGGCGGCGGGCGCACAAATCATATCGGTGGACGGACCCATCCGCGCCAAGGGCGACGTGCTGCGCGGGGCGTTCGGCCAGCTATCCGCCACGGGCCGCTACGACGCCTATTGCGTGTTTGACGCCGACAATCTGGTGGACCCCGGCTTTTTTCGGGCGGTGAATGACGCGCTGCTGGACGGCTTCCGTGTGGCCCAGGGCTACCGCGACAGCAAGAACCCTTATGACAGCTGGATCGCCGGCAGCATGTCCGCCTTTTATTGGTTCATGAGCCGCTTTTACAACGAGAGCCGGTCGCGGCTGGGCATGTCCTGCCATCTCAACGGCACGGGCTTCATGGTCAGCGACGAGGCCATCTGCGCCATCGGCTGGGATACTTATACGCTGACGGAGGACCTGGAATTCACGGGCCTGTGCGCCCTGCACGGATATAAGGTCGGCTGGATGCCCGAGGCGCGCATCTATGACGAGCAGACCCGCAGCTTCCGGGTCTCCTGTGTGCAGCGGCGGCGCTGGACCGCGGGCTCCCTGCAATGCATGAGGCGCTATTTACTGCGGCTGCTCAAAAAGCACAGCGTAGCCAGCATCGATATGGCCGTGCTGTTTTTGGGCAACCTGATGTGCCTCATCGGCATCGTTCCCGCCGTGGGCACGGTCCTGGGGCTTCTGCCCTTCTTCCTGTCCCATCCGTGGCGGATCCTGTCGCTGGTGGTGCTGGCAGGGGCGTATTATCTGATCTGTTGCGCCCTGGGCGCGGCGCTGTTTCGCATGGAGGGCCGGTTGAACCGCAGGTCCGTTCCCGGCATATTCGGCTTCCCGATCTTCCTGATGTCCTGGATGCCCATCAACGTGGTGGCCTGTCTTACGCCGCCGCCGCGCTGGAAGGAGATCCGGCACACCCGGGGCATCGACAACCCGGACGCGGGGGAGTGACCGGCGCCGTCCCCGCGGACCATGGAGGGATTGGATGCACTTTGTCGAGGCAAGGAGCCTGCTGACCGCAAGTGGCGGACGGCGGGGCATGAACCTCTATCGCGGCTGCACCCACGGCTGCATCTATTGCGACAGCCGCAGCCTGTGCTATCGCTTTGCCCATCCCTTTGAAGATGTGGAGGTCAAGGCCAACGCGCCGCAGCTGCTGGCGCGTGCGCTTCGATCCATGAAAAGGCGCTGCATGATCGGCACCGGATCCATGTCTGATCCCTACATGCACTGCGAGGAGAGGCTGGGGCTCACCCGGCGCTGCCTTGAAATCATCGAACAAAACGGCTTCGGGCTGTCGATCCAGACAAAATCGGACCGAATCCTGCGGGATATCGACCTGCTGGAGGCCATCAACCGCCGGGCCAAATGCGTGGTGCAGATGACGCTGACCACCTGGGACGCGGCGCTGTGTTCCGCCGTGGAGCCCAACGTCTGCAATACACAGCGCCGGCTGGAGGTCCTTGAAGCCATGCGACGGCGGGGCATACCCACCGTGGTATGGCTTTCGCCCATACTGCCCTTCATCAACGACACCGAGGAAAATGTGCGCGGCATCCTGACGGCCTGCGCGGATGTGGGCGTGAGAGGCATCGTGTGCTTCGGCATGGGCATGACGCTCCGGGAGGGGAGCCGGGAATACTACTATGCGGCCCTGGACCGAGGCTTTCCCGGTTTGAAGCGGCGCTATGCCGAGGCCTACGGCAACCGATATGAGCTGCCAAGCCCGAACCAGGAAGCTCTGATGGAGGCGCTGGAGGGCATTTGCACGGCAAGGAACATGCTCTTTCGCCCCGATGACTGCTTTGATTACATGGCTGACCTGCCGGAGCGGAACCGGCAACTGAGCATGTTCGACTGACGGGTCTACAGGTGATGATCATGAAACGCATTCTTGCGCTGCTGCTTGTTCTGCTGGCGGCCATGCCTCTGGCCGCGGCGGAGGTCTGGGACGAACCCAACTGGTACGAGGTCTTTGTGCGCTCCTATAAGGATTCCGACGGCGATGGCATCGGCGATCTGAACGGGCTGCTTTCGCGGCTGGACTACATCCGCGATATGGGCTGGCGTGGTCTGTGGCTCATGCCCGTGATGCCCAGCCCCTCCTATCACAAGTACGATGTGACGGACTATTTCGACATCGATGGGGAATACGGCACGCTTGAGGATATGCGCGCGCTGACGGCTGCTTGCCATGAAAAGGGCCTGCGCCTGATCGTGGACATGCCCGTCAACCACACCTCCACGCGCCATCCGTGGTTTCAGGCGGCGGCGGAGGCGCTTGCGTCCGGCGAAGATTCGACTATGGTCGGTTATTACAATTTCAGCCGCGCGGGCGGCAGCGGATATACCCCGCTGGACGGGACGGAATGGTACTATGAGGAGCGCTTTTCGGGCGGAGGTATGCCCGATTTGAACCTGGACAACCCGGAAGTGAAGGACGTCATCCGAAGGATATTTGATTTTTGGCTCAACGACGTGGGCGTGGACGGCTTCCGGCTGGACGCCGTAACCAGCTACCACACCGGCGAGTCGAAGCGCAATATCGCCCTGCTGGCCGAGCTGAAGGCCATGGCGGAGCAGCTAAAGCCCGACAGCTTCCTGGTGGGAGAGTGCTGGGCGAATCTGGATGTCATCGCGGATTATTACACAAGCGGCGTTGACGCCTTTTTCCTGTTCCCCGCGGCCCAGGCCGAGGGCTTTGTCGTATCGAGCCTGCGGGCCCGGAAGGAGCCTGCCCGGCGGTTTGCCACGGCCTATGAAAAGACGCTTGAAGCCATTCCGGAGGTCGCCCTCGCGCCCTTTTTGTGCAACCACGATACCGGGCGTACCGTGGGCCTGGTGCAGGGGCGGAGCAACCCTGCCGTCGCCAAATTCGCCGAGGGCCTTCTGGGCATGCTGAACGGGCGCGTGTTTACCTACTATGGTGAGGAAATCGGCATGGTGGGCAGCGGCGACGATCCCAACAAGCGGCTGGCGATGTACTGGAGCGATGACGATATGACCGACCAGCCCCCGGGAACGACAGCGGTGGAGTACGCCTATCCCTCCGTGGCGGCGCAACAAACCGACCCCGGTTCGCTTTTGAGCTATGTGCGCGCGGTGAACGAGGCCAGGCTGGATTTCCCGGAGATTTCGGGCGGCGCAAACGCCTTTATCCTGGCGGAGGACAGCCTTTGCCTGATGGAACGCACCCTTTCGGGGGAGAGCTGCCGGATCGCAATCAACTTCTCCGGCAAGGAGGCGGGCCGTCTGAGCGTCGGCTCCTGGGCGATTGCCCGGGACCTCGAGGTCGGCGAATCGGCGGCGGCGGTTTCGGAGTCGGACGGGGAAGCATGGCTGACGCTGCCGCCCTACGGCATCGTCATATTGAAGGATTGAATGATGCGGGGCGCAAAGACGTCCCTTTGACCGGGAGGCGATAAGCATGGATAAGTTCACTCTCGCGGCGCTGCTGGACGAGGACAGGGACATGGTGCTTGCGAACATCGCGTCGGACCGCGCCCTCGCTTCGGCCCAGGCCGTGCTGGAGAAGGCGATCGACCGGGTCATGTACCGCTATGTGGAGCGTTGCGAGGACGCGGCCCAGCGGGACAGCGCCCAGCACATTTTACAGGCAATGAAGAACACGCTGCCCCTCATGGACGCGGTGGGCGAGACACGGGCGTGGAAAAAGGAATACGAGGCCGAAGGGCGCAAGGGCCTGCGCATGGATGTATTGACGCTGGTGCTGCTGATTGCTGGGGCGCTGCTGGTGCTGGCTTCGGTGATCGGTATGCTGATCGGCGGGCAGACGGGCGGGGCGCTGGCCTTTTTGAAGGTGCTGCTGCCCACGCTGCTGGGCGGCGGATGCCTGTTCTTATCCGGCCTGCGCGCCTCCAAGCCCGGCAAATCAAAGCCGGATGCGCGCGTGGACATGGTCCGTACGGAGTACCTTGTGGACGCCGAAAAGGCTTGGCACTGCCTGCGCGGGGCCATGCTCCAGGCGGACGGCCAGCTGGAGCGCATCCGCCAGGAGAACGTCGCGCACGTCCAGCGGGAGGCGGAGCTTGCGCCCGTGGGCGGGGTGCCCGCGGCGGAGCTGGAGCTTTTCGCGGAACTGCTGGAAACGGCCTATTCCGATCAAAGCGACAGCGGTCTGGAATCTGCTTCCGCCATACGCTTCTTCCTGCACAACGCGGGCATCGATATCGTGGACTATGCCGAAGGCCGGGACGGCTGGTTTGAATTTCTCCCGGCTCAGCACCCGGGCACCATCCGCCCGGCGCTGGTTTCGGAGGGCAAGCTGCTCAGGAAGGGACTGGCCTCCTCAACACGATAAAACAGACTGAAGTACATGCAAACAGACTAAAGTCTATATGGAGATATACGCATGAACAGATACTATGGCTTTGATCTGGGCGACGCCGAAAGCGCGGTCTGTCGCCTGGACAGGAATGACGCCGGGGCTCCGGAGGTGCTGGCGGTTCGGGAGGCGAAGAGCTTCGTGACCGCCTACGCCCAGCTGGAAAGCGGCGAGCTGTTGATCGGGGAGAGCGCTTGCTACGACACCCACGCCGTTCGCCGCGCCCTGCGCTTCAAAAGCGGTTTTCTGACGGAGCCTGAGAGCCAGAAGGACATCAAGCGCTTCGCGGCGGGCGTCCTCGGCGAACTGTATGCCGACGGCAACCTGGTCAAGGATGAGGACTGCTGCTTCTACATCGGCTGTCCCGCGGGCTGGGACCGCGCGGCCCGGGAGCGTTACCGCCGCATATTCGAGGATACCGGCTATCCTCCCGCCCGAATCGTCTCCGAATCCCGGGCGGCGCTGATCAGCGCCTGCCAGTCCAAGCACTTCCAGGTGGGCTATGATATCATGTCCAAGCCCGTGCTGGTGGTGGATATCGGCTCCTCCACCACGGACTTTGCCTTCATCATGGGCGGGCGCGAGGTGGAGCTGCAAACCGCGGGCGAGGTGCGGCTGGGCGGCGGCATCATGGACGAGCTGATTCTGGAGGAATCCATCAAAGGCAGCGCGGATGCCGGCGCGGTGCGGCGCGCGCTGGAGGCCAGCCCGCCCTGGCGCAGCTACTGCGAATTCGCCGCCCGCCGCCTCAAGGAGCAGTATTTTTCGGATGAGGATTACTGGCGCGAAAACGATTGTCAAAAGACCGTGCGCATACTTACGGGCGAGGGCGCGCGACTGACCCTGCGCATCGACGAAAAAGTGGCGGACCGCGTGTTGAACCGGCGGGCCGAGCAGCTGAACGGCAAATCCTTCCGGGACGCCTTTGTGGACAGCCTTATGCAGCTGCGTGCGCGCCTGGACGACCACCGGCCGGAGCTGCTGTTTTTGACCGGCGGCGTTTCCCGGCTTCCGGCGATCCGCGACTGGTGTACCCAGGTGTACCCTGAGGCCGTGATCATCACCGGCGCGGAGCCGGAGTTTTCAGTGTCCCGGGGCCTGGCCTGGAGCGGGCGCATTGACGAGGAGCTGCGCCAGTTCCGCCGGGAGGTGGAGGAGCTGATCGATTCCAGCGCCGTGGAGCGCATTGTGGAAAAGCGCATTGACGACCTCTACCGCCGGATCGTGGACGCGCTGGTGGAGCCGATCCTGCGGCGTGTGGCCCTGCCGGTGTTTGACCGCTGGCGGGACGGGGATATCAAGCGCCTGTCGGAGATCGACAAAACGGTGCAGCGGGAAATTGAGGACTGGCTGCACTCCGACGAGGCGCAGACGCTCATGGTGAACCCCATCGCCCAGTGGCTCAGGCAGGTGGCCTTCGACGTGGAGGAAAAAACCATGCCCATCTGCGTGCGGCACAACGTGCCATACCGCGCCATGAGCCTGAATTCCTACTTCTCCCTGTCCGACGTGGATATCCGCATCGACGCCAAGGATGTCTTCGCGGTGGAGGGCCTCACCTGGCTGATCAACACCATCATATCGATCATCGTGGGCCTGATCTGCGGCGGCAGCGGCCTGGCCGTAGTGTCCAGCGGCATTTCCGGCATTGTGGCCGGTGCGATCCTCTCTTTGCTGATACTGTTTCTGGGCAAGGAGAAGATGCAGGATGTGTTTATGAACATGGATATTCCCAAGCCCATGCGCAAGCTGGTGCCCCGGGGACATTTCGAGGCGCGGATCGAGCGCCTGACCGAAGAGGTCAAGCAGAATTTTTACAACAACCTTGAAAACGAGAAGAACGCAGAAATCACCGCGCGCATGGCCTCTGAAATCTCGGAGCAGATCGAAAGCTGTCTTCTGAAGATGGCCGAGGTGGTGGAGATCCCGCTGTAGGCGGGCCGGCGCGAATTTGATCCCGGAAGCGTGTAAAAAGAATGGAAGCATTGAAAATCGTCGTTCCCGTCCCGCCGGGGACGCGGTACGCCAACTATTTTGACGTTCTGGACAAGCTGGGAGCCCGGGGTATTGCCGCGGGCGGTGAGGCGGACCTGTGCGCCTGCGACGGCCTTTTGCTGCCGGGCGGCGGTGATATCGACCCGGCGCGCTATCATCGGGCCAATACCGCTTGCGGCAGGCTCGACCCCGCACTGGATGAAATGCAGTTTTCCACGCTTGATGCCTTTGTGAAGGCGCAAAAACCGGTGTTCGGCATATGCCGTGGCCTGCAGCTCATCAACGTTTACTTCGGCGGCACGCTGATACAGCACCTGTCCCAGAGCCCGCGCCACAGGTGGGACGAGCGCGGCGCGGACCGCGCCCATGACAGCGTCGCCATTCCCGGCAGCTGGCTGGCGGGAATGTACGGGGAACGCTTTTGCGTGAACAGCGCCCATCATCAGGGCGTGGACGCGCTGGGGAAAGGGCTGATCGTGGCGCAGCGCTCTGACGATGGCGTCGTGGAGGCTCTGCGCCACAGCGTGCTGCCCATCTACGCCGTGCAGTGGCACCCCGAGCGCATGTGCTTTGACCGCGCCCGGCCCGATACCGTGGATGGCAGCGTGGTGCTGCGGGATTTTCTGGATCGCGTGCTTGTCGCGCGGCGCGCTTTACAGACGGGCGGCGAATGATCTGTTCCGCGCAGCGGATGGCGTGTGTTTCCTTAGGAAAAGGGGCGAAGTCGCGGGCCATGGCAGCCATGCATAGAAGAGACAGGGTCATCGATATGACCTATGGGCCGATACTGAAAAAGGTGCTGCTGTTTGCGCTGCCCCTGGTCGTCGGCAATATCCTGCAACAGCTTTATACCACCGTGGACACGCTGGTGATCGGCGCCTATTGCGGCACCACCTCTCTGGCGGCTGTGGGCACAAGCGCCCAGCCGGTGGAGGTGGTGCTTTGCGTGTTTCTGGGCATCGGCACCGGCGTGTCCATATTGATATCCCAGGCCAAGGGCGCGGGCGATCTGGAGGGAACCTGCCGGATCAGCCGGACTGCCGTCTCCTTTGTCTGGCTGTGCGGCCTGGCGTTGAACGTGCTGGGCATCGTGCTGGCTCCGGCCATATTGCGCCTGATGCAGGTGCCGCCGGACGCCCTGAAGCCGGCAACGGCCTATGTGCGCATCGTGCTGGCGGGGTCCCTGGGAAACATCGGCTATAACATGAATTCCGGCATCCTGCGGGGCATGGGCAACAGCACGGCGTCGCTTCTGTTCCTGTTGGTTTCCTTTGTCATCAATGTGGTGATGGACCTTGTGCTGGTGGCCGGGCTGCGGATGGATGTGGCCGGGGCGGCGCTGGCCACCAGCGCGGCCATGTACATCAGCTGGATCGTGAGCATCGTGTATATCCGGCACAACTATCCCCAGCTGCGCGTGCCCGTGTTCAGCTGGCGGCTGTCCGCGGCGACGCTTCGGGATATCATTCGCATCGGGCTGCCCATCGGGCTCAACAACTCCCTGTACTCCCTGGGCCACCTGGCCATGCAGACGCTGGTGAACTCCCAGGGCTCTGTATTCATGGCAGGCGGGGCGGTGGCCGGGCGCATCACGGGCATGGCCAGCATTGCCAACTCCAGCATGGCCTCTGCCGCCACCACGTTCTCCGGCCAGAATTACGGCGCGGGAAATTACGACCGGCTGCGCCGGGGCCATCTGCGCATCCCCGTCGTGATGGGCATCATTGCGCTGACCAGCGGCACGCTGTTCTGGACCGTGCGCTGGCCGCTGTTGCGCCTGTTTTCCGCGGAGGAGCAGGTGCTTATGTACGCCAACAGATATGTGACCGTCCAGCTGTTCAGCTTCTGGATGTTCGCCGTGTTCAACACCATGCTGTGCTTCGTCAACGGGGTCGGATTGGTGCGCTATACCACGCTGGTGAACCTTTTGATGCTTTGGGCTGTGCGCATCCCCGCCGCCTACATGATCCGCGCCTGGTACGATGGCACCTGGATCATGCTTTGCTTTCCCATCTCCTTCGCCTTTGGCCTGATCAGCATGTCGGGGTTCTATCTGTTTTCAAAAAAATGGAAGGAGATCCTCCTTCGGCCGGACGCGAACCGGCAAAGCTGAACATCCTATGGATATTATGATTGTCGACGCCATCCAGTGGATGTCGCCGACCCGGAAAACGTTCCGTTTTCCCAATCATGTACAATTCCAAAAACATGGGCCTTCCCCCGAAAAAGGGGAAGGCCCAGTGTATGACAGGATTATCACATCATGCTGCGGTACAGCGCCTTGATCTCCTCTACGCTGGTATCCCGGGGATTGCCGGGGCAGCAGGCGTCCGCGAAGGCGGATTCGGACAGGAACTGCACGTCCTCCTCCTTGAGGATGCCCTTCAGGTCCGCGGGGATGCCCACATCCTTTGAAAGCTGCTTCACGGCGGCGATGGTGGCCTTCGCGGCTTCCTCGTCGTCCATCATGTCGATGCCCGGCACGCACATGGCCTTGCCGATGGCGCGATAGCGCTTGCCGGCCACGGGAGCGTTGTATTCCAGGCCGAAGGGCAGTATGATGGCGCAGGCGACGCCGTGGGGCGTGTCATACAGCGCGGACAGGCCGTGGGCCATGCTGTGGACGATGCCCAGACCCACGTTGGAGAAGCCCATGCCCGCGATATACTGACCCAGAGCCATGCCCTCGCGCCCCTCGGGGGTGTTCTGAACCGCGCCGCGCAGGCTGGCGGCGATCAGCCGGATGGCCTCCAGGTGGAACATATCGGAGATGGCGCAGGCGCCCTTGGTGATATAGCCCTCGATGGCGTGAGTCAGAGCGTCCATGCCGGTGGCGGCGGTCAGTCCCTTGGGCATACTGCTCATCATGTCGGGGTCTACCACGGCGATCTCGGGGATGTCGTTGGTATCCACGCACACGAACTTGCGCTTTTTCTCCACGTCGGTGATGACGTAATTGATCGTGACCTCCGCGGCGGTGCCGGCGGTGGTGGGCACGGCGATGGTGAACACGGCGTGCTTTTTGGTGGGGGCGACGCCCTCCAGAGAGCGCACGTCCTCAAATTCGGGGTTGTTGATGATGATGCCGATGGCCTTTGCGGTGTCCATGGAAGAACCGCCGCCGATGGCGACGATGCAGTCCGCGCCGCTCTGCTTGAAGGCCGCCACGCCGCTCTGCACGTTTTCAATGGTAGGGTTGGGCTTGATTTCGCTGTAAACGTCATAGGCGAACTTTGCGCCGTCCAGCAGGTCCGTCACCTTTGCGGTCACGCCGAATTTGATCAGGTCCGGGTCGGAGCATACAAAGGCCTTTTTGTAGCCGCGGGCGGTCAGCTCCGGGACGATGTTTTCAATCGCGCCCTTGCCGTGATAGGAAATGGTGTTCAGAACGATGCGGTTTGCCATGGGAACGCACTCTCCTTTTGGTTTGATATGGAATAACCCACTGCTTCAATGATAATGGTTCTCGTGCCGAAAGTCAAGACAGAATTCCGGCAACCCTGTGCATTATTCTACGCAATCACATTGCCATTTTGCCCCGGACATGGTATAATCATTCTTCGGAAAACGCAAAGGAGCGGGGACTTTGGATACAAAAGGGAAGAATCTGTCCACGCTGTGGATCGTGCTGGCGCTGGCATGGCCCACGATGCTGGAGCAGATGCTCCAGGTGACCGCGCAATATGTGGACTCTGCCATGGTGGGCCGCCTGGGCGCGGAGGCGACGGCGGCGGTTGGCGCGACGACCACCATCAACTGGCTGGTGGGCAGCTCGCTTTCGGCTCTGGGCATCGGCTTTCTGGCCTTTATTGCACGGGAATACGGCGCGAAGCGCTATGAAAACGCCGCCCGGGCTGTGGCACAGTCGGTGTTCGCGGCGCTGGCGGCAGGCTTGGCCTTCACCGCCGTCACCCTTTCGCTCAGCCCCCTCATTCCCGGCTGGATGAACGCGGACGAGGCGATCCGGCCCATGGCATCCCGGTATTTCTTTATCATCTATCTGCCCATGGTGTTCCGCGCCGCGTCGGTGATCTTCGGCACGGTGCTGCGCGCCTCGGGGGATACCCGCACGCCCATGAAGGTCAATCTGTTGATGAACGCGGTGAACGTGGCGCTGAACTACCTGCTCATCTATCCTGCCCGGGATCTGTCCCTGCTGGGGCTTACACTGCGCGTGCCCGGAGCGGGCCTGGGCGTGGTGGGCGCGGCCATAGGCACGGCGGCGGGCTTTGCCGTGGGCGGCGTGACCATGACCGTCGCCCTCTGGCGGCACCCGCGCATATCGCCCAGAGGACAGAGCCTCAGGCCCGACTGGCGCATCATGAAGCCCTGTCTCAAGGTGGCGCTGCCTGCGGCGCTCCAGCGCTTCGGGACCTCCTTTGGTTATGTGGCCTTCGCATCGGTGATCAACTCCATCGGCACGGTGGCGACGGCGGCCCATTCCATCGCCAATACCGCCGAATCCGCCTTTTATATCCCCGCCTATGGCATACAGACCGCAGCGGCGACTCTCTCCGGCAACGCGAGCGGCATGAAGGATCAGGCCTATATGAAGTCCATCACCCGCACGCTGCTGATATTGGAGCCTGCGCTGATGGCGGTATCCGGCGCGGTTTTGTTCTGCCTCGCGCCGCGCATGATGGCCATGTTTACCCCGGACGAACAGGTCATCCGCCTGGGCAGCACGGTGCTGCGCATGGTGGCCGTCACAGAGCCGCTGTACGGCATCGCCGTGGTGCTGGAGGGCATCTTCATGGGCGTGGGGGACACCATGTATGCCTTCGGCTGCAATGTCCTGGGCATGTGGGGCGTGCGGGTGCTGGGCACGGTGATCATGGTTCGGGTGCTGGGCTTCGGCCTAACCGCCGCCTGGGGCGCCATGATCGCCCATAACATCCTTTTGTGCGTGCTTTTTGCCATTCATTATAAAAACGGCAAGTGGAACCCAATGCTCAGCGGGGACAAGTTCTGATATCATAAACCCATACAGCTCTTGCATTGGAAAACAAGGTTGAAATGCCGTGGAAAATGTTGTATAATTATTGTCACAGTGTAAGAATCAGCCGGCACTGTGTGATGGCTGATTCTTGCAAAAAATGGAGGGATGAATATGAAGAGGATATGGCTGAAGCTGTTGGTTGTCCTGACAGCGTGTATCCTGTCGGTTTGCGGCGCCACGGCGGAAGCGCAGCCGGAATTTGCCGCGCCGATGGACGAGGCGGTCCCGGAGGCCGAGGAATTTGCCCTCGGCGGGGATGAGCTTCTGCCCGATGAGCCTGTCGGCGGTTCCGATGGCGTTTGGCAGGACGCGGTTGAAACGACAGTCCTGTCCCCGGAGGCCGCGCCCATGGCCTCTGTCCCCGAAGATTTTTACATTGTAGACGGCGTACTGCTCAAGTACATTGGCCAGGGCGGCGACGTGGTTATCCCCGACGGGGTGACGAGCATCGCAAAAGAGGCGTTTTACGGGTTTGAGACCATCAACAGCGTTGTTGTTCCCCAGGGCGTAACTGCCATCGGTGAAAGCACGTTTGCTTTTTGCACGCACATGCAGAGCGTTGCGCTGCCCGAAGGGCTGACCGAGATAGACAAATATGCCTTTGAATGTTGCGAAAGCCTGATCGGAATATCGCTTCCGTCGACGCTGACCTATCTGGGCACCGACGCGTTCAATGCCTGCGAAAAGCTGAAGCGCATTGATATTCCCGAGGGCATCTCCTCGATTTCAGATTACGCCTTTTATGGCTGCGCGGAGCTTGAGGAGATTACCTTCCCCAGCACCCTTGTGGAAATCGGGGAAGGAGCGTTCTGCCGCTGCTTCAGCCTCAAGCAGCCGGTGTTACCGCAGAGTCTGCAGAGCATCGGCCCCAATGCCTTCGGGGATTGCTGGGCCTTCGAAGCCGTGACGATCCCCGCCAGCGTGAGCTTCATCGGGGAATATGCGTTCAACGACTGGAGATACTGGCACGAGGACGAAATATACAAGCCCTTGAACATTGTGATCGCCACGCCCTGCGGCAGCTATGCCCAGGGATGGGCAAATGAAAACGGGATCCCGGTCAGCATAACCGAACATGCTCCCACCACTGATTATGGCTATGCTCCCAGCTGCACTGAAAACGGTTTGACCGAAGGCTCCCATTGCGCCAAGTGCGAAACGGTGCTGGTCGCCCAGCAGCCCATTCCCGCCACCGGTCATACCGTCGTGACCGACGCGGGCTATGCCCCCAGCTGCGACAAAAACGGCTTGACCGAGGGGAGCCATTGCTCCGTATGCAACGCGGTGCTGGTTGCCCAGCAGCACATTCCGGGCCCCGGACACACCCCGGTTTATGACGCGGGCTACGCTCCTGGCTACGGGGTCAACGGCTTGACCGAGGGAAGCCATTGCGCCGTGTGCGGCATGGTACTGGTTCCCCAGCAGCCGATTCCCGCGCTGACCATACCGCAGATCGTGCTGTCAAAAGAGAAGGACAACGGCTACATGACCGCAAACGTGGGTGGGCAGTGCGTGATTGTTCCTGAATTCGCGCAAACCCAGGGTTGGACGGTCAGCGGCTACAAGTCCTCCAAGCCCGCCGTGGCCAGCGTGGACGCAAATGGCCTGGTCGTCGCCGTAGCCGAGGGCAAGGCGAAGATCACCGTCACCACCGCCAACAAGAAAAAGGCCACGTTCACCGTTCAGGTGGCGGATCCCTACAAGCCCACGGGCGTGAGCATCGTGCAGGGCAAGAGCATCACCCTCAATGTGGGCCAGCCCGTACAGCTGTTTGTGACGCTGGCTCCCGAGACGGCCCGGGCCACGCTGACATGGAAGAGCAGCAAGACGAAGGTGGCCACGGTGGATGCGGGCGGCGTCGTAACGCCTTTGGCCGAGGGCAAGGCGAAGATCACCGTCACCACCCAAAACAAGAAGAAGGCCGCGATCACCGTCACCGTGGTGGACCCCAACAAGCCGCTGGGCATCGCCATCGCCCAGGGCAAGGCCATCACGCTCAAGATGGGCGAGGGCGTGCAGCTTTTGCCTGAAATGAGCCCGGCAACGGCCCAGAGCGCGCTGACCTGGAAGAGCAGTAAACCCGCCGTGGCTGCGGTGGACACAAACGGCTTTGTCGCGGCGCTCAAGAAGGGCAAGGCGAAGATCACCGTCATGACCTACAACAAAAAGAAGGCCACCATCACCGTAAACGTGGTAGAATGACCGAAACGATCATCTGACATCGAAAAGCGGTTGCGGGGGAAATCCCTGCAACCGCTCAGACCGCTGACAAAGTACGCAAACGCAAAAATCCCTGCCGAAAGAACATGGCGGGGATTTTTGCTTGCCGCATTGTCATCGCCTGGAAAATGCGGTCATTTAGTGCCGGGAAAAATCCCTGCAACCGCTTGCTGCGACTTTGATTACTTTGAGAGCGGTTCGCCCTGCTTTTCAATGGATATCCATTCGACCCGCTTGCGGGAGACGCGCTCCACGGTGACGCGCAGCCCCTTGTAGTCGAAGTGGTCCCTGGCCTTGGGAAAACGGCCGAATACCTCCAGCACCCATCCGTTGACCGTGACGGAATCAAAGTCCTCGCCGATGGGGAACACCTCGCGCAGATCGTCCAGGCTGGCACTGCCGGATACCCGCCAGCGGCCGTCGTCAAGCCGGACAATGTCCTCCACGACCTCGTCATGCTCATCCCAGATTTCCCCGACCAGCTCCTCGAGAATGTCCTCCATCGTGACGATGCCGGCGACGCCGCCGTATTCGTCCACCACCACGGCCATGTGGTTTTTCGTCCGCTGCAGCAGCTTCAACAGCACGCCCAGTTGGGTGGAGGGCACGACGCACAGGGGCTTGGTCATCATGTCCCTAAGGGAGGTCTTGTTCCGAAGCCGGTAGAAGTCCTTTTCGTGGAGGATGCCCACGATGTTGTCGATTTCGTCCTCGTACACCGGGATGCGGGAGCGACCGCTCTCCTCGAAGACCCTGGCAATGTCGTCGAGGCTGTCGTGCAGCTCCACGGCGTTGAGCTTTACCCGCGGGGTGAGAATGTCCTCGGCGGTCAGGTCGTTGAATTCGATGGCGGAGCGGATCAGCTCGCTCTCATGCTCGTCGATCTCGCCCTCATTTTCGGCCTCCTCAACGATGGTGATAAGTTCCTCCTCGGTGATGCCCCTGTCGTCGGAGGGCTTGAAGATCCGATACACCAGCTTTTGCCAGCAGCCCGTCAGGAAGCTGATGGGGGTGAGCAGCTTCAATATGAAGCTCAACAGCGGGTAAAAGGTGAGCGCGACCTGCTCCGGATGCTCCTTTGCGATGCTCTTCGGGGCAATTTCACCGAACATCAACACCACCACGGTCATGACCGCCGTGGAGACGGAGACGCCCGCGCCGCCGATCAGGTTCACAAACAGAACCGTCGCCAGCGACGCGGACAGTATATTGACGATGTTGTTGCCGACCAATATGCCGGAGATCAGCCTGTCATAGTCTTCCGCCAGCGCCAGCGCCCGGGCCGCGCGACGGTTTCCGCCGTTGGCCATGTTTTTGAGCCGCGCGCGGTTGAGGCTGGTATAAGCGGTCTCAGAGGCAGAGAAGAAGGCTGAAAACGCGACGAGCGCGATCAGCGTGATTATCAACGCAGCGTTGCCGTCCATTAAGGACTGTCACTCTCCTTCAATCGGTCGGTAGGTCGCAAAGGGCGTCAGTCGGTCAGCCCCGCGACGTTTTCGGCGCGGTATCCCAGCTCCTGGATCAGGGCGGGACGGTTCGGCAGGCTGGACATCAGCACCTTGGTATTCCCTTCAAGCGCGACACCCTCCAGCGCGGCGGGCACCAACACGCTGTCGAAGCCGTTCAGCTCCATCTCTCCGTCGCTCCAGCGCAGCACACAGGGGCTCAGGGGGGTCAAAAACAGCATACGCCCGCTCTCCAGCGGCATCGTGCCGGACAGGTTCAGACGGCACAGCTCAAAGTGGTTGTCGGAGATGTAATAGGTGCGGCTGCCGCCCTTGCACAGCACGGTGGTGCCCTCCTGCTTTTCAAGCTTCAGCTCAGGCCGGCAAACCTCCAGCGCCTTTTCCACGTGAAGCTCCCTGGCGCGGCCCTGACTGTCGAGACGGCCCCAGTCCCAGAAACGGTAGGTTACGTCGCTGGACTGCTGGATTTCATAGCAGAGTATGCCCTCGCCCAGGGCGTGCAGCATACCGTCCGGGATGTAGTATACGTCGCCGGGAAGCACGTTCTTCCAGCGCAGGCAGTCCTCCAGCCGTCCTTCGGAAATCACCTTTTCAAGCGGCTCGTCCCCGGTTTCGACGCCGTAGACGATCCTTGCGCCAGGCTCTGCGTTGAGGATGATCCATGCCTCGCTCTTGCCCCGCTTGCCCTCATGCCTGGCGGCATAGGCGTCGCCGGGATGAACCTGAACGGACAGCGCCGTCTGCGTATCCAGAAGCTTCAGCAGCAGTGGAAATTCGCCGTCGGTGGGGCCGGTCAACGCCTCGCCCCAAAGCTCTACCATGCGAGAGAGGGATTTGCCCGCGTGCTGACCGTTGGAAACCATGCTCTCGTGCCCCGGCAGAGCCGAAATTTCCAGGCTCTCGCCGGTGGCGTCCTCGGGCGCGTCCTTCATCAGCGCGTCGCGCAGGTTGTGTCCGCCCCAGGGCGTCTCTTCGCCGTGACGGAAGCTGGGAGCCATCAAAAGTGGATATAAATTCATCTTTCACATCCTCCTTCGTGTCGCAGGGGCGTTTTCGGGACGCTGTCCCGCAATAACGCGCCCTTGCAAAAGCTGCCTGTGTGGATTATACTGTAAATACAATGCAATCCCAGACACTCATAATGTAACATGATGTTGCCGCTATGTCAAGGGAAGGAGGGCCGCTATGCAAAAAATCCATTCGGTCAGCGTTCGCGCGCTCGCTGAATTCGCCTTTGAAAAGGGCGATCTGATCCCCGCGGCCCGGGCTGCCGCGCAGATGCGCGACGGGGTTCGCGGCCATCAGGCGCTCCAGGAGCTGCTGCCCTCCAGCTGGCGGGCGGAGACGCCCGTTTCCAGGGACATTCCCATCGACGGGCGCGTATTGCGTGTTCACGGGCGCGCCGATGCTGTCTACACGGACCGCGAGTTGGTGCGTGTGCTGGAGATCAAGACCACGGTCAGAGACCCGGGCGGCATACTAAAATACGACTATCCGGCCCACTGGGCGCAGGGAGAGATTTACGCGGCGCTGCTGTGCATGAATACAGGTGCGCAGCGGGCCGAGGTGCGGCTGACCTACGCGCGGCTGGACGGCAAAAAGCGGGAATATAGCGAGGATTACAACGCCTGGGAGCTTGAAGAGCGCCTGATGGCCTACGCGCGGCCCTACCTTGCGTGGATTGCGACGGTGGACGACTGGAAGGAGCTTTCAAAGCCGACGCTGGATGAGCTGACCTTTCCCTTCGAGGCCTACCGGGACGGCCAGCGGGAGATGGCCGGCGCGGTCTACAGGGCCATGAAGCGGCACGCGAACGCGCTGATTGAAGCGCCCACGGGCATCGGCAAGACGGCGGCCTCCCTGTTTGGCGCGCTCAAGGCGCTGGGCGAGGGACATGTGACGTCGATATTTTATCTCACCGCCCGGACCACGGGCCGCAGGGCCGCGGAGGACGCCCTGGCGCTGATGCGGGAAAGGGGGCTTGCGATCCGCGGTCTGACGATCACAGCCAAGGAAAAGGTCTGCCTGCTGGAAAAGCAGGACTGCATGGGCTGCCCCTACGCGGCGGGCTACTATGACCGGCGGCGGGAGGCGCTGCGGGAGGCCATGCATGTGGAGCAGCTGGACGCGGAGGCCGTTCGGAGCCTGGCTCTGCGGCATGAGCTTTGCCCCTTTGAACTGTCGTTGGACATATCGGAGACGGCCGACGTGGTCATCTGCGATTACAATTATGTCTTCGATCCCAGGGTCCGCTTAAAGCGCTACTTTGACTCCAAATCCAGGGTGGGGCTGCTGGTGGACGAGGCCCACAACCTGGCGGACCGGGCCAGGGACATGCTCTCGGCGGAGCTTTCCGGCAAGCGGCTGGCGGAGCTTCGAAGCCTCGCAAGGCGCTTTGAGGGCGACGACAGCCCCATGGTCAAGCTGATGGGAGAGCTGCTCCGGGTCCTGGACGGCAGGGAGGCGGAGCAGGAATGTGCCTCGGAGCTTCCCGGAGAGATTGCCCTGGCAGCCAAGCGGTTTGCGGAAATCGCGGACGAGCTGGAGCCCGTCGAGCCTGATATTGTGGATTTTGTATATGACGTGCAGTGGTTTTCACGGATCGCCGGAAGATTCACTCCCGATGCCTACCGGGCGCTGATGGCGCCGGAGGACAGGTACCTGTCGGTGCGGTTATGGTGCTTTGATCCTTCGGCATACATAAAAAAGACGCTTTCAAGGGTGGGCGGCGCGGCGCTGTTCTCCGCCACGCTCGCGCCCATGGAATACTATGCCTCGCTGCTGGGCGCGGACGGGGAGGCGGACGCGCAATTGCAGCTGCAATCGCCGTTCCCGCGCGAAAACCTGCGGGTGCTGCGGATGCCGGTCGCCGTGGGCACCAAGGACCGGGAGCGCACGCTGGGCGCCGTGGCGCAGATCATCCACGCCATGGCCCAGGCCAGGCCCGGCAACTACCTGGCCTGCTTTCCCTCCTATGCGTATATGACGCAGGCTTTCAGGCGCTATCGGCTGCTGTGGCCCTATGACGAGGCCATTTGCCAGGAGAGCGCCATGCCGGAAAAGGCCCGCCAGGCGTTCATCGGGCGCTTTCTGCCCGCGCCGGAAAAGAGCCTGGTCGCCTTCATTGTGCTGGGCGGGGTGTTTGCCGAGGGCGTCGATCTACCGGAGGACCGGCTCTCCGGCGCGGCCATCGTCACCGTGGGGATTCCACAGCTCAGCTTTGAGCGCGAGGCCCTGCGGGAGCAGCTGGACGACGCGGACGACGGCGGCTATGACGCGGCCTACACCTATCCGGGGCTGCGCCGGGTGCTGCAGGCCGCGGGCCGCGTGATCCGCACGGAGCGGGACCGCGGCGTGGTGCTGCTGATCGACATGCGCTACAGGCAGGAAAAATACCGCGCTCTGATGCCGCCCCATTGGGATGTGCGGGACGTAAAGAAAATGAGCGATTTGAAGGCGGAGCTGGGCGCGTTCTGGAAGGAAGGAGATTGAACGTTCGTATCCCAAAAAACGGAGTCGGGGTGGACCCGGCTCCGGCTGGATGCGCTTGCTACAGTGCCTTTGACAGATAGATCATATCCTTCAGCACCTCGCCGTTTTCAATGATGGGCGCTTCATAGTTGTCCACAAAGAAATTTTGCGCCACATAGGCCCGTTCAAAGCCCAGCTTCTCATAAAACGCCACGTTTGCCGCGCTGGTGCCCACAAACAGCCTGTCGCCCCTGGAGGCGCACAGCCTGAGCGCGTGGCGCACCAGCAGCGCGCCGTAGCCCCTGCCGCGGAAGCCCTCCGCCACCACCAGGTTTTTCAGCTCCGGGGCCCCGTCTGCGCGGCGGGCGATCACCATGGCGCCCGCGGCCTTGCCGCCTGCGAGCAGCGCGTAAAGCTCTCCGCCTTCAAGATAGCCGGCGATCATCCGTTCGCTGGGATCGGCGTCCAGCAGCAGGGGAAGATAGGCCGACTTTCCGGCGGCGATCCTGCGAACCTCCAGCGGCGCAAGCTCCCCCTTGGCCCAGTGCTTCCGGCACAGCGCCACATAGCTTTCGTTGCCGCCCAGCACGATCTGCTCCCCGGCCTTTACCACCTTGCCGCCCATCACGCGGGCGTTCATCGTCGCCTTGCGGCCGCACCAGCATACGGTCTTGATTTCCTCGATGGTGTCGGCCCAAGCCATCAGCCAATGGCTGCCCTCGAACAGGTTGCCCTGGAAGTCCGCGCGGAGGCCGTAGCAGATCACGGGTATGTTGCGGTTGTCCACGATGTCCACCAGGTGCTGGACCTGCTCCTTTTTGAGAAACTGGGCCTCGTCCACGATGATGCAGTCATAGGCGGTAAGGTCGATTTCGTCCAGCTCCTCCACATAGCGGCAGGGCGCGCTCAGGCCGGATCGGGAGCCGACGGTGCGGTCGCCGTCCCGATTGTCCAGCATGGGCTTGAGCATCAGCGCGTTCTGGCCGCGCTCGTGGTAATTGTATTGAACCATGATGGCGTTTGCGGTTTTGGAAGAGCCCATCGCGCCATATCGGAAGTACAGCTTTGCCATGTCGATATAAGTCCTCTCTGTGTGATATTGTCTATTATAGCCTCGTTCGCGCCTTTTTGCCACCGAAAGGATATTAAATCTTGCCAAAAGGGCTTTTTTCAGGTACAATGGTGTGGGATGGGGGGATAGACCCATGAAGATCGCGGGCGTTATCGCCGAATACAATCCCTTTCACAACGGCCACGCCTGGCACCTGCGCCAGACGCGCGCGCTCACAGGGTGCGATTATATCGTCGTGTGCATGGCGGGAAACTTTACCCAGCGGGGGGAGGCTGCCTGTGCCTCCAAGTGGGCCAGGGCGCGGGCGGCGCTGCTGTGCGGCGCGGACGCGGTGTTTGAGCTGCCGACGCTGTTTGCCGTGCGCCCGGCGGAGGCATTTGCCGCTGGCAGCGTGGCCATACTGGGTGGCCTGGGGGCGGACGCGCTCTGCTTTGGCTGTGAAACGGACGATCCCGCGCTGATCCGTTCGCTGGCCATGCTGAAGCAAAACGAGCCGGAGACCTTCTCCCGGAGCGTGCGCCGGGGTCTGGATATGGGCATGTCCCACGCCCGGGCCTGGGGCGAAGCGGCGGGCGCCTGGCTCGGCCTGCCCGCGGAGGCGGTCAAACAGCCCAACCTCATCCTGGCCGCGGAGTACCTGCGTGCCATGGCGCGGCAGGGCTATGACATGCAGCCCGTGCCGGTCAAGCGCCGCGGGGAATATCACGGCGGGGAGCTGGGCGAGTACGCCTCGGCTTCGGCGCTGCGCTCGGCGTTCGAACGGGGACAGACGGAACAGGCGCTGGTCTGCGTTCCGGAGACGGCCAGAGACTGCGCCATGCCGGACGCCATGCACCCGATGGACGATCTGCTGCTTTACAGGCTGAGGGAAATGTCCATCGAACAGCTGTCTGCGCTGCCGGACATGGGCGAGGGGCTGGAGCATCGACTGTACAGACTGTGCCGCAGGAAGGGCGCGCGCAGAGAACTGCTGGAGGCCCTCAAGTGCAAGCGCTACACCTACGCGCGGCTGAGCCGGGTGCTGACATACGCGCTGCTGGGTATGGACGCGGCGCTGATACGCGCCTGCCCCCTGCCGCCCTATGCGCGGCTGTTGGGCGCACGGCGGGGGACGGAGGCGCTGCTTGCGGAATTGAAGAGGCGCACGCGCATCCCGATAGCCCCCCGCGCCGCGGCGCTGCGGGGCGACACCTGCTTTGAAGCGGAGTGTCGGGCGACGGATATTTGGGCGCTTTTGCACGACGCGCCGGACCAGCGCCTGCCGGGCAGGGAATACCGGGAAAGGTTTATCAGCGTGTGACGGACGGGGCTGCCGCCAAGTCAAGAAAAGCGATGCAGAAGTGCGGCCTTGGACGCCGAAATTGCAAGCCCGTGGCTCTGAAAACACATTTTAAAGCCTTGCCGAGTGGGCGCGCTCCACGACGGCTTCGATCTCCCGGAGCCCGATCGCACTTTCGCAGCGCGCTTCGGGGACGAGGTCCGCAAGGAATTCCAGGTTCCCGTCGCCGCCGGTGATGGGCGAAAAGTCCATTGCATTGACGCGCCAGCTCAGCGTCGGCGCGAAATCGACGATATCCTTCAGCACCCGGCGGTGCGTCTGGGGATTAGATACGATGCCCCGCTTGCCGATCTGCTGTCGTCCCGCTTCAAACTGGGGCTTCACGAGGCAGACCATGCGCCCTTCGGGCCCCAGCACCGACAGCGCAGCTGGCAGGATCAGCCGGATGGAAATGAAGGATACGTCCATCACGCCCAGCGTCGGGCGCTGGGGGAACATGGCTGCGTCAAGGGCGCGCGCGTTGACATGCTCCATGCTGACGACCCTCGGATCGGCGGCAAGTCCGGCGTCCAGCTGGCCGGAGCCCACGTCCACGGCGTAGACGCGCGCCGCGCCGTTCTGGAGCAGTACGTCCGTAAAACCGCCGGTGGACGCGCCGATATCCACGCAGACCGCCCCCTTGGGGTCTACGCGAAAGACCTTCAGCGCCTTTTCCAGCTTCAATCCGCCGCGGCTGACATAGGGGTGCGACCGGCCGTGGATCTCCAGCAGATCCGCCTGTTTGACCCTGCGGGACGGCTTATCGACGGCCAGGCCGTTTGCGGTAACCAGCCCGGCCAGAATCAGCTCCCGGGCCTTTTCGCGGCTCGAAACCAGCCCGCGGGCCGCAAGCGCCGCGTCCGCGCGCATATCGTTGTTTTCCATGGCCACGCTCCTTTAACTGAAACATACTCATAGTATACACGTCGGCGATGGATTTGAAAACCCCTGGAAGAGCCTCCCAAAGCTGGGAATATATGCAAATTGCACGATTTATGGTTGACAATATTGACAGATATATATAAAATAACTATGAAATATATTTCAATTCAATTACGAAATGGAGTGAAACCATGAATCGGAAAACCAAATGGGCGCTGCTTGCGCTGTGCCTGGTGCTGCTTGCACCGCAGGCGCTGGCCGAGGCGCGGCTGAGCGCGCGCATCGAGGGAAACGCGCTGTATGTGTTCTGGAGCGCTCTTGCCGGGGGCGAGGGCAGCTTGACCGTCAGCCAAAACGGGTGGCCCGTGGGCTGCTACGACGTGCGGGGAAACAGCGGCGAGGCCACCGTGCCCCTCTCAGACCCATCCGGCGCATACGCGGTCAGGCTTGTCACGAAGGACGGCGGCTGTCTGATGGCAAAGGCCGAAGGCGGCGATCCGGCGGCGCAGACCCAAATGCCTGAAAACACGCCGACCGCAGCGCCGCTTCCGACGTCTGCGCCGGCGAACGCGCCCGGCACGGTCCAGAGCGACCTGGCCGCTCAGGTGGTGGAAGAGGTCAATCGGGAGCGGGCGAAGGCGGGCCTCCCGGCGCTGCGGGTGGACGCGGAGCTGACGCGCGCGGCCAGGGTGCGCGCATCGGAGATTGCGCGGTCCTTCAGCCATACCCGCCCGGACGGCAGCGCGTGGTCCACGGTGAGCGGCGCGGCCTACGGCGAAAACATCGCCATGGGGCAGCGCACGGCGGACAAGGTCATGGCGGCCTGGATGAGCTCCGAGGGCCATCGCGCCAACATACTCAGGCCCGGCTTCGGCAGCATCGGCGTTTGCGCGTATGTTTCCGGCGGCGTTACCTATTGGGTCCAGCTGTTCGGCAAATAATCCGGATGGCGCGTGAAAAAGAGGAAAAGCGCACGGCTTTTCCTCTTTGGAACGGCCCGGCTCAATCCTTAGGATCGATCATGCCGGAATTGATGTAGTGGGCCAGTATATCGATGATGCGGGCGTTTTTGCCGCCCCGGGCCACGATCAGGTCTGCGTATTCCACATAGTTGCGGATGTGCTTTTCATACATGGGCTTGACAGTATCCAGATACTGGCGATAGACGCTCTCGATCGTGCGTCCGCGGTCCCGAAGGTCCCGCTTGACGCGCCTGAGCAGGCAAACATCGGGGTCCACCTGGATATAGATCTTAAAATCCAGCAGATCGCGCACCTGCGGATCATAGAACACGTGGATGCCCTCCAGCAGCACCACGTCCGCGGGCTCGATCAGCACGCCGGGATCGCAGCGGCGGTGCTGGGTATAATCGTATTCCTTGGCGGTGATGGATTGTCCGCTGCGCAGGCGCAGCAGATCGTCCCGCAGCAGGTCGTGTTCAAAGATTTCGGGTTCGTCGTAATTGAGGCGGGACCTGTCCTCAAAGGACATGTCCGGATGGTCCTTGTAATAGGAATCCTGCTTGATGTAAACGCACGGCTTTTCCAGGCGGGAAGCGAGTGCCTTGGCCAGCGTGGACTTGCCGCTGCCGCTGGCGCCGCAGATACCAATAATCAGCATGACCGTCCCTCCCAGCGTGTCTGTCCTGTGTAAATCCCGCCGGGGATTTCCGGCGGTAGACTGGACTCAAGTATAACACATTCACGGGGCGATTACAACCGCTTTGAGGTTTTGTGTTGTGAGTTTACAATTTGTGATGGTCCGAGTCGCGGTTTCGCAGGGCGTTCAACGCGCCGTAGAGGTATTCCAAAAACTCCTTGTTGCTGGGACGGTTGGAAAACACCTTTTTCATCGCGCTGTGGGAATAGCCAATGCCGATGGCATTGCGCAGGGCGCGTTCGATGGCAGGAACGGTGGCGTGCATACGCTTGGACAGCTCGGCATACAGCCCGTGGGACAGGTTGCGCAGCAGCAGGTGATTGTCCAGCAGGCATTGCATGGCTTCCACCATGTAAACGCTGCCCTTGAGGGCCGGGGATATGCTGAAATCGGAAAGCAGCTGCAATGTGAGCCGCCGGGCCGCTGCGTGCTGGTCCGCTTCAGCCGCCTCGTCCGTTCCTTCACCGTGGAAATGGAGGGTACACAGTGAGATCACTTCGGAAAGCCGCTCATAATCGATGGGCTTGCACAGGAAGTAGGTGGCGCCGTTTTTGAAGGCGAATTCCATGCAATCGGATGAGTAGAAGTGGGTGCAGATGATGACCTGCGGCGCATGGCTGAGCTGTTGGGTCTCCTTCAGCAGCGCGAAGCCGTCAAGCTCCGGCAGCTGAAAATCGGTCAGCAGCACATCCGGCCTCAAGCCGAACGTGTCCTTCAACGCGCGCCGGCCGTTGTCGGTGGTACCGACGATCTCGATGCCGCGGCTGCGTGAGAGAACCTGTCTGACTCTGGCGATGAAGGAACTGTCGGTATCGGCGATATAAACTCGTAACATTTGAATCCTCCTCACATTGCATTTGTACTTATGGTGTAAGTGTACAACATTTATACTAATGTTACAACCCACTTTCGATAACAAAATAGATACGATAGTATTAATGATGCTAAATAATTAGGTTGTTTCGTTTATTTTCCTTGATTTGCGGCGCCGTTTTGGATGGCGTGCGTCCTGTAAGCGCGCTGCATATCCACCAGCTTCGCGTCGGGCTGGCGTGCCATCAGCACATCCAGCGCCTCCGCCAGCGCGGGCATGGCGTTGAGGGCCTCCTTCAGGGTGTTGCGGTTGTGGCCCACCTCCACCAGAATGGCAAACACGCCGATGTGCTGATTGTAACGCCCGTCCTTCACCATGACGGGCTTGCACAGACCGGGCTCGATGGCGTTTATCCTGTCCCGCAGCGCGGTGGCGAACGCCAGGTTCTGCTCATAAAAGGGCTTCTCATCAAAGCCGTTTCCGTTGCCGATGAGCATCATCAGCTGCGCGGCCATCTCGCCGTCTGACAGCGAAATCGCCCTGGGCTCGTCCTGGATATAGGCGTCGCGGTGCAGATCAATATACAGGTCAAAGGGCTCCTCATAGCCCTCAAGGGTCACGACGGAGCGCGTATAGGCTGTGGAGAGCGCGTCGCCCTCATGGTCGGTGACATCGTGTACCGCCTCAAACCCGTATCGGCGCAGCAGCTTGGCCAGCTCCTCGCCCACGCGAACGACGCTGTGGTCCGCATCGTTGGTGCGCCAGGCCTCCAGGGCCTCGTAGGGATCCTCCGATACCTGCTCATAGGCCTCGTGGGTATGGGTGTGGTAGATGAGAACGCGAGGCGTGACCGGCGCTACGGTGGCTTGGGGGAGGATTTCAATTTCAATGCTTGCGCCCTCCGCTTCCTTTTGCGGCGTGGAGACGTGCGCTGCGCCGTGACCGGAGGAGGCAAAGACCATGGCGGTGGTCTTTGCCTCCTCGTTGTCTTTGGCGCTGACCAGGCTGGCGGAGCCGCTTTCGGGCGCGCTGCCCTGCCCGGAGAGCAGGCGCAGCCCCAGCAGCGCCAGCGCGCCGATGAGCAGTATCACGGAGATCAGCAGCAGCAGCCTGGATGCGCGTATGACCTTGAAACGAACCATGCGTTCACCTCCCACAGCGTTTGCACGCATTAATCTATGCCCTGCGCCAATCAAAAATGACGGGAGGGCGAAGGTAAGGCGTTCTGTGCCTGATTTGCAATTGACGGACGCGAAAAATGCATGAGATGCCCGTTTGTCCGGGTTTTGAAACGCGGATTTATGCCGTAAATTTGGCGGAAGTCGGGGTAAAAAATGCATAAATTTGCATTGATTACTTGCAAACAAGGCCTGGATGGGATATAATTGCTTAAACAGGCTCCGTTTGAGTATGATTTGGGAGGAACGACCATAGATGGACAACGCACAGGAATTGATTCAGCGTTTGAATCACAGCGGTAAAAAACTTTCAAAAAGCCACAGGCGTATTGCCGAGTGTATTGTCACGCATTACGACAAGGTTGTGTTCATGACGGCTTCAAAGCTGGGGGAGTACGTTGGTGTTTCAGAATCGACAGTAGTCCGCTTTGCCGCCGCTCTCGGCTACAACGGCTATCCCCATCTGCAAAAGGCGCTCCAGGAGTTGATCAGGCACCGGCTGACCGCGTCCCAGCGCTTTGAGATGACCTCGGATATGGACCACGCCCAGGTGCTGAACAAGGTCCTGAAGGCGGACATACAGAACATCCGCTCGACCCTGGATGAAATGGATATCAACGCCTTTGAGGACGCCATCGAAAAGATCATTTCCGCTCGCGGCATCTATGTGCTGGGGCTGCGCGCCTCCGCGCCCATCGCGGAGTTTTTCGGCCATTATCTGCGCTTTATCTTCCCGAACGTCACGGTGGTCACCTCCGGCGTCAGCGACGTGTTTGAACAGCTGGCCCGCATCGGCGCGGGGGATCTGCTCATCGGCATCTCCTTCCCGCGCTACACGGCCCGCTCCATTGAAGCCATGGAGTTTGCCCGCTCCAGGGGCGCTTCGCTGATAGCCATTACCGATGGCCCGCTTTCACCCCTGCACGCCACGGCGGATACTTGCCTGATGGCCAAGAGCGATATGTCCTCCTTTGTGGATTCCTTCGCCGCGCCGCTGTCGCTGATCAACGCGCTCATCGTGGCGCTGGGGCAGCGCAGGCGCCACGAGGTCACCCAGTACTTCGAGGAGATGGAGGAAATCTGGGGCAAGTACGACGTGTATCTGGCGAAATCCAGCGAATAAGCGGAGAAAGATATGAGTATAAGAAGCGTTATTGTCGTTGGCGGAGGCGCGGCCGGTATGATGGCCGCGCTATTTGCGGCGCGGGGCGGCGCGAAGGTCGCGCTGCTGGAGCGAAACGAAAAGCTGGGCAAAAAGGTCTATATCACGGGCAAGGGCCGCTGCAACGTCACCAACGCCGCGGATATGGAGCAGTTCCAGCGCAGCATCATCCGCAACCCGCGCTTTATGTACGCCTCCTTCGCGCAACTGGATAACCGCGCACTGATGGAGCTTGTACAGTCGTTGGGCGTACCCCTGAAGGTGGAGCGTGGAGAGAGGGTTTTCCCCGTTTCCGACAAGGCCAGCGACGTCATATCCGCCCTCCGGCGCGCGCTGGAGGCGGCAGGAGTGGCCGTCAGACTCAATGCCCGGGTTTCCTCGCTTCTGACCGAGGATGGAAGCTGCCGCGGCGTTCGGATGGAGGACGGCGGGACGCTTCGGTCTGACGCCGTGATCCTGGCCACCGGCGGGGTCAGCTATCCCTCCACGGGCTCCACAGGGGACGGTCACCGCATGGCCGAGGCGGCGGGGCACAGCGTCAGCGCGCTGCTGCCGGCGCTGGTTCCCATAGAGACGGTGGAAAGTTGGCCGGGTCTGCTGTCGGGGCTGTCGCTGAAAAATGTGAAGCTGAGCGCCTGGGTGTCGACCGGCAAAAAGGAAAAGCGCGTGTATTCGGAGCTGGGGGAGATGCTGTTTACCCATTTCGGCGTCTCCGGGCCGCTGGTGCTGTCTCTGTCCAGCCGGCTTCCCGAGGCGCTGGATGGCGTGCGGCTTGAAATCGATCTGAAGCCCGCTCTGGACGAACAGACGCTGGACGCCCGCCTGCTGCGGGATTTCAGGGAAATGTCCAGAAAGCAGCTGATGACGGTGGCGGACGGGCTTGCGCCCCACAGTCTGGCGGAGCAGCTGCTCCGGCTGGCGGGCCTGTCGCCGGCCATGCCCGTCAACGGGGTTACGGCTGCCCAGCGCGCCGCGTTGTTGAAGATCATCAAGGCCCTGCCGCTGCATCCCGCACGGCTTCGCGGCTTCGACGAGGCCATCATTACCCGGGGCGGCGTAAACGTCAAGGAGATCAACCCCTCCACGCTGGAAAGCCGCAGGCTCCAGGGCCTGTATTTCGCCGGGGAATTGATCGATGTAGACGCGCTGACGGGCGGCTTTAACCTGCAAATCGCCTTTTCCACCGGCGCGCTGGCCGGAAAGAGCGCAGCGGAGGCACAGACCTGATCAATTTGAAGAGGGTTGTCCCCAAAAACGGAGACAGCCCTCTTTTTCATTTCCACTATTTCAGCTTCTCAAAGTCTGCCGCGCCGTGCTTGCAAAGCGGGCAGACGAAATCCGCGGGCAAATCCTCGCCCTCATAGACATAGCCGCAGATCTTGCACACCCAGCCCGCTTTCTTCTCGGCGGGCTTCGCCGGCTTGGGCTTGATGTGGTCGAAGTAATAGGCATAGGTGACAGAGGGCGCGCTGGACAGCACCTGGGCCTCGGTCACGTCCGCCACAAACAGCGTATGGGTGCCGCAATCGTGGGCTTCGATGACCTTGCCGGACATAAAGGCATTTGTACACCCTGTGATAAAGACCAGGCCGTTTCTGCTCCTGGGGAAGCCGCTGCCCGGGAATTTGTTCACATCCCGGCCGCTCTGGAAGCCGTAGTATTTGAAGATGTCGAAGGGCGCTTCCGTGGTCAGCACGGACACGTTAAAAACGCCGGTCTTGAGGATCATGTCGTGGGTGTAATTGCCCTTGTTTACGGTGATGCTGATGCGGTTGGGGTTGCTGGTCAGCTGCGCCGCCGTGTTGATGATGCAGCCGTTGTCTTTGTCGCCGTCCCGGGCCGTCAGCACGAACAGGCCGTAGGAGAGCTTGAACATGGCGTTGGGCTCGATGGTCTCGTTGGGCTTGTGCTCAATGACCTCGGGCTTTGGCAGGCCCTCCGCGATGGCGGATACCAGCTCATCCAGCTCCGCCATCTGATTCTCCTTCAGAGCGGATTTGACGGTCAGGGTGTTGTCCAGAATCGTGGTGTTTTTGAGCCTGGACAGCAGCTCGCGCATTTGTCCTCCGGCGGTGGGGGCCCAGCTGCCGTTTTCGACGATGGCGATGGTGCGGTTTTGCAGGTTGTGGGCCACCAGGTCGTGCAGCGCGTTTTCCATGTTGACGAATATCCCGGCGTTGTAGGTGGTGGAGGCAAACACGATGTGGCTGACCCGGAACGCCTCGGACACGATCACGGAGGGATGGGTCACGGACACGTCGTACATTTTTACATTGCGCACGCCCGCGTCCGCCAGCTTGGATGCGATGATGTTGGCCACGTTCTCGGTATGGCCGTACACGGAGGCATAGGCGATGACGACGCCTTTGTCCTCGGGTGTATAGCTGCTCCACTTCTGATACTTGTCGATGAACCAATCCAGCTTTTTGCGCCAGACGGGCCCGTGCAGCGGGCAGATCATGCCGATTTCCAGTCCCGCCGCCTTCTTCAGCAGCGCCTGCACCTGCGTGCCGTATTTGCCGACGATGTTGGTGTAATAGCGGCGGGCGTCGTCCAGACACTCGGCTTCAAAGTTCAGCTCGTCGGCGAAAATATTGCCGTTCAGCGCGCCGAAGGTGCCGAAGGCGTCCGCGGAATAGAGGACCTTGTCTGCGGTGTCATAGGTAACCATGACCTCCGGCCAGTGGACCATGGGGGCCATCACGAAGGCGAAGGTGTGTCGCCCGGTGCAGAGGGTGCTGCCCTCCTTGACGGATACGGCGCGGCTGTCGATGTCAAAGGAGAAGTAATTCTTGATCATGGTCAGTGTCTTGGCGTTGCAGACGACCTTCACGTCCGGATAGCGCAGCACCAGCTCGCTCAGCGTGGCGCAGTGGTCCGGCTCCATGTGGTTGACCACCACATAGTCCAGGGCGCGCCTGCCCAGCAGATGGGCGAGGTTCTCGAAAAAGACTTCGCTGACGCTCCTGTCCACGGTGTCCATCAGCACGGTCTGTTCGTCAAGCACCAAATAGGCGTTGTAGGAAACGCCGTTGGGAATGGGATAGACGTTCTCAAACAGCGCCAGACGCCTGTCGCTGCCGCCCACCCAGTACATATCCTGTGTTATCTGTTTGACGCAATGCATATTGCGGCCTCCTTCTGCGTTCCGCAGCGCGGAACGGCCTGTATTCCAGGCAAAAGTATAACATATTATGGGAAATGTGGCAATATAAACTCTTGGCGAAAATCCGGCGGGCTACTCGGCCCGCTTTTCGGGCAACTGCGCGATGACGGAGGCGGACAGCATCAGTGCGCAGCCCAACAGCTCCCGCGCCGAAAGCGATTGCCCCAGCAGCAGCCACCCGCCAATGGCGGCGAACACCGATTCCAGGCACATGAGCAGGGAAGCCAGCGTGGGGTCAGCGTACTTCTGGCCCACCATTTGCAGCGTGTAGCCCAGCGCTCCGGAAAAGACCGCCACGTACAATATGCTCGTCCAGCAGGCCAGCATTCCCTCCACGCGCGGCGTTTCAAACAGGAACGCCGCGACCCCGGCTACGACGGCGCAGGTGGCAAACTGCATGGCGCTGAGCTTGACGGCGTTCATGCCTGCGGCATAGCGACCCACCATCAAGATTTGGCAGGAGAACATGAAAGCGCTGCCCAGGGTGAACAGATCGCCGATGTTGATGGAAAGATCGTCCGTCACGCACAGCAGAAACATGCCCGTCAGCGACAGCGCCAGGCCCAGCCAAACCGCGCCGCGCACGCGCCTGCCCATAAAGATACCCATGATGGGCACGATGACGATATACAGCGCGGTCACAAAGCCGGACTTGGCCGGGGTCGTGTATACCAGGCCCACCTGTTGCAGGATCGTGGCCAGCACCAGAAAGACGCCGCACAGGATTCCGGGCACGATATGCGCCTTGAAGGGCGGGTTGACCGCGCTGTCGCCGCCATGGGCGGACAGGCGGTTGAACAGCGGCATGGCCAGCAGCAGCACCGCGGAAGTGATAATGGAGCGCAGAAAGACGAAGGTGAACGGCTCCACATAGCGCATGGCGTTGCTCTGGGCGGAAAAGGCCATGCCCCAGACGAACGCGGCGGCAATCAGCGCCGCGGAGCCCCTGAACTGACGGTCTATGACGATCATCCCCTTTATAACCATACTATGATAGCATGAAATCCGCATGGATAATATTGTGCGCAGATTAATTTCAAAAAATTTGAAGAAAGCTATTGACAAACGGCAAGGATTCTGTATAATAGTCAAAGAAAGTCAAATAGACTTTTGAACAGCCATAAAGCCCTGCTGAAAGGGGGAACGAATATGAACGGCGAGAAATTCACTCAAAAATCCCTGGAGGCCATCCGGGAGGCGCAGGAATGTGCGATCCGCAACCAGAATATGCAAATTGACCAGCAGCACCTGTTGTACGCGCTGCTCAACCAGGACGGCGGCGCCGTGTCGCAGATCCTGAAGAAGTCGAAGGTAGACGTAAAGCGCATGGCGGCTGCCTGTGACCGGGAGATCCAGCGCGTGCCCAAGGTCACCGGCCCCGGCCGGGAGATGGACCGGGTTTATGTCTCTCAGTCCGTGGATGCTGCCCTGGTGGAGGCCGAGGAGGAGGCCGGACACCTGAAGGACGAATTCATCTCTGTGGAACACATCATGCTGGGCATGATCGAAAAGCCGAACGGCGTCATAAAGACCATATTCAATGAATTTGGCGTGACGAAGGAGGCCTTTCTGGAGGCCATGCAGAAGGTGCGCGGAAACAGCCGCGTGACCAGTGAGAACCCGGAGGATACCTACGATGCGCTCTTGAAATACGGCACGGACCTGACGGAGCAAGCACGAAGCCAGAAGCTGGACCCTGTGATCGGGCGCGACAATGAGATAAGAAACGTCATCCGCATCCTGTCCAGAAAGACAAAGAACAACCCTGTGCTGATTGGCGAGCCCGGCGTCGGCAAGACGGCTATCGCCGAGGGCCTGGCCCAGCGCATCGTGCGCGGCGATGTGCCCAGCACGCTGAAGGACCGCCAGCTGATCGCCCTGGATATGGGCGCGCTGATCGCCGGGGCGAAGTACCGCGGCGAGTTTGAAGAGCGCCTGAAGAGTGTGCTGGAGGAGGTCAGGAAGAGCGAGGGCCGCATCATACTGTTCATTGACGAGCTGCACAACATCGTCGGCGCGGGCAAAACCGAGGGCAGCATGGACGCGGGCAACCTGCTCAAGCCCATGCTGGCCAGGGGTGAACTGCACTGCGTGGGCGCGACCACGCTGGACGAGTACCGCAAGTATGTGGAAAAGGACCCCGCTCTTGAGCGCCGCTTCCAGCCCGTGATGGTGGACGAGCCCACGGTGGAGGACACCATTTCCATACTGCGCGGCCTCAAGGAGCGCTACGAGGTGTTCCACGGCGTGAAGATTTCCGACCAGGCGTTGATCAGCGCCGCGAAGCTGTCCCACCGCTATATCAGCGACCGCTTCCTGCCGGACAAGGCCATCGACCTGGTGGACGAGGCATGTGCCATGATCCGCACGGAGATCGATTCCATGCCCCAGGAGATGGACAGCATCTCGCGGGAGATCATGCAGAAGGAGATTGAGGAAGCCGCGCTGGCCAAGGAGGGCGATGCCTCGAAGCACCAGCTGGAGCGCGTACAGGACGAGCTGAAGAACCTTCGGGAGAAGTTCAGCGGCATGAAGGAGCAGTGGGAGCGGGAGAAGGGAGATATCACCAGGGTTCAGAAGCTGCGCGAGGATATCGAGCAGATGAACGCGGATATCGAAAAGGCTCAGATGACCTACGATCTGGACAAGGCCGCGGAGCTGAAGTTCGGCAGACTGCCCCAGCTGAAAAAGGAGCTGGCCGAGGCGGAGAAGCGCATGGAGGCGGACAAGGCCGATTCGCTGCTGCACGACCGCGTGACGGAGGATGAAATCGCGCGCATTGTGTCCCGCTGGACGGGTATTCCCGTGACGAAGCTGGTGGAGAGCGAGCGCAGCAAGCTGCTGCACCTGGACGACGAGCTGCACAAGCGCGTGGTGGGGCAGGACGAGGCCGTTCAAAAGGTGGCCGAGGCTATATTGCGCTCCCGTGCTGGCATACAGGACCCCAACCGGCCCATCGGCTCCTTCCTGTTCCTGGGTCCCACGGGCGTGGGCAAGACGGAGCTGGCCAAGACGCTGGCACAGGCGCTGTTTGACGATGAAAAGAACCTGGTCCGCATCGACATGACGGAGTATATGGAGAAATACAGCGTGTCCAGGCTGGTGGGAGCGCCTCCGGGATACGTGGGCTATGAGGAGGGCGGCCAGCTGACCGAGGCCGTGCGCCGCAAGCCCTACAGCGTGGTGCTTTTCGACGAGGTGGAAAAGGCCCACCCGGATGTGTTCAACATATTGCTGCAGGTGCTGGACGACGGGCGCATCACCGATTCCCAGGGCCGGACGGTGGACTTCAAGAATACCATCATCATACTGACCAGCAATTTGGGCTCCGATATCATCCAGGCCGGCATCGACGCCGATGGCCACCTGACAGACGAGGCCAGGAAGCTGACCGAAGCGCTGCTTAAGCAGAAATTCAGGCCGGAGTTCCTGAACCGCCTGGATGAGACGGTGATTTACACGCCGCTGACCAGAGATCAGATCGTCAGCATCATGCAGCTGATGATCGTGCGGCTTAATCGGAGACTCGCGGACCGGAGGCTCACCGTGAAGCTGACGCCGAAGGCCGAGCAGTGGGTGGTGGACAACGGCTATGATTCCACCTATGGCGCGCGCCCGCTGAAGCGCTTTATCCAAAGAGCCATAGAGACGCCCGTCGCCCGGCTGCTGATCGAACGCAGTATCCCGGAGGACACTGCCATCATCGTGGACGTGGAGGACGACGAGGTGAAGCTCACCACGAAGGAAGCGGTGCTGAAGCTGAATGCATGACAAAAGACGCGCCCCGTAAAGCGAAACCTTCGCTTTACGGGGCGCGCGCTGTTTTATGGGTTATTCCTCGTAGAGCAGATAGGGCCTCCGCTGCGCCTTGAAGGCCTCCAGCTCATCCTGCCAGCTTGCCCGGATATCCTCCGCGCTCATGCCGGCTTCGATCATCAGCCGCACGGCATCGGTGCCGAACAGCTTGTCCAGCCAATAACGCCCCTTGTCGTCGCTCTTGCCGAAGAAGCTGACATCGGGGTGCGCGTCGTGGATGGCGCAGTAGGCATCCACGAGATAGCTGAGGTTGATGCCCTCCGACAGGATCTGCTCCAGCGGGATATCGCGCAGGTCCCTGCCGTAGCACATCTCCCCCTCAAAGGGCGGGTTGTTTGCGCCGGGTATGCTTTCGGGTGTGAAGCTGAAATCATAGCCCTCCGCGCCCTCAAGGTAGGGACTGCCGAAGCTCTCGAAGGGGAACTGCGTGCCCCGGCCAACGGAGACGGCGGTGTTTTCAAAATAGCAGGTGGAGGCATAGAGGTATACGGCGCGCATGTCCTTCAGGTTGGGCGATGGCGCGCGCACCAGCGAGGTCAAGGTCTGATGGGTGTAGTTCAGACAGGGGATGACCGTCAGGTCGCAGCCGTTGGCGCCCGCCTCCAGCCAGCCCTCGCCGTTGATCATTTGCGCCAGCTCTCCCAGCGTCAGGCCGTGGACGGTGGGAACCGGCAGCCGCCCGACGTTGGAGCTGAATTCCGGCCGGAGCATCGGCCCGTCCACATAAAAGCCGTTGGGGTTCGGGCGGTCCAGCAGCACCACGGGCTTGCCGGCCAGGGCGCAGGCATCCATGAGGTAGTACATGGAGATGTAGTAGGTGTAATAACGCAGCCCCACATCCTGTATATCGATCACCAGCATGTCAAACTTCGCCATATCCTCATCGCTGGGGTAGTGGCTGTTTTCGGCGTAGAGGGACAGAATCGGCACGCCGGTGGCCTCGTCCACGCCGTCGTTTACGTTCTCTCCGGC
>JAFUCP010000104.1 GCA_017459565.1 Clostridia bacterium | reverse complement strand
GCCCTGCGCGCCGTAGCTGCCCTGCGAACCGCCATAGCCGGAGGTCGCGCCTTCACGGCGCAGCTTCATGACCGTGGAATATGCCTCGTTGACCTCTTTCATCCTGGCTTCCGCCTGGGCAGAGCCGTTGTTGACATCGGGATGGTACTTCTTTGCCAGCGCACGGTAGGCTTTCTTGATTTCTTCGTCGGTCGCCTGGGGCGAAACGCCCAAAACGCGATAGGGATCCTGCATCATTTCGCTCCTTTTCCGCGCGCGTCGCGCTTGTTTTGCAGCTGCGCATACTTGCTCCAAATCCCGGAATACAGCACATTGCGAATGAGATCCACGTCCTGAACCACGGGCAGGCATTCAAAGGCCTCTACGGCATCCGCCACCATCATCGTCAGCGCGGACTTACACAGCGCCTCGTAGTCCTCCCGGTCCCGCAGCTTTTTCAGCGGATTGAAGCGCTTTCTTCTCAAGTCGGCCGGAAGATCGTCATAGGCGTCCATGAAGTACACAAAGCGCCCGAGACCGTCGCCGATGGCGCGCAGCTCCCCGGACCACATGCTTTCCTTCGGATAGACGAACAGCTCGCCCAGCAGCCGCCCCGTGGCGTTGACGGGCGGGTCGATCTCAAGGATCTTCTGCGCCTCCAGCGCGTGAATATCGCCCAGCCACGCTTCTATCGCGGCGCACTTTTCGGGATAGGCGCGTGATACGCGGCGATAGGCGCTTTTGAGCAGCGCGCCCTCCCCGGCGGACAGCAGGCTTTTGTCGTCGATCCAATTGTCCCTGCACTTGTGATAGGCAAGCGCAACGTTCATATCCGCCACATAGTCCATCACCGGGGATTTCACAAAGGCATGGGGCTTTACGGGATGCGTCGGACAGCGTTCTGTCCCCGCCCGCTCCCCGGGCTCATAGAGGGCGTTCAGCAGCATCGCCAGAAACGTCAGATCATAGCTCAGCGTCGCGCCGCCCGCAAGACCGTGCCGCGACCTCAGCGTTGCGCACAGCCCGCAATAGAGTGCACGAAGCCGCCGGCGCTGTTCATCGGAGAGCGTCTGGACGTTGGCGACGATATATCCGAACACCGTAAAGCCGCCCCCTTTTCAGCCAATGCAGCCATTATAGCGCGCGTATGTAAACAAAACATCAACGAAAGGCGGCACGGCGGGAAACTTTTTCCGCCCGGGTCAGCCCCTGAGCAGGCCCAGGGCCGCGATGGCCTGTGCCACCGTTTCAACGCCTTCGACGTGTATGCTTTCCGGGATGGTCAGGTTCCTGAGGTTGTATTTCGGCAGGATCAGGTGGTCAAAGCCCAGCCGCGCGCACTCCGCGATGCGGCGCTCCGCCTGGGCAATGGCTCTAACCTCCCCGGCCAGGCCCACCTCGCCCATCACCGACCAGCTTCCGCCAATGGCCCGGTTCCTGTGGGAGGAGGCGATGGCGGCGCAGAGCGCAAGATCCGCCGCCGGCTCCGTCAAGGACATGCCGCCCGCGATATTGATGTACACGTCCTGGTCGTACATTCGAAGCCCCACGCGCTTTTCCAGCACCGCCAGCAAAAGCGCCAGCCTGCCCTGATCCACGCCGCTGGCCATGCGCCGGGGATTGCCGAATACCGTCGTTGAAACCAGCGCTTGCACATCTGTCAGCAGGGGTCGGGAGCCCTCCATCGCGCACATCACCACGGAGCCGCTGGCATCGTGGGCACGTTCAGACAGCAGCGCCTCGCTGGCGTTCTCCACCTCGCGCATACCGCTCTGGGTCATTTCAAACATGCCCAGCTCGTTGACCGAACCAAAGCGGTTCTTGACGGCCCGCAGCAGGCGGTACTGGTGCTGGCGATCCCCTTCAAAGTACAGCACGGCGTCCACCATATGCTCCAGCACCCGCGGTCCCGCAATAGCGCCCTCCTTTGTGACGTGGCCCACCAGGAACGTGCTGCACCCGCTTTGTTTTGAAAGCCGCATCAGCATGGAGGCACATTCCCGCACCTGGGAGACGCTGCCCGGCGCGCTGGCCATCTCCGGGCGGTACATCGTCTGAATGGAGTCCACGATGAGAACGCTGGGCGAAAGCTCCAGCATCCGCCTCTCGACGGTATTCATATCGTTTTCCGACAGCACATAAAAGCCGGAGCCAGACGCGCTGAGCCGCCTGGCCCGCATTTTGATCTGGCGGGCGGATTCCTCGCCGGATACATACAACACGCTCACGTTCTCACCCGCCATGTTTGCGCACAGCTGCGTCAGCAGCGTGGATTTGCCGATGCCCGGGTCTCCGCCCACCAGCACCAGTGAGCCGTCTACCACGCCTCCGCCCAACACCCTGTCCAGCTCCCCGATGCCCGTGGAGCGGCGCTCCATGGCCTCTTCGGGAATATCGTTGATCCGCACGGCCTCAGCGTCGTTACCCGGGGCGCGCTTCAGCTTTTTCTGTTCTGCGCCGGATACCTGCGGGGCGGGCTCCTGCTCCGTAAGCGTGTTCCAGCTGCCGCAATCCGGGCACTTGCCCAGCCACTTGCTTGTCTCATAGCCACATTCGTTGCAAACATACATCGTCTTTAGCTTTGCCAAGGTTCCATCCTCCGAATTTTAAATATGCGCTGGGCTTATTATAGCACAAATGCGCCGCCGTGTGTAGCACGCTGCCCATTTTTGTTTACCTGTTCTTATACATAATGGTTTACAACCCGACTTGCCAGAAAGCGAAAAAAGCAATATAATATAGGGGTTAAGCCGCCGGATGAACGGCGAGTTCCGTTTGTTGAGGGAGCCGAAGATGCCTGAAGCCGAAAAGAAAAGCGGCGCGAAGAAGCGCGTCATACCCGTGCCGAAGCCGGAAACAGCGGCTTCGGAGGATGTGTTGCGCGATGAATCACAGCTGTACGGCGACGAAGCGGACATACCCGTTCCCAGGCGAAAGCGCACGGACGCCCGCGTGCCCATCATGCGGGACAGGACCGAAAAGAAGGACAAGGATGAAAAGCCGCAGGCGTCCTTCCCGAAGGTGGCCCCCAAGCGCAAAAAGAAAAAACACAAGAAGAAGAAGCACCGTTCCTATCGCGGCCTGTTTGATCTGATGAGCGCCACCGGCCCCGACAGCCTGTTCAGGCCGATCCGCGTATTCGGGCGGGAGATTCGCTTCTGGCCGCTGATCGTGCTGGTGGCCGTCGTCATCATGGCCAGCGGCGTGATATTGAACAACAGCAACCTCACCGTCGCGGAGCAGACGATCACCGTCGTCGGCCTGCCGGACGATCTGGAGGGATACCGCATCATCGTGCTTTCCGACATGAACGCCAAGCGCTTCGGCGACAGCCAGAGCCTGCTCTGTCGGACGCTCAACAATCTCAAATATGATGCCATATTCTGTCTGGGTGACATGGTGGGCAAAAGCGGCAACCCGGAGCCGTTCTGGGAGTTCCTGGACGGCCTGAAATCCCCCGAGAAGGTGTATTTCATCTGCGGCGATTCAGACCCCGGCCCCTACATCTCCGGCGCGAGGGGCACCGAGGGCATCCTCTCCCAGCTGATTCTGGAGGATTGGATCCTGGGCGCGATCGAGCGCGGCGCGAACTATGTGGACGCCCCGGTCTGCATCTCCGTCAAGGAAGCGAACCTTTGGGTTTCCCCCGCCACCATGCTGAACCTTGAGGCCAGCAGCACGCTGGAGGTCTGGCAGGAGCAGACCGAGCAGGAGATTGACGGCGTGCGCTCCGGCATCAACGATGACTATACCAAGCTCCCCATCACCACCTATCGCAGCAAGCTGGCCCAGCGGCTCTACGACGCCCAGCGCAACATGAGCAGCACGGATATCCACATCTCGCTGGCTCATGAGCGCCCTTCGGATACTTTTATCTACACCTCCGAGGACCACGACGCCGGGGTTGAACGCTTCCTTTCCTCGCCGGAGCTGATCCTTGCCGGGCACTATTGCGGCGGCGTCTGGCGACTGCCCGGCATCGGCGCGTTCTACGTGCCGGACAAGACCATGGAGCGCGGCGGATGGTTCCCGGAGCAGGCGCGCGTGGCGGGGCTGTCCACGGTGGGCGAAACGCAGGTTTACGTGACGCGGGGCATGTCCACCAGCGCCTCTGCGCCGCTGATGCCCTTCAGGCTGTTCAACGCGCCGGAGATTTCCATATTGACGCTCACCTCCACCCTGCCGGAAAACATGCTGGAGGCCGGGTGACGGCGCATGACGCGATTTTCAGGCGCGATCCCGCGTGGGATTCGCGCCTTTTGTTTGCCTCGAAACATAAATCCTCGCCCTGCGGCGCATACTTTTTATGCAATTCACGGCGCTTGGAGGCAAAATCATGGACACGCTTCAGACTTCACTTCTGCGCGGCACGCTGTCGGCGGAACTTTCCGAAAATGAACGCCGCTTCAAGGCACTGTTCAAATACCCTGTCAATTCCGACGCCCAGTTCCGAAGGACGGAGCTATCGGGCCATAGCCTGTGCGCCATCTACCTCGAGGGCATGGCGGACGATAAAAAAATCAGCGAATTCGTGCTGCGCGCCTGCGCGGAGGGGCCGGATGTTCCGGCATCCATCGACGCGCGGTATTTGATTGAGAACGTGCTTGAAATCGCGCAATGCGAGTGTGAGGACCGCGTCGAGGCCATCGTCGACGCGATCGTCGCCGGCAAAACCGCGCTGCTCATCGATGGCTGTGGCGAGGCGGTGCTGCTGGAGACCCGGGGGTATCCCGCCAGACAGGTGAACCGAACCACCAACGAATCGGTGGTCATCGGCGCGCAGGAGGGCTTCGTGGAGAGCCTGCGCACGAACATGACGCTGCTCAGGCGCTATATTCCCTCCCGACGGCTGATCACCGAGACGATCACCGTTGGAAAACGTGTCTCCAGTGCCGCTGTACTGGTGTACCTGGACGGCGTGGCAGACGAGAGGGTCATTGAGGAGGCCCGCGGACGGCTCAAACGCATCGACGCGCCCGCGGTGCAGGGGCTCGGCGCGATACAGCAGCTGATCGAGGACAATCCCTGGTCGCTGGTGCCGCAGCTCATGCAAACGGAGCGCCCGGACCGCGCCGCCTCCTGCTTGCTGGAGGGCCAGGTGGTCATTCTGGCGGACAACTCCCCCTGTGCGCTGGCGGCCCCGGTGACGCTGTTTCATCAGCTGCACGCCTCTGACGATTCCTTTTCCCGCTGGCAGTACGGAACCTTCCTTCGGCTGATTCGGATTGCAGGCATGTTTATCTCCGTGTTTCTGCCGGGGCTGTATATTGCGCTGACCGATTATCACATGCACCTGCTGCCCATGAGCCTGCTGGGCTCCATCGCGGAGGCCCGAAGCAATGTGCCGTTTCCCATACTGGTGGAAATACTGATCATGGAGTTTTCTTTCTACCTGATCAACGAGGCCGGAACGCGCATACCGCAACAGATTGGATCCGCCCTCGGCATCGTCGGCGCGCTGATCCTGGGCCAGGCCGCGGTCTCCGCTTCGATCATCAGCCCCATACTCATCATCATCGTCGCCATCACGGGCCTGGGCAACTATGCCATCCCGGACTACAGTTTCGGCATTGGCCTGGTCATATGTCGGCTGTTCGTCATCGCCTCAGGCGCGCTGCTGGGGCTCTACGGCGTGTGCCTGGCCGCGTCCTGCCTGCTGGTCAGCCTGTGCGGACAGCGTTCGCTGGGGTATCCGTACCTTGCCCCCGTCGCCCCGAAGCGCAGCCATAACCCGGACCTGCTGCTTCGGCTGCCGATTTGGACGCAATGCGATCCGATGTACCTTGCGCGCAAGGGCACATGGATGCGCGCCGGCAGGAAGGTGCGCCCGTGAAGCTCAATATATCGGCAAGCTCGGCCCGGGCCGCGGCTCTGGCCGCCATTGTCGCCCGGCTGTTCATCGGCCTGACCGTGGACAGCCCGGCGTCCTTTCACAACGGCGCGTGGGTTTCGGTGCTGCTGGGCGGCGCGCTGTCCGTTCCCTGGTTGCTGGGCGTCGACCTGCTCCGGCAGCGATTTCGCGCCTGCCCAGGCCCGGCGCGTCTATTGTTGATGTCGGTGGTTTTGGCATCCTCAACGATGGGAGCCGCCGCCACCCTTGCAGACCTCACCCGCTCCTCGGGCTATCTCTCCCTGGATCGCTGCCATCCCCTTGCGCTGCTCATTCCGGCGGGACTTGCGGCGCTCTGGTGCGTATGGAAGGGCGGCGACGCCATCGGCTACGGCGCTATGGTGTGGGCGCGGCTGTTTGGCACGCTGATGCTCTTGGTCGCCCTCCTTCAGCTGGGCCGCTATCGGAGCCAATGGCTGCTTCCCCTGCTCGGCTCCGGCTGGCGCGATATCGTCCGCGGCGCCCTTCAATCGACAGGACACATCATGGCCATATCCGGCATACTGCTGCTTCCTGATGACGCGGAGGCCGCAGAGATCGGCGCACGTCGGCTGCTGCGTATGCTGGTCGCCGCCGTTTGCGTCGCCGCGGCGCTCATCCTGCTGCGGCTGATGATGACGCCGACCATGACGAGGGGCCAGGAGACTTGGCTGAAGCGGCTGGATTCGCTGCTGGTAAACGGACGCGCGCCGCTGTACCTACAGTTGCCCATGATCGCGGCATGGTTCGGAGGCCTTTTGCATCTGCTGGTCTGCGAATGTTTCACCGCCGCCGCGTCGTTTCAACGGCTTTCAGAGCGCCTGGACGGCCGCCTGTGCGCCTTTCTGACCGTGCTGGCCTCCGTGGTTCTCTCCACCACACTCTCGCCCGCGGCGGGCTTTGAGGGCTTCGAAGCGTGGCTCGCCGTCGCGCTGCCCGCCTGTGCGGCGCTGGCCCTCGCTGCCATGCGCGAAAAAAAGGAGGCTTGAGCGTGCGAAAACTGATGGTGCTTTTGCTCATGCCTCTCTGTCTGAGCCTGAGCGGCTGCAACAGCTCCGGAGAGCTGGAAAACCAGGCCTATGTGCTAATTCTGGGCGTGGACCGCCTGCCCGGCGGGGCGCTGGAATTGACCGCCCGCATCCCACGCGTTGCGGGCAAGGGCACGCAGGAATCGGACGGCTCATCCGGCGACAGCTACATGACCTTTTCCGCCGCCGGAGAAAACTATGCCAGGGCCATGGAAGCGCTGCAATGGGTCACGCCCCGGCGCACGAACCTGAGCCACATTGAAATGCTGGTCGCCTCCAGAACCATCGCCGAAGAAGCCGGGTTCAGCCGCCTGGTCGACCAGATCGCCGAGACGCCGCACCTGTACATCACCGCGCGCTTCGTCGTGTGCGAGGGAACGGCCCGGGATTTCATCGAAACCCAGCAAGCGGTGATCGGTACGCGCCTGTCCGCGGACATCGAAGCGACGCTGGCCCATTACGCCGCCTTCGGATACATCCCGAACAGCAGCTTTGCCGACGTGTACTATGCCGGTGCTTCCGTCTATTCCGACCCCGTGGCCATAATGGGTTATGTCAAAGGCGCGGACGAACCCGCCTCCGCCCTGATGCGCGGCGACGACAACCACGGAGCTTCCGCCATGCGCCAACGGTTCGCGGGCGCGGCACTGTTTGAAGGCGGCAGGATGGTGGGCACGCTGGATACCGTCGAAACGCAGCTATTGAACCTGGTGCTGGGCGAGACAGCCTCGCTGTCCGTGGACTGCAATGGCCGGGCCGTCGAGCTGATGCTGGACAGTGTGCCACAGAAGACCGTCGAAACCGGCGTCGCTCCCCGCCTGACGCTGGCGCTTGAGCTGCTGTCTGCAAACGAGGATTGCGGTGCTTATGTACGGGAGACAGAGCTGCTGCTGGTCAGGTCCTTCGAGGCGCTGATCGCAAAGTGCCAGAGACTGAACGCCGATCCCTTCGGCTTTGCGGAGGAGGCGGCCGGGCACTTTATGACAGTGCCGGAATGGCTGGCTTACGATTGGCAGACGCATTATTCCGCCGCGGCGGTGGATGTGAAGGTTCACATACGCTGCCACGGCGGAAGCTGACGGATCTATTGCTGCTGCTCAACTCAGACTCTTGTGCCCAACAGGCTCAAACACATAGCGTTTTTCCGGCGCGGTAAAGGCGCGCTGCGGTGTCACGCTTTCCGCTGCTTCAAGTGTAAAGCAGGATACTTCATAGGCGTTCCTCGCCAGATATTCGCCGCTTTCCAGCAGCTTCTGGTATTCCCGGGATTGCAGCCGCCCGGTCAGGCTAACCCTGTCGCCCACGCCGAAGCGTGAGGCATACTGCGCGTTGCGGCCCCAGGCGATGCAGGGTATGTAATCGCTCTTGCCGAAGGCGCGGTTCACGGCCAGCATCATATCGCATATCTCCCGGCCAAAGGGTGTGGACCGGTAAATCGGAGGCTTGCATAGCGCGCCGGTCAGCGAAACCTTGTTCAGCGTTTCATTGTCCGGGGACAGGGCGATGCTCTGCACAAACAGCGTCACCATCAGGCGGCCCGCGCCGTCCACCACCTTGTTATAGGATCGCACCTGCCCGGTCATCATCAGCTGCCAGGACCTGTCCTCGGGCAGCAGTCCCATCAGCTTGCCGGGAATGGTGATCGGAAGCCGGTCAACCGCGCCGGACAGCCGCTTGACCATCAACGTGCCGGTATAAAACGGCTCGTTCATCACCTCATGGCTCAATTCCAATTCACCGTCGATGCGGCCCACCGCCGCGATTCTGTTGTTTGGATTTTCCATCGTATCCCTCCGGTTCCTTAATGTGCTTTATTTCGCTATTATATATGTGCCCCGGGGCGGTTTCATTCCGATTTTTTCAGCGCCGTGCCGGAACGTCCCGGGCCTCCACGAACCAGCGCCCCTCATCCTCAAACAGGTTCACGGCCCGCCCCCGCACGCGGCAGGTATAGCGCATACCCTGGCCGCCCGCCCGGGTGGAAGCCGCGCGACGAACGTCCAGCAGTCGGTCCACCTCAAAGCAGCGCCCGTCCTCCCAGTAGATTTTGACTGGCTGGACCTGGCCAATTTCGTCCACGTCCACGAGAACTCTCACATACGCGCGGTGCGCCATGTCCATTCCCCCTTTGTCCTCATTCCATAAACCGTGTCCCGCAAGCCTCCACGGAGCCCAGCGTGGCAGCGTATCCGCCCTCCAGGATCGATGCGCGCTGTATGGCCGTGCTGCCGAACCGGCGCCGTATCTCTCCCAGCGTGCCCTCCAATTCATAGCGCCGTACCCGGTCCGCCTCACCGAATATGCTCAGCTGCACGTCGCTGTCCTCGCTTTCCAGCATGGACACGCTGACGCCCAGGCTGCGAATGGGCTTCTCCCAGCGATAGTGGCACCGAAAGAGCTGAATGGCGCTGCGCCCGATCTCAGAAGCCAGCGCCGTGCTTTCCCGCAGCCTGCACTGGGTCGTGAAGGACCTCAGCTCGCAATCCCGCACCCACAGGCAAACCTCCCTGCCCCGCAGGCCCTTTGCCCGCAGCCTGTCAGCGACATTCTCAGAAAGCGCCAACAGCACAGCCCGCGCCTCCGGGTCGCTGCGCATATCCTCCGGCGTGGTCATGCTGTTGCCCACGGATTTGACGGGCATCGATTCCCCCAGCTCCATGACGGGCGAACGGTCCATCCCGTTGGCATAGCACCACAGCATGTCCCCGCTCTTGCCCAGGGCCGTCCGAAGCGTCTCGGGCGCGCAGCGGGCCACGTCGCCGATGGTGCGCAGGTTCCGTGCCGCCAGCTTGCGCCGCGTGGCCGGGCCGACATACAGAAGCGCCCCTACGGGCAGCGGCCACACCCTTTCCCGGTAGTTGTCCGCGGAAATGACGGTGGTGGCATCCGGCTTTTTCATGTCGCTGCCCAGCTTAGCGAACACCTTGTTGAAGGAGACACCGACGGACAGCGTGAGCCCCAGCTCCTGTCTCGCCCGCAGGCGCAGCTCATTGGCGATGGCTTCCCCGCCCATGGGGTGGTCGCTCACATCCAGCCAGGCCTCGTCCATGCCAAAGGGCTCGATCTTATGCGTGTATTCGGCGTAAATCTGCCTAATCATCCGGGAAAAGCGGAGGTACCTGTGATGGTTCGGGGCCACGACCACAAGATCCGGGCACTTCTGTCTGGCCTGCCATATGGCCTCCGCCGTCTTGACGCCCGCCTGCTTGGCCAGCATGTTCTTGGCCAGCACGATGCCGTGCCGTGCCTCGGGATCGCCGCAGACGGCCATAGGGCGGTGCCTGAGCGAGGGATCGTATACGCACTCGACGCTGGCGTAGAAGTTGTTCAGATCGCTGTGCAATATGGTGCGCATGGGACGGCCTCCGTTTCAAAAAAAGAACATATGTTCGATGTATGTTTTATTATATCACTTTCCCATGAAATTTCAATCGAACATGATTTAAAATAATTTGGGCACGGATTTGCGCCGGAAATCTACAGGACGGCGGCAATTGGCCCATCGGCGCGAGATGCTGTCAAATTCTGAATTGCCAGTTTCTATGATATGTGTTATAATTTTGTCAGCATATTACGACGCAGGAGGTGCCGTTTGTGAAGAATACGCCCAAACAGACGCGCTACAGGATTCTGTCCATCGACCCATGGCTGCAGCCCTATTACAATGACATTGCGCTGCGAATGGACCGCCATGCAAACACGCGCAAGCTGCTGCTGGGCGATAAGGCGGACCTGTCCTCCTTTGCCAACGGCTACCTGTATTACGGCATTTCCAGGACCGAAACCGGCTGGGTATACCGGGAATGGGCGCCCGGCGCGGATGCGCTGCATATGATCGGCGACTTCAACGGATGGAACCGCGAATCCCATCCGCTGACCCGGCTTGCGGACGGCACATGGGAAATCCATCTGGAGGGCACGGACGCCCTGAAGCACGGTCAGCTGGTGAAGGTTCAGGTCACAAAGGACGGCAAGACCTCAGATCACATTCCCGCCTATATCCGCCGCGTGGTGCAGGACGAGGCAACCCATCTCTTCAACGGACAGATCTGGGCCCCGCCGCGCCCCTTCCCGTGGACGGACGGCGGCTATGGCAAGCGCAAGATTGCCCCGCCCTACATCTATGAGGCACACATCGGCATGGCCCAGGAGCGCCAGGAGGTGGGCAGCTACCGCGAATTTGCCGATTTCAACCTGCCCTACATACGCGAATTGGGCTACAATACCGTGCAGCTGATGGCCATTCAGGAGCATCCCTATTACGCCTCCTTCGGCTACCAGGTCACCAACTTCTTTGCCGCCTCTTCCCGATACGGCGAACCGGAGGACTTGAAGTACCTGATCAACAAGGCCCACGAGCTTGGCATGTACGTGCTGCTGGACGTGGTACACTCCCACGCCTCCGCCAATGCCGACGAGGGCCTGAACGGCCTGGACGGCACGGACGACCAGTACTTTATCCCCGGAGAGCGCGGTTGGCACCCGGCATGGAACACCCGGCTGTTCAACTACGGCAAGCATGAGGTGCTTCACTTTTTGCTCTCCAACCTGAAATTCTGGCTTGAGGAATACCACTTCGACGGCTTCCGCTTCGACGGCGTGACCTCCATGATCTATCAGGACCACGGCCTCGGCACGAGTTTTACCGACTATTCCCAGTATTTCGGGCTGAACACCAACGTGGACGCGCTGACCTATCTTCAGCTGGCCAATGAGCTGATCCATGCCGTCAACCCCTTCGCGCTGACCATCGCCGAGGAAATGAGCGGTATGCCGGGCATGTGCGTTCCCATTCGAAGCGGCGGCATCGGCTTTGACTACAGGCTTTCCATGGGCGTGCCGGATTTCTGGATCAAACTGCTCAAGGAGTATTCCGACGATCAGTGGGACATGTTCAAAATGTGGTATGAGCTGACCACCCGCCGCCCGCAGGAAAAGAACATCGGCTACTGCGAATCCCACGACCAGGCGCTGGTGGGCGACAAGACGCTGATCTTCCGCATGGCGGACGCGGAGATGTACACCGGCATGGAAAAGTCCTACCACTCCATCCCCATCGACCGTGCCATCGCCCTGCACAAGATGATCCGCTTCATCACCCTCGCGCTGGCCAGCGACGGCTATCTGAACTTCATGGGCAATGAATTCGGCCACCCGGAGTGGATTGATTTTCCAAGGGAGGGCAACGGCTGGAGCTACAAGTATGCCCGTCGCCAATGGTCGCTGGTTCAGAATCGGAACCTCAAATATGAATGGCTTGAAAACTTCGATCGCGCCATGCTCAAGTTTTCGCGAAAGTATCGCGTACTGAACAAGACGGACACCGTCAATCTGTGGATCGACCAGCCCGGCAAAATCATCGCCTTTTCAAAGGGAGAGCTGGTGTATGTGTTCAACTTCAACCCCACCTGGTCCCCCACGGACTTCTTCCTGCCGGTGCATACCGTGGGCGAGGGAAAATACAGGGTCATCTTCTCCACGGACGATATCGACTTCGGCGGCATGGACCGCACCAGCAAGGATTATGTGTATTACACCAAATTCGTCGAGGGCAAGGGGCTGGGCTTTGAAATCTACATTCCCTGCCGGACGGCGATTGTGTTCAGACGGGTGGAATGATGCTTCCATGGAAAGGGGCCGCGCAAATCGCGCGGCCCCTTGATTAATTAAATCCGTATATTACTTCTTCTTGCCCTGGTTCGCCACGGCCTCCATCTTGGCCTTCAGCGCCTCCTGGTCGCCCAGGTAGTAGGACTTGATGATCTTGAAGTCGTCGTCGAACTCATACACCAGCGGAGTGCCCGTGGGGATGTTCACGCCGATGATATCGTCGTCGGAGATATTGTCGAAGTACTTCACCAGCGCGCGCAGGCTGTTGCCGTGGGCGGCGATGATGACGCGCTTGCCGGCCTTCATTTCGGGCTTGATAACCTCGTTGAAGTAGGGCACGGCACGCTCGATGGTGGTCTCCAGGCTCTCATGGGCAGGCAGCAGCGCCTTGTCCACGTCGCGGTACATGGGCTGGTTCAGCGCAGAGCGCTCGTCGGTCTCCTCCAGGGCCGGAGGCTTGATGTTGAAGCTGCGGCGCCAGATCTTCACCTGGTCCTCGCCGTACTTCTCGGCGGTCTCGGACTTGTTCAGGCCCTGCAGCGCGCCATAGTGGCGCTCGTTCAGCTTCCAGCTCTTGATGACCGGCAGCCAGGCGCGGTCCATCTCGTCCAGGATGTGATACAGGGTGTGGATGGCGCGCTTGAGGTAAGAGGTGTAGCACACGTCAAAGTCATAACCCTCGGCCTTCAACAGCTGGCCGGCGGCCTTGGCTTCCTCGTGGCCCTTTTCGCTCAGGTCCACGTCGGTCCAGCCGGTGAACAGGTTCAGCTTGTTCCACTCGCTTTCGCCGTGACGAACCAAAACCAATTTCATCATGGGAATCAATCCTCCTCGATTCATTTTTGAATGTGGAGAGTGGAACACCAAGCTCCGCTCTCCACCGGAATATGAATTAGAAGTTCACAACCTGTGCGAAGTCCGCGGCCTTGAGGCTCGCGCCGCCGATGAGGCCGCCGTCGATCTCCGGCTGCGCCATCAGGCCCTTCACGTTGGAGCCCTTCATGCTTCCGCCGTACTGGATGCGCAGGTGCTCGGCGGCATAGCGGCCGAACTTGGCCTCCACGGCCTTGCGGATCACGCCGATGGTCTCATTCGCCTGTTCGTCGGTGGCGGTCAGGCCGGTGCCGATGGCCCAAACGGGCTCATAGGCGATCACGACGTTTTCCAGGTCGTTGGCGGACAGGCCGTGCAGAGCCATCTGGGTCTGATACGTCACGATCATGTCGGTGTAGCCCGCTTCGCGCTCGTCCTTCATCTCGCCCACGCACACGATGGCCTTCAGGCCGGCCTTCACGGCGGCGAGGGTGCGCAGGTTGACGGTCTTGTCGGTCTCGCCGAAGTACTGACGGCGCTCGGAGTGACCGATGATCACGTATTCGCAGCCCGCAGCCTTGAGCATCTCAGCGCTCAACTCGCCAGTGTAGGCGCCGGACTCCTTGAAGTGGACGTTCTGGGCACCCAGATGGATGTTGGTGCCGGCGATGATGGGTTTGATGGCCGCGAAGTCAACCGCGGGGGTGCAGACGACCACGTCGCACTTGGCGTTTTTCACCAGGGGGATCAGGTCGGTAACCAGCTGGGCGGCCTCTTCAGGCGTCTTGTTCATCTTCCAGTTGCCGGCGATGATGGGGGTGCGCTTGGGAATCTCGCGGTCCTTCAGGCACACAACGCCGGGCAGCTGCTTGCCCTCGAGGAACTCCAGAGAGGCGCCGCCACCGGTGGAGATGTGGCTCATGCGGTCAGCCAGGCCCATCTGGGTGACGGCAGCCGCGCTGTCGCCGCCGCCGATGATGGTGGTGGCGTGGGACTCCGCCAGCGCCTTGGCGATGGCCAAGGTGCCCACGGCGAAATTGGGCATCTCAAAGCAGCCCATCGGGCCGTTCCAGACGATGGTGCGGGCCTTGGCGATCTCTTCGCTGAACAGCTTCACGGTCTCAGGACCGATGTCCATGCCCTCGAAGTTATCGGGGATGTTGCGGGAATGGGCGGTGATGCGCTCGCAATCATTGGAGAAGTCGTCACCGCAGACGTTGTCCACGGGCAAAAGCAGCTTGACGCCCTTTTCCTGGGCCAGCTCAAGCAGCTCCTTGGCCAGGCCGATGCGCTCCTCGTCCAACAGGGAACGGCCGACCTTGCCGCCCAGGGCCACCTGGAAGGTATAGCTCATGCCGCCGCCGATGAGCAGCACGTCCACCTTTTCCAACAGGTTTTTGATGACGCCGATCTTGTCCTTGACCTTTGCGCCGCCCAGGATCGCCACAAAGGGGCGAACCGGGTTTTCGACGGCGTTGCCCAGGAACTGCAGCTCTTTGCCGATCAGGAAGCCGGCAACGGCGGGCAGATAGGCGGCCACTCCGGCGGTGGAGGCGTGAGCGCGATGCACGGTGCCGAAGGCGTCGGAGACGTACAGCTCGGCCATGGAAGCCAGCTCCTTGGCGAACTCGGGGTCATTCTTTTCTTCCTCGGCATGGAAACGGACGTTCTCAAGCAGCACGGCCTTGCCGGGCTCCACCTCCGCCGCCAGCTTCTTGGCATCGGGGCCGATGACATCCTTGGCCAGCTTCACCTCAAAGCCCAGCTTCTCGCTCAGGCGCTTGGCCACGGGCGCGAGGGAGAAGTCCATGTTGAACTGTCCCTTCGGGCGGCCCAGGTGGGAGCAGAGGATCACGGCCGCGCCGTTGTCCAGCAGGTATTTAATGGTGGGCAGCGCGGCGTTGATGCGGGTTTCATCGGTGATATTCTTTTCCGCGTCCAGCGGCACGTTGAAGTCACAGCGCACGAGGACCTTCTTGCCTCTGACCTGAACGTCCTCAATGGTCATCTTATTGAGATTCATGTGGATTCACTCCTTAATCAAATTGATATCCATATTCTAACACATTGCAGGCCAAAATAAAAGAGGCTTTTGCCTTTTGCCAACTTAAAATTTGCGTTGATTGTGTCGGAATCGGCGATATTTGGCCACATTGGCGGATTACTCTTAACGAACACATGCTATAATTCAACAAATCAGGAGGATTCCCGGATGAAAAAAGCGATTATCGAAGCGCGCGACGTCTGCTTCAGATATGAGGATGCTCCCGTCAACGCCGTGGACAAGGTCAATCTCACCGTAGCGCAGGGCGAATTTCTTGCGATTCTCGGCAGAAACGGCAGCGGTAAATCCACCTTCGCAAAGCTGCTGAATGCACTGCTTTTGCCCTCCTCGGGCGAATTGACCGTAAACGGTATCAGGGCTGTGAGCGAGGACGACTGCTATGAGGTGCGCAAATCCTGCGGCATGGTGTTCCAGAACCCGGACAACCAGATCGTCACCACCATCGTCGAGGAGGATTGCGCCTTCGGGCTTGAGAATCTGGGCGTTGAACCCGCGGAAATTCGCCGCCGCGTGGACGAGGCGCTGCACAGCGTGGGCATGACCGACTATGCCCAGGCCTCCCCCTCCATGCTTTCCGGCGGCCAGAAGCAGCGCGTCGCTGTGGCGGGCGTGCTGGCCATGCGGCCCAGGATTATCGTCTTTGACGAATCCACTGCCATGCTGGACCCCATCGGGCGGCGGGACGTGTTTGCGCTGGCCCGCAGGCTGAACGTCGAAGAGGGTATCACCGTGGTGTGGATCACCCACTTCATGGAGGAAGCCGCCCTGGCGGACCGGTTGGTGGTCATGGACAAAGGCGTCATCGCTCTGGAGGGCGCGCCGAGGGAGGTCTTTGCCCAGACCGACAGGGTGCTTGCACTGGGGCTGGATGTGCCCGAGGTCATGAAGCTGGCGGACGCGCTGCGCAAGGGCGGCGTCGATCTGCCCGCAGAGCTTATGACGGTCAATGAGATGGCGGTGGCGCTTTGCCAGCGCCGGGAAGCTTTAAATCAGACCGTAGTCTGTCATTCTAAACTCAGTTCTGTTTTTGATGATGGGCACCCTGCGCAACCGGACGAGAGCCAAAATGTCATCGAAGTCAAAAAACTGACCCATGTGTACATGCCGGGAACGCCCTTTGAGGCCAGAGCCCTGAATGAAATCACTCTCGCCGTGCGCGAGGGGGAATTTGCAGGCATTATCGGCCACACGGGCAGCGGCAAGAGTACGCTTGTCACCCATCTGAACGGACTGGAACGTTCAGAGCCCGGCGTTGTGCTTGTCAAAGGAACAGACCTTGGTCTGAAAGATACGGATTTGATCGCTGTGCGGCGGACGGTAGGCCTGGTTTTCCAGTATCCCGAATACCAGCTGTTTGAGGAGACCGTGGCAAAGGACGTGGCCTACGGCCCAAACAACCTCGGCCTCGAACCGAATGAAGTCTCCAGCCGCGTGAACTGGGCCATTCGACAGGTGGGACTCGACCCTGAACAGGTGGCGGAAAAATCGCCCTTTGAGCTGTCCGGCGGACAAAAGCGGCGCGTCGCCATCGCGGGCGTGCTGGCCATGAAGCCTTCGATTCTGATCCTGGATGAGCCCGCCGCGGGCCTCGATCCCGCGGGGCGCAGGGAAATGCTTTCCCTTATTCGGAGCATCCACGATTCCGGCACGACGGTGGTCATGGTGTCCCATTCCATGGATGACGTGGGGCGCTATTGCGACAGGCTGTTCGTGCTGAACAAGGGTGAAATGGCCTATTCCGGCACCCCGGCGGAGGTATTCATCCACGATGAAAAACTGCACGATATCGGGCTTGACGTGCCCGAATGTGCAAAGCTCGCGCGGCGGCTGCGGCAGGCCGGCTTTGACATGCCGGAGGGCATCTACCGCATAGAGGATGTGTGCGCCGCCATTCTGGAAAATTTGCGCGGAGGAAGTGGAGCCGGATGTTGAAAAATATCACGCTGGGGCAGTATTTCCCGGGTGAATCGCTGATCCATCGGCTGGATCCGCGCACAAAGCTGCTGGCGACGATCGCTCTGATTGCCATTGTCTTTGTCGTGCAGGGCTTTTCAGGCTTTCTGCTGATCGCGGCCTTCGTCATCGCCTGCGCCGCCTCCACGGGCATCCACCTGAAGTTTTTGGTGCGCGGCCTCAAGCCGCTGTTCTTCATCATCATATTTACCTTCGTGCTGAACCTGTTTTTTCAGACGGAGGGCACGGAGCTGGTCCACGTCGGCTTCATCCGAATAACCGACCATGGTCTGCGCATGGCGTCCTTCATGGCCGTGCGCCTGATCCTGCTGGTAGTCAGCTCCCAGCTGCTGACGCTGACCACCTCTCCCATCTCCCTAACGGACGGCCTGGAAACCCTGTTCCGCCCGTTGCAGGCGATCCACTTTCCCGCCCACGAAATCGCAATGATGATGTCCATTGCGCTGCGCTTTATCCCGACCCTCATGGACGAGGCAGACAAGATCATGAAGGCACAGAAGGCCCGCGGCGCAAACTTTGAAACCGGCAGCATCATCGCCCGGGCCAAGGCAATGGTGCCGCTGCTGGTACCGCTGTTCGTGGGCGCGTTCAGGCGCGCCGAGGAGCTGGCGCTGGCCATGGACGCGCGCTGCTACCGCGGCGGCGCGGGGCGCACGCGCATGAAGCAGCTTAAATTCGGCAGGATCGACGCGCTGGCCGCCCTGGCGCTGGCGCTTTTGCTGGTGGCGGTCCTGGCTTTGAACGCCATCGGCGCGTTTTAAGGATTTGGCCATGCGACGGATACATTTGATCGTCGAATACGACGGCATGAATTATGCGGGCTGGCAGCGGCAGGCCAACGCGCTGGCGGTGCAGCAGGTTCTTGAGGAAAGGCTGAAAAAGCTGACCGGCGAGACCGTCGTGCTGCATGGAGCCAGCCGAACGGACGCAGGGGTCCATGCTTTGGGGCAGTCCGCCCACTTTGACACCGCCAGCCGCATCCCCGGAGAAAAGTTCAGCTATGCCCTGAACGCCCTTTTGCCGCCGGACATTCGCGTGCGGCGCTCGGAGGATGTCCCACCGGACTTTCACGCCCGCTTTTCCACCCGGGGCAAGCGTTATCGATATCTGTTTTACGACGCCCCGCACGCGGGGGCGCTGAACCGCAACACCCACGCCCACAGCATTTACCCGCTCAACGACGCCGTCATGCGCGAGGAAGCCCTGACGCTGCTGGGGAAGCACGATTTTGCCGCCTTCGCCGCCAGCGGCTCCGTAGTGAAGGACACCGTGCGCACGATCTGGCGGGCGGATGTGGAGCGCAGGGACCACGAGGTTAAGCTGATCGTGGAGGGCAACGGTTTTCTGTACAACATGGTGCGCATCATCGCCGGCACGCTGCGGGACGTGGGCTCCGGCAAGCTGTCGCCCGGCGCGCTGGCACGGGCCATAGAGACCGGCAACCGTCTCGACCTGGGCGTTACCGCGCCTGCCCACGGGCTGACGCTGATGGAGGTATTCTATGAGCTTGACGAGCGCGCAAAGGAGTTTATGTCATGACCATCACAAACGCCATGCGCCTGTTGAAGCAGGCGGGCATCGGGTTTGAAGTCTCTGAATACGAGGTTGACGAGAACGACCTGAGCGGTGTTCACGCCGCAAAAATGCTGGGTGTAGACGCGGATTGCGTGTTCAAGACGTTGGTTGCCCGGGGTGAAAAAAAGGGGCTTTGCGTGTTCTGCATCCCCGTGGCGGAGGAACTTGACTTGAAAAAGTGTGCCGCGGCGGCAGGCGAAAAAAAGATTGAGATGATTCACGTCCGGGAGCTTCCGGCTCTGACCGGCTATATTCGCGGCGGCTGCTCTCCCATCGGTATGAAGAAGAAATACCCGACATTTATCGACGAGATCGCCACGCTGTTCGATAAAATATTCGTCAGCGCCGGTATGCGGGGGCAGCAGCTGATCCTGAACCCCGAAGATCTGAGGCGCTATACGGACGCGCAATTTGCCGATCTGATCAAATAAGCCGCGCCCACGGCCTACGGTTGCGAGGTATGTATGCGACAGTTCATTTTTGATTTCAACGGCACGCTGTATCAGGATACGGCGCTGCACCGGCAGGCCTGGGGCGCCTTTCTCGCACGGCGCGGCATCCCGTTGTCCGACGAGGATTTTCACAATTACATGTGCGGCCCGCCCAACGACGCGATATTGCGCCACTTCATCTCTCCCGATCTGTCCGACGCGCAGATTTCCAGGATGGCCTTTGAAAAGGAGAGCCTGTACCGCGACGCTGTGCGCGCCGACCCTTCGATGCAGCGCTTGACCGACGGTGCAGCCGATATTCTGGATGAGTTGAAGGCGCGGGGCATCCCATATGCCATCGCCACAGGCTCCAGCAGGGACAACGTGGAATTCTATATGGAGGTTCTGCGCATCGACCGCTGGTTCGATTACGACCATATTTTTTACGCCGAGGGCCGCCTGCCTGGCAAGCCGGACCCGGCCATCTACCGCCTGGCAATGGAAAAGCTGGGCTATGAGCCCGGCAAAGTCACCGTGGTGGAGGATGCCATGGCCGGTATCGAATCTGCGCGGCGGGCCGGGGTTGGCCGGATCATCGCCATCGATACCACCATGGGCCTGCGGGCCTTTGACGGCATGGCGGACGTTTGCGCGGTCATTCACGATTTCACGGATTTTGAAAGATTCTTATAACAGGAGGTAAAGCCAATGATTCGCCACATCGTCATGTTCAGGATCAAGGATGAATTCAAGGAGGAGATTCCCCAGCTGGTCAAAAACTTCTACGGCATGAAGGGCAAAATCGAAGGGATGCTGGATCTGGAGGCCGGCGCGGACATACTGCACAGCGAGCGCTCCTATGATCTGGCACTGATCACCGTTTTCCAGGATCGTGCATCCTTCGATGCCTATCAGACCCATCCGGTACATATGCCCGTCAAGAAGCGCATGCACGAGGTGCGCAGTGCCTCCGTCGCCTGCGATTTTGAGATCTAAGTTTTTCCACTTCGGGCAAGCGCCCCTGCTGACAGCCGTCGACAGGGGCGCTTCAGGATATTGACATAGTCAATAGACTGACAGGCCGTTGAAAAGCCTGCAAGACAAGGAAGAACAGCCTGCAAATGAGGGCGCTTACCCAGATGTAAGTAACTGAATTTGCAAGCTGTTCTGACGCAGGAAGCAGAAATTTCATCCACGCAAGCGGTTTTCCCGGAAATTTCTGCGTTTGCGGGCTTTGTCAGCGGTCTGAAGCGCCCCTGCCGACCACCGTCGACAGGGGCGCTTTGATGATGCTTTAGCTTATCGGAGCTGGCAATGAACGCGGTACACATGGCAGGCATCTCCCGCCTGGGCGATGATGAACTCGCCGATTTGGTCGATTGAATCATATTCGCTTGCCAGCAGCTGTTCGCCGGTAAACAGGTTGTAAAGGCCGTACAGCCCATTGGTGGCCCATGCGGCCAGCCCCGCGCTCAGCGAGTTCTGGCGTCCTATCGGCAACGACCATTCGCCCGTGTTCAGAACGAGGGTCTTATACGTTTTTGTATCGCTGCCATATTGCTGGACCTGCAAGCTGGATTGATCAGGGCGTTGATCCAGGCCGGAGGCGATTACACCGTCTGGCCCGACAAGCGCAAAGACGCCGTTTTCTTCAGCGCAATAGTATCCCGGGCAAAGGCAGAAAAAGCTTCTGTCGCTCTCCGCCAGCACATCGCCGTCTACGTTCATCAGCACATATTTACTGTCGTTGCGCTGAGCGTGAACAAAAGCACACGCTTGAAGGTACTTTCCAATACGCGCTTGCCGTTTTTGTCAATAAGCTGTATGCCGTCGTCTGTAAGCATTTCTATATACCCGCTGGTACTGTTGAAGATTAGAAGCGAACTGTCGGAAGTAACGAGGAGTTCAAGGTTTTCGTCGTACACCTCGTAGGGCCTCCTGTTGCGAATCAAAAACCCGTTTCCGGCCAGCAGGTTTTCCGCTACTGCTTCGCCGTTCTCGTCATAGATCGTAACCGTCCTGCCCTCCAGCCGGAGCAACCGCCCGCACGAGGCGTTGAAATTCTCCGCCCGAAGATCGCCCACGAAGCGCTTGTTATCCAGGTCATAAAACCGCGCATAGCCCTTGTACAATGACATCGTCGACGGATGGTGCGACGGCCAGCAGGCACAGCATAAACACAACGATTCCAGAGAGTTTTCCGAGGGTTTTCATCAATTTCGTTTCTCCTTGTATGATTTGCGGTACACTTTATGATACAGCGTGCGCGATTATCTGTCAATTACAGTCTTTTCCAGAATATCCCTTCGCACACGAACACAAACGCTCCCCCTCATGCCTGATCATCTGTTGACGCCAGGTTCGGGGGGAGCGTGTTCGCTCTGTTCAGTATGTGTGTTTGTGGGAGGTGCTTACTTCTTCATAGCCTCTTCCACAGCCACGGCCACGGCCACAGTCGCGCCGACCATGGGGTTGTTGCCCATGCCCAGGAAGCCCATCATCTCCACGTGTGCGGGCACGGAGGAGGAGCCGGCGAACTGGGCATCGGAGTGCATACGGCCCATGGTATCGGTCATGCCATAGGAGGCGGGACCGGCAGCCATGTTATCGGGATGCAGGGTGCGGCCGGTGCCGCCGCCGGAAGCCACGGAGAAATACTTCTTGCCGGCCTCCCAGCGTTCCTTCTTGTAGGTGCCCGCCACGGGATGCTGGAAGCGGGTGGGGTTGGTGGAGTTGCCGGTGATGGAAACATCGGCATTCTCATGCCACATGATGGCCACACCCTCTCGCACGTCGTCCGCGCCGTAGCAGTTGACCTTCGCGCGGTCGCCGTTGGAATAGGCGGTCTTGCTCACCACGGTCAGGGCATGGTCCTCTTTCACGTCCGCAGACAGATAATCATACTTGGTCTGCACATAGGTGAAGCCGTTGATGCGGGAAATGATCATGGCAGCGTCCTTGCCCAGGCCGTTCAGAATGACGCGCAGGGGCTTGGTGCGTACCTTGTTGGCGTTCAGCGCGATCTTGATGGCGCCTTCGGCGGCGGCAAAGGACTCGTGTCCGGCCAGGAACGCGAAGCACTCGGTCTCCTCGTCCAACAGGCGCGCACCCAGATTGCCGTGGCCGATACCGACCTGGCGCTGGTCCGCGACGGAGCCGGGGATGCAGAAGGCCTGCAGGCCGACGCCGATAAAGCGCGCGGCATCCGCGGCGGACTTGACGCCCTCCTTCATGGCGATGGCGGCGCCCAGCTCATAGGCCCACTTCGCGTTTTCGAAGCAAATGGGCTGCGTGCTTTCAACGATGCTGTAGGCGTCCACGCCCTTGGCGTTGTTGTAAGCCTTTACTTCATCAAAATCCTTAAAGCCATACTTGTCCAGCACGGGCTGAATCTGGGGCATACGACCTTCAAAATTTTCAAACAAAGCCATTCTTGCGCACCTCCTTATTACTCTTTGCGCGGGTCGATCCATTTGACCGCGCCGTCCTCGGCCTTGAAACGGCCGTAGGTGCCAATGTTCTTCTCATAGGCTTCGTTGGGAGTGGCGCCCTTCTTGATGGCGTCCATCATCTTGCCCAGAGAGAGGAACTGGTAGCCGCAAACCTGGTCGTCCTTGTCCAGGGCGATCTGGGTGACATAGCCTTCGGTCATCTCCAGGAAGCGTACGCCCTTGGCCTTGGTGCCGTACATGGTGCCCACCATGGACCTGAGACCCTTGCCCAGATCCTCCAGGCCCGCACCGATGCGCAGACCGTCGTCGGAGAAGGCGGACTGGGTGCGGCCATAGACGATCTGCAGGAACAGCTCTCGCATGGCGGTGTTGATGGCATCGCACACGAGGTCGGTGTTCATGGCCTCAAGGATGGTCTTGCCAGGCAGGATCTCCGCGGCCATAGCGGCGGAATGAGTCATGCCGGAACAGCCGATGGTCTCAACGAGCGCCTCTTCGATAACGCCGTTTTTAACATTCAGGCTCAGCTTGCAGGCGCCCTGCTGCGGCGCGCACCAGCCTACGCCGTGGGTATAGCCGGAGATATCCTTGATTTCCTTGGCCTGTACCCATTTGCCCTCCTCGGGGATAGGAGCAGGACCGTGGTTCGGGCCCTTGGCCACGCAAACCATTTCCTCAACTTCGCGGGAATATTGCATACTGCTTGCCTCCTTATTGTTTCATGCAGCGCATGAAATTCTGGTCACGATAGATAAACGCGATCACCGCTTATCATCTGTATAGATATTAACACGCCGGGGTTGATTTTGCAACAAACGCAGTTATAATTTACATTACATTGTTGTGAAAATATCAATATATGTAATTAGTTTATTCTAACTTATTGCATATATGTCGTGACATATCGCCGCCTGTGTGCTATACTGCTGTCAGTGAAAGGAGATCCCCCCATGTATGACCACGCTGAACTTGCCCGCCAGCTCTTTCTGAGCGGCTATAACTGTTCCCAGGCTGTGTTTTGCGCCTTTTGCGATGTCACAGGCCTGGATATCGATACCGCCGCGCGCATGGCATCGTCCTTTGGAGGGGGCCTTGCGCGTATGCGCCAGGTCTGCGGCACCGTCAGCGCCGCCGCCCTTGTGCTGGGCATCCTGAGGGGATATTCCGAGCCGAATAACGCGCGTCTCAAGCGGGAACACTATCATCTGGTGCAGGATTTCGCCCGTCGGTTTCGGGAAGAAAACGGCTCCATCGTGTGCGGTGAGCTGCTACGCGGTGTGGATGTTGTGCCGGGAAACGATCCCGAGGAGCGCACAGACGAGTATTATCGCAGGCGACCTTGCCCGCGGTTGGCCTGGAGCGCCGCGCGCATACTGGATGAAATGCTGGAATTCACCTAAAATTAGTTTGACATAACTAATGCCATATGCTATACTCTGGTCGGAAACGAATTGCGCTCCCGACTTTTCAATCTCCCGGCGCACTGGTCTGTGCCCGTCGTTTTCAAAAGGCGCGCGTGTTTCAGAAAGGATGGATTTATATGAACGCTTTCAGCATTGCAAAGGTCATTGGACGAGAGATCATCGATTCCCGCGGCAATCCCACCGTAGAGGCTGAGGTCACCCTGGCCAACGGTGTCGTGGGCCGCGGTGCGGCGCCCTCCGGCGCCTCCACCGGCGAATTCGAAGCCCTGGAGCTGCGCGACGGCGACAAGGCCAGGTTTGGCGGCAAGGGCGTCTCAAAGGCGGTGGAGAACGTCAATACCACCATCAACCAGGTGCTTCAGGGCATCGACGCCCGGGATACCTATGCTGTAGACGGCGCGATGCTCAAGGCCGACGGCACCAAGGACAAGTCCAACCTGGGCGCGAACGCCATCCTGGCCGTTTCCATCGCCGCGGCGAAAGCAGCCAGCGAAGGCCTTGGCGTGACGCTGCATCAGTTCCTGGGCGGCGTGCAGGGCAACAACCTGCCCGTGCCCATGATGAACATCCTCAACGGCGGTGCCCATGCGGACAGCTCCGTGGACACTCAGGAATTCATGATCATGCCCGCCGGCGCGCCCAGCTTCAAGGAGGGCCTGCGCTGGTGCGCCGAGGTGTTCCAGACGCTGAAAAAGCTGATCAAGGAAATGAAGGATGTCACCGCCGTGGGCGACGAGGGCGGCTTTGCGCCCAACAGCCTGGGCGGAGACGAGGACGCCATCGAGCTGATCCTGAAGGCCATCAAGGCCGCCGGCTATGAGCCCGGCAAGGACTTCGTGCTGGCCATGGACGCCGCCTCCAGCGAATGGAAGAGCGAAAAGGGTGTGGGCTTCTATCATCAGCCCAAGTCCGGCAGGGACTTCACCAGCGACGAGTTGATCGCCCACTGGGAGAGTCTGGTGGACAAGTATCCCATCATCTCCATCGAGGACGGCCTGGATGAAGAGGACTGGGAGGGCTGGCAGCGCATGACCGCGAAGCTGGGCCAGAAGGTGCAGCTGGTGGGCGACGATCTGTTCGTCACCAACACCGAGCGGTTGGCCAAAGGCATCAAGCTGGGATGCGGCAACAGCATCCTCATCAAGCTGAACCAGATCGGCTCCGTGTCCGAGACGCTGGAGGCCATCAAGATGGCTCACAAGGCCGGCTACACCGCCGTGACCTCCCACCGCTCCGGCGAGACCGAGGACACCACCATCGCCGACCTGGCCGTGGCGCTGAACACCCGCCAGATCAAGACCGGTGCGCCAAGCCGCTCGGAGCGCGTGGCGAAGTACAACCAGCTGCTGCGCATCGAGGAGAGCCTGGGCGCAAACGCCGTGTATCCGGGCTTTGACGCCTTCAACGTGAAGCGTTAAGCCAATTGCGACGGCGGCCCCCGCCATTACAATGCGATGGCCGCCGTTTTATACTACTTTCAGGTAAAACAGCAAAAGCCGAATCGCTGGATTAAACTGTAAGGAGTATCGTGCGCCGGATCAGATCAGCTCTCGGCGGGAAAGCGCGAGCGCCGCGGCGACGGTCTGGTCCATGTCGCAATACCTGTATGTTCCCAGCCTTCCGCCGAAGACAACCTTGCTTTCGCCGTCGGCCAGGGCCCTGTATTGCCAGTACAAAGCCCCGTTTTTTTCATCGTTTACGGGATAGTAGGGCTCATCCCCTACGCTCCACTCACTGCTGTATTCCCGGCTGACGACGGTTTGGGGCAGCTCGTTGCCCTGCTCGTCCCTGCCGAATTCGAACCACTTGTGTTCGATGACGCGGGTAAAGGGCGTTTCACGGTCTGTATAGTTGACAACCGCATTTCCCTGGTAATTCGGAATATCCAGAATCTCAGTTTCAAAGCGCACTGATCGGTATTCCAGCGCTCCCAGCCGATAGCCAAAGTAGGCGTCGATGGGCCCGGTATAGACCACCTTTCCCGCCAGCGCGTCCAGCGCCGATTTATCCCTTAAATATTCGGTGTCCAGGCGGACCTCCGCGCCTCGAAGCATGTTTTCCACCATACGCGTATATCCGCCGATGGGGATGCCCTGGTACAGTGCGTCAAAATAATTGTTATCAAAGGTCAGCCGCACAGGGAGCCGCTTGATGATGAAGGCGGGCAGCTCCCGGCAATCCCTGCCCCACTGCTTTTCCGTATAGCCTTTGATCAGCTTTTCGAATATGTCCCGCCCCACGAGGCTGATCGCCTGCTCCTCCAGATTTTTGGGGGTGCCCGTGATCTCGCGACGCTGCCGCTGTATGATTTCAGCAGCCTGCTCCGGTGTCACGACGCCCCACATTTTGTTGAAGGTGAACATATTAAAGGGCAGCGAATACAGCTGTCCCCTGTAGTTGGCCACCGGGGTGTTGGTAAAGCGGTTGAAATCAGCGAAGCGGTTGATATAACGCCACACCTCGCCGTCGTTCGTATGGAAGATATGCGCGCCATACCGATGGACGTCGATGCCTGCCAGCTTCTGCGTGTATATATTGCCGGCCACATGATCGCGCCTGTCGACAACGAGGACCCTTTTGCCCGCGTCCATCGCCTGGCGGGCGAAGGTCGCGCCGAAGAGCCCGGCGCCGACGATGAGATAATCGTACATTTTCCGCTTCCTCACTCGATGTATTCGATCTCGGGCCTGAAGGACAGCCCTGCCAGGGTGCCGCCCAGGATCACACGGATGCGCGCCCATTTCTTGTCCCTGGAGCGCGTCAGCACGCGCAGTATATGCACCGGCGTGCGGGCCAGCAGGTGCAGTATGCCCCGAAGTCCCTCCCTGCGGTACAGGTACACCTCGTTGCGATAGGCGTAGCGATAGCGTTCAATGCGCTCTGGAATATCTGTGGCGATGTTGCCGCCGTTGTTCGTGCCGCACTTGTGTACGGTCACGCTGCCCGTGACTACATAGCATGGAAAGCGCCGGGAAATGCGGCGCGTATACTCCAAATCATCCGCCCAAATAAAAAACGCGCCGATGGGCAGCCCCACCTCGCGCACGACGTGCGCCGGGACCAGCAGCGAAACAAAGGTCGCCGCGCCGGAGGGAATGAGCCCCGGGGAGAAGTCCGAGATGCTGCGCATATTCACATCCCGTTGCACGTTCATGCAGCACAGGCTGCCGTCCGTCCACAGCGTTTTGCCGGAGAGATAGCCGAAATCCCCCGCCTGACGTGCCGCGGCCAGCAGCGCTTCGAGGGCTGTCGGCTCGGGCATGGCGTCGTCGTCCATGACCCACAGATAGTCGCAGTCCAAACCCATGGCCCAGCGCATACCAAATTGAAAGCCCCCTGCGCCGCCAAGGTTCGCGCCGGTGTTGACGTACCGCACCCGGCGCGATTCAATGTGCGGCGCGATAAAATCGCGCGTGCCGTCGGTGCTGGCATTATCGACGATGAGTATGGAGACATCCGGGGCTGTCTGCCGAAGCAGGCAATCGATGCACTCACCAAGCAGCGCCTTTCGATTGTAGGTCACCACAATCGCGGCGACGGCGACGCGCTCACCCATCCGGCCCTCACCTCCCGTTTTCACGTCAGGAAAACTTGCCGATGCCGCTGATGCCCCAGCGCAAAGTGTTTTTAAGCGCCTTCACCACATTCTGGCGCAGATAGCTTCTGTAAAAGCTGTATTGTTTTGCCACCAGTCGCAGCTTGTTTCCCGTGGTACTGGCGGACTGGACGCGGTAACCCGCAAGGATATCCGGGTTGCCGTAAGCCCGCCCGGCCAGGGATACGATGTCATACCAATAGGCGTAATCGTCCCGAATGGATTTAAGCTCTTCATGCAGAAACACCTTGCCGTGGGTCGCACTGTCATAGAGCCCCGTCAGGCAGCCGATCCGGTTCATTACCGCCATATCCTGCACGGTGATCTCCGCCTTGGCAATGGTGGGATGCTGGATCTGGTGGGATTGCTCGTCGATGTGCCTGTAGGAGCAGCAGACGCAGAGCGCGCGCTTCTGCTTCATGAAGGCCAGCTGTCTTTCCAGGAAATCCGCGTCCCAGAGGTCGTCCGCGTCCAACAGCGCGATGTAGCGTCCCTCCGCCCGGCGAAGGGCTGCGTTGCGCGCGCAGGCCGTGCCAGCGTTGGCCTGCCGGATCAGATGGATGCGCGAATCGTGTTCGACATATTCCCCGATGATCCGGGCGGAATTGTCCGTGGAGCCATCGTCGACGATGATCATTTCCCAGTCAGGATAGGTTTGCGCCTGCACAGATCTGATCGTTTCGGCGACATATCGTTCCCCGTTATAGCATGGCGTTATAATTGAAACTCTGCCGTCAATCACAGCATTGTCCCCTTTGTAAAGCGTTGTTCAATGGACACAAATACCCATTAAATCAACTTAATCCTATCATAGCCGCCGCTAAAAGTCAAGCCGCATCCAAGGCCTGGAGGCTCCGAATGACGCGGCGCGGCGGCGCCCATAGGCTCCGCCGCGTTTTTATTCGATTTGTGCTTACTGCCTGATGCAATCCACCGCGGCCCGTTCGATGGGAAGCCCTGCACTGTAGCGCCGGATATAGTCGTTGAAGCTATCCACGTCCCTGGGATCGGGCTCGACCTTTTCCACCGGCATACCGGCGAAGATGCGGTTCGCCAGGTAATCCTCCAGCGTCTCGCCCTCGGCCTTGTCCACCATGTAGCTCGCCAGCAGCGCAATGCCCCATGCGCCGCCCTCTCCGGCGGTCTCCATCACGGACACGGGAACGTTGATGGCCGCAGCCATGATGTTCTGGCCCACGCCCTTGGTCTTGAACAGGCCGCCGTGGCCCAGAATCTGGTCCACCTTCACGCCTTCGTCGTCCAGCAGTATGTTCAGGCCGATCTTGAGGGAGGAAAGCGCCGCGTGCAGGTGCGTGCGCATGAAATTGGCCAGCGTAAAGCGGCTGTCCGGCGTGCGCGCAAACAGCGGGCGGCCCTCCTCAAAGCCGGTGATATGTTCGCCGGAAAAATAGTTGTAGGCCAGCAGCCCGCCGCAATCGGCATCCGCCTCCATCGCCTTGCGGTACAGCGCGCCGAACAGCTGGTTCGCGTCCGCCTTCAGGCCCATTAGCTCCGCGAATTCGCCGAACAGCTTGACCCAGGCATTCAAATCGCTGGTGCAGTTGTTGCAATGGACCATCGCCACAGGCATACCCGCGGGCGTCGTCACCATGTCGATCTCCGGGTGGACCTTCTTCAGCGCGCGTTCCAGCACGATCATGGCGAACACGGAGGTGCCGGCGCTGACGTTGCCCGTGCGCGGCGCGACGCTGTTGGTGGCGACCATGCCGGTGCCCGCGTCGCCCTCGGGCGGGCAGAGCGGCACGCCGCTTTGCAGCTTTCCGCTGACATCCAGCAGCTTTGCGCCCGCTTCGGTCAGCCTTCCGGCGTCATCCCCGGCCATCAGTACTTTGGGCAGGATCTGCTCCAGCTTCCAGGGGAAGCCCTTGTCCGCAATCAACGCGTCAAAATCCGCCACCATCTTCGCGTCATAATTGTTGGTGTTGCTGTCGATGGGGAACATGCCCGCGCCTTCGCCGATGCCCAGCACCTTTTCGCCCGTCAGCATCCAGTGGACATAGCCCTCCAGTGTAGTCAGGAAGCGAATTTGCGGCACATGGGGTTCTTCGTTCAGAATCGCCTGATACAGATGGGCGATGCTCCAGCGCTGGGGAATGTTGAAGTTAAACAGCTTTGTCAGCGCTTCGGCCGCTGGCCCCGTGATGGTATTGCGCCAGGTCCTGAAGGGCACCAGCTGGTTGCCTTCGGCATCGAAGGGAATGTAGCCGTGCATCATGGCGCTCATACCGATGGCCTCGAGCCGGGTAATCTTAGCGCCGTAGCGATTCTCGGCATCCTCGGCCATCCTGGCGTAGCAATCCTGAAGGCCCGCCCAGACATCCTTCATATCATAGGTCCAAATGTTGTTGACAAGCTGGTTTTCCCAATCGTGCGCGCCCTGGGCAATAGGATTGCCCGCCGGATCGATCAGCACGGCCTTGATGCGAGTGGAGCCGAATTCGACGCCGAGGCGCGCCTTGCCGCCCTCGATGATCGAACGAATGTCGTTTGCGCTCATTGAAACCTACCTCCATGTAAATATTTGTAATCAGAATCATTATAACATGGTTTTCTACGCTTGACCAGACCCTTTTCCGGGGTTATCTCTCAACAGTTCATTTCAGGGCTTCCCGCATCTTATCGGCCAGCGCTTCTCCAAGCCGTATATGCCCCTGCGCCGTCATATGGACGGCGTCCAGCGGCGACACCTCCGCGAAGGGGCCCGCGTCAAAGAAATCGCAGCGCATCAGCTTGGATATGCGCCGGTATTCCCGGGCCAGTCCCCGGGATACGGCCATGGCCTGCTCGCCGAAGCATTCGGCGTGGCGCGTTTGCATCAGGTTGTCCAGTATGAGCGGAGGCGCGACGATGTACACCCTCGAAGCCCTCCCCTGCTCATCCACCGCGTACTGCTTTGCCGTGCGGACCAGCTGCATCATGCTCTGTCCGATGGTCATGGGCGTCATGCCGAAGCGGACCTTGGTATCATTGGTGCCCAGCATGATCAGCACCGCATCCAGGGGATTGTGGCTCATGATGCAAGGCGGCAGATACTGCACGCCGCTCTTGTAGCCGCCCTCCACGGGGTCGTCAAACACGCAGGTCCGACCGTTAAAGCCCTCCTCAATCACGGTAAAGCCTTCGCCAAGCGCTTCTTGCATCCGCATGGGCCATCGGGTATGCGCGTCATATCGTCCGCCGGTGGGAATATAGCCATAGGTGTTGGAATCCCCAAAACAAAGTATACGCTTTGGCAAAGTTTCATCCTCCGAATACACGTCTCATCGGGCGCTCTTTCTGGGTCTTTTATCGTCTTTATAATCGGAAGCCGCCGGTAGGTTCGCCACGTTAAAGACTTCGTCCTCATAAACATCTGACGCACCGCTCTTGTTCAGATTGCCGGCAAAAATGCTGTCCGGGCTGCTTTCGCGACGGACAGGCTTGCTCTCCGCCTCCTGGCGCGTTCTTTCGGGACTGGCGGACGCGCGCTCAACCCGATCCGTCCGCGCCGCGCCGTCTCCGCGCTCCACCCTGCGGGCCACCTTCGTGCCCTCTGAGCGCCTGCGGGGCTGCGCGGGGGTGCGCTTCTGGGGGCGCTTGCCGTCCTTCACGACCGCTCCGCGGCTCTTGCCTTCGGCTCTGCGCTTTACAACGGTGCTGGCGACCACGTAATCATGCTCGTCCCAATTGCCTTCCAGGTCGCTTTCCCGGCTGGAAGCCTTGTCCATATCCGCGCTGGCGAAGAACTTGTCGTCATTGACGATGACGCGCTCCTTCTTGAACCATACCCAGTAGGGCCGCCAGCGGATGAGCCAGACCAGCCGGTCCAGCACCACGCCAAGCACCAGAAAAAAGATCAGCAGCTTCATCCAATTATGGGAAAGCCACAGCAGTGGCGACGTGGTGACGCTGCCCGCGAGGTTGAAAAGCCGCAGCACCCAATTGGCAAGCCCTTTCAGCCACCCGAGCATCACATCCACAATCGCGCTGGAGTAACCGCTCATGGTCATAATACGTATTATCCTCCCATTGGTGCAGGCGTACCGTCGATACAGGCGATCCGCCCGCTATGATTATTGTCCCGGGATGATTTGCTCCGTTTCCGGCTCCACCGGGGTGATGTCCGTCAGCGTGACGGACACGCCATCGCTCTGGATTTGCAGGTTTGGATAGCGCTCAGCGTCGATCCGGGGATTGAGCAGGTGACGGCCGCCGCCCAGCCCCGTGATATCCACATTGACCGTAAGCCCGCTCTCCCGCAGGGCCTCCACGACGCTCTTGGGCCCGCTGACATGGATGCCGAAAGGCTCATAGCTGGCAACCAGATTGTCCGCCTTTCCGATGAACAGCACCTTTACATCGTCGATATAGGCGTCCTCTGTTTCCTCCGCGATCGTGACGTTGACATAGACCTGCTCGCTGGACACGTTCTTGAAGTCCAGCAGGCGGGACACCGAGGCTCTGGCGGAAAAGCTCTGGCTGACGCCCTCCACCGAAACAGGTTCGATTACAAGCTCTGTGAGGCTGTCCAGCAGTTCTCGCTCCGCCGCGACCTGTATGCTCTCGGGCTGCACCGTGACGGACTGTATCACATAGCCCGGCGCGGGCGTGCCCGTAACCAGGTTCGCCGTGCCCGAGGAAATGGGAATCTCCCGGCACGGGAACACCTCAAGGCTGACGGATACGGAGGTGCTTGAGCAGTTCAGCATCGTCTGGGGAATCTCTTCTCCGTCCGAATTCATCAGCACATAGGACTGCACCGTCGTGGTGGAAGAATCCATGCCCGAGGCGTCCACCAGCACGCGGGCGGAGGCGATGCTCTGCACCACCGAGGCCGCGCCGGACACGGTCAGCACGGAAGGGTTGTTCCGCGTGACGTTGTACCAGTAATTGGAGGAGCCGTTGACCACCGAGGCGTTGACCGCCACGCTGCGGGAATCCAGGGGTTCAAAATTCAGTGTCAGAGACGCGGGCAGGATGCTGCGCACGCGGCCATAGGAGGTCGTGGCGCGCAGGGGAACCTCCTGTGTGCCTGCGCTGCGCACATTGGAAAGGTCCAGCGTCACCTGTATGTTGTCCTGGGAAACCTTGGCATAATCCGCCTGGGGGACCTCCACGGACACGGAAATGCCGGAAAGCCGCTGTCCGGGGTCCTCAGTCAAGGCCAGCTGCCGGTCGCCCAGCAGGGATTGACCGTTGATATAGCCCGTCAGGTTGTAGATGGTCTTGGCCCTTGTAATCGATGTGTTCGTGGTAATGACATAATTCCACAGCAGAATCGCCAGCAGCAGCGAAAGCAGCTTTAGACCCAGATGGTTGGACAGCGAACCGATGACCCAGCGCACGGGCCTGGGCGAGCTGTTGTACAGCTTGCCGGAGAGGACGCGCTCGCGCAGCTTGTTCAGGTTATTCTTCATCTTTCGGTTCCTCCCTGTGCAGCGTACCCAGCCAGGAATACATGTTGCGCTCCGGCGTGAACAGCTCGGTCAGCAGGATGGTCAGGGAACGGGCGTCCAAATGTCGCGTCAGCCTGCCCTCCCTGGCCATGGAGATGATGCCGGTTTCTTCGGAAACGATGAGTGAAACGGCGTCCGTCGTCTCCGTTATGCCGATGGCCGCGCGATGGCGCGTGCCGAGGTCGCGGCTGATGGAGGGGTCCTCCGACAGGGGCAGGATGCAGGCCGCGGCGTTGATCCGACGGTCCTGTATGATCATCGCGCCGTCGTGCAGCGGCGTATTGGGTTCAAATATATTTTCGATCAGCGGGGCGGATATTTCTGCGTCCACCGTTGTGCCCGTCTCGATCACGTCCCGCAGGCCGGTCATGCGCTCGATGACGATCAGGGCGCCAATCTTCTTGCGGGCCATGTCATTCATGGCGCGCACGATTTCCGCCACCGGGCGCTCCACCTGGTCCGCTTCCCGCTCCTTGGAGGTTACGAACACGCGGCGCATGAAGCTGGACCGGCCCAGCTGGTCCAGACCGCGCCGAAACTCCGGCTGGAACAGGATCACGACCACCACAAGCCCCATGCTGATCAACTGGTTAAGCAGCCAGGAGACCGCGTTGAAGCGCAGCAGGCTGGAAAGCCCTGCCGTCGCAAGCACCACGGCGATGCCCTTCAGCAGTGAATTCGAACGGGTGTGCATCACCAGCTTGATGACGTGATATATCAACACAGCCAAAATAAGCACATCCACGATGTTGTGCCAATCCGGCTGCTCGAAAAGGTTGGTAAACAGAGAGCCGATGGAGCGCAGGAATTCCTGCAATTGCGCCATACCTGCCACCTCCGCGCTAATCATGATCATTATCCACATTCATTATAATACAAAACCCATGAAAAGCCAACTTTCTTTTGAAAAACAGATTGCAAAAAAAATGTGTCATATCAATATAGGTAAGGTTGCGGCGCGGCGCAATCGATGCTATAATGAGATTGCGCCGCCGGCCATCCCGGCGTCCAAACCACGCAGGAAGGAAGATATTTCCATGAAGCAGCTCAAGCAGATGGTCTATGAAGCCAATATGGAACTTTGGCACCGCAATCTGGTGATATACACCTGGGGCAACGTCTCTCAGGTTGACCGCGACCGGGGCGTCGTGGCCATTAAGCCCAGCGGCGTGCCCTATGACAACCTGACGGCGGACATGATCGTCGTCATGGACCTGGAAACCGGCAGGACCGTGGAGGGCGACCTGAATCCCTCCTCCGATGCGCCCACCCACCTGGCGCTGTACCGCGCCTTCGGTGAAATCGGCGGCGTCACCCACACCCACTCCCCCTATGCCACCGCATGGGCCCAGGCTGGCCGTGCAATTCCCTGCTTCGGAACCACCCATGCCGATTATTTCCGGGGCGACATTCCCATTTCCCGCTTTTTGACGCCTGAGGAAACCGAGGATGCCTATGAGGCCAACACCGGCAAGGTCATCATCGAAGCCTTTGAGGGCCGCAACCCCATGTACACACCCGCGATCCTCACCCGCGGCCACGGCCCCTTCACCTGGGGAAAATCCGGCATGGATTCCGTACACAACGCCGTGGTGCTTGAGGAGCTGGCAAAAATGGGCATGTGGTCGCTCGGTCTGACCCCCGATCTCGGAGCGCTGCCGCAGCACATTTCCGATAAGCATTTCCTGCGCAAGCACGGTCCGAACGCCTATTACGGGCAGAAATCCAGTAAATAGAGCGCTCTTTGGGGTTGATCCTGGGCGTCTAAGCCCCATATTGTCAAATTGCTATAACAGCCCCGTCACTTTTTGGCGGGGCTGTCAACCCGTCACAATAAGTGTGCTTCTTTTTGTGAAATCAATCCATTCCAAATTTGATCATTTTCTGTTATAATATCAGTGTCAAATTTTATTAGAGGAGGTAACCCATATGGCAAGTTTGTCTCTTCGCGGCATTTATAAGATTTATGCCGGCGACGTCGTTGCGGTAAGCGATTTCAACCTGGAGATCGAAGATAAGGAATTTATCATCCTGGTCGGCCCCTCCGGCTGCGGTAAGTCCACCACCCTGCGCATGGTCGCCGGTCTGGAGGATATTTCCAAGGGCGAACTGTATATCGACGACAAGCTGGTCAACCATATTCCGCCGAAGGATCGCGACATCGCCATGGTGTTCCAGAGCTACGCTCTGTATCCCCATATGACCGTTTACAACAACATGGCCTTCGGCCTGAAGCTGCGCAAGATGCCCAAGGCCGATATCGACCGCCGCGTCAAGGAAGCCGCTTCCATTCTGGGCATCGAAGCCCTGCTGAACCGCAAGCCCGCCGCTCTGTCCGGTGGTCAGCGTCAGCGTGTCGCTCTGGGCCGTGCAATCGTTCGTGAGCCGAAGGTCTTCCTGATGGACGAGCCTCTGTCCAACCTGGACGCCAAGTTGCGCGTGCAGATGCGTTCTGAGATCACCAAGCTGCATAAGAAGCTGCAAACCACCTTCATCTATGTTACCCACGACCAGACCGAGGCTATGACGATGGGCTCCCGCATCGTGGTTATGAAGGACGGCTACATCCAGCAGGTCGATTCTCCGCAGAACCTGTATGACTTCCCCGCCAACCTGTTCGTCGCCGGCTTCATCGGTATGCCCCAGATGAACATCTTCCGCGTGAAGCTTGAAAAGCGCGGCGACGGCGTGTGGGCCGTCTTCGGCAACAACGCCATCAAGGTGCCCGAGGGCAAGGTTCAGCGCATGACCGGCGATTACATCGGCAAGGAAGTCTTCATGGGCATCCGTCCTGAGAACATCTCCGATGACGCCGTGTTCACCTCCACCTATCCCGATGCCTGCATCGACGTCGACGTTGAGATCATCGAACTGATGGGTTCCGAAACCTATCTGTACATGACCACCAGCGGCAAGGACGAGAACTTCATCGCCCGCGTCGATCCTCGCACCACCTCCCGCGGCGGCGACAAGATCAAGGTCGGCTTCGACGTCAATCGTCTCCATTTCTTCGATGTGGAAACCGAAAAGACCATCCTGTCCCGCGACTGATAAACCGTCGGCATCGTTTATGGGCCCCATCCTCGATAGATGGGGCCTTTTCATGCGCGCTGAGCCTGAAGGACATCCTGGTTGGCATAGAAAAAGGCCGGTATCACAATATCTGTAATACCAACCTTTGGCGGAGAAGGAGGGATTTGAACCCTCGCGGCAGTTATCCCACCCTACTCCCTTAGCAGGGGAGCCCCTTCGGCCTCTTGGGTACTTCTCCACATCTGTGAAATTGGCGGAGAGAGAGGGATTCGAACCCCCGGTGCCTTTCGACATCACTGGTTTTCAAGACCAGCGCCTTAAACCACTCGGCCATCTCTCCTGAACCAAACCAGCGAAATATATTATACCAGAAATCGACAGCTCTGTCAACCGGTTTAAGGCGCTTTTTTCAAATTTATTTCCCTGTTACGATTTCATAAGGATTTCTTCCAACTCATCCAGCGTGTCCTTGAACACCTTCATGGCCTGCATGACGGTTTCCGGCCGGGTGAGATCCACGCCCGCCAGCTTCAGCTCCTCAATGGGATAGTCGCTGCCGCCTGTGGAAAGGAAGCTGAGATAGTGGTCCGCGCGCCCGGTTTCAAGGATCCGGGAAGCGATGGCCACGGCGCTGGAGAAGCCGGTGGCATATTGGTAGACATAGAAGGCTCTGTAGAAATGGGGTATGCGCGCCCACTCAACATCCGCAAAAGTATCGATGGTCGCGCCGTCATAGTACAGCGCGTTGAGTTCATGATACAGCGCGTTCAGGTTCTGTGCCGTCAGCGGCGTGCCGCTTTGGTACAGCTCATGGGCCTTGCGTTCAAACTCCGCGAAGAGCGTCTGACGGAACACTGTGGTGCGGAAACCCTCCAGGAAGTGATTCAGAATGTAAGCGCGGCGTTTTTCATCCTTTTCCCGTTTCAGCAGGTATTTTGTCAGCAGCACCTCGTTGACCGTAGATGCCACCTCCGCCACGAAGATGCGGTAATCATGGTTGGCATAATCCTGGTCCCGGTCGGAGAAGTAAGAATGCATGGAGTGTCCCAGCTCATGGGCCAGCGTAAATGCGTCGTCGAGCTTGCCGGCAAAATTGAGCATCACATAGGGATGAACGCCGTACACGCCCATGGAGAACGCGCCGGTACTCTTGCCCTGGTTCTCATAAACATCGATCCACTTTTCCTCAAACGCCCTGTTGAGCAGCGCCTGATATTCCTCCCCCAGGGGCTTGAGCGCCTCAAGCACCAATGCCCTGGCGTTTTCATAGGGCATCGGATAATCCACATCCTCCACCATGGGTGCGTAGAGGTCGTACAGGTGCAGCTCGTCAAGCCCGAGGGCGTGCCTGCGCAGATTGAGATATCTGCGCATCGTGGGCAGCGCGGCGTGAACCGATTCGATCAGCCCGTCATACAGGCTCACCGGCACATTGTTGCCGAAGAGGGCCGCCTCGCAGGCGCCCGAGAACTCCCGCGCACGGGCGTTGAAGCAGTTCAGCTTGACGGAGCCGCCGTAGATGCTGGCCAGCGTATGGATATAATTGCCGTATCCGGCGAAATAAACCTCAAAGGCCTCCCGGCGGACAGCCTGGCTCCGGCTTTCCCTGAACACCGTAAAGCCGCCATGGGTCAACGGAACGGCTTTTCCGCTCTCATCGTGAACATCCGGGAAGCGCATGTCGACGCTTTCAAACATGTCGAAGGTTGCACCCGGCGTCTGGGCCACATCTCCCAGCATGGCCAGCAGGCGCTCGCCGCGGGCGTCAAGGGTATGGCTACCGCTGCGCATGATATCGCTGATCAGATGGCGGTAGGTTTTAAGCCCGTCCCATTTGAGCCACTGCTCCAGCATTTCCGCGGGTATGGAGAGGATTTCCGGGTTGACAAAGGCCGTCGCCGTCTCAAGGGCGACGAGCAGACGTATGGCCCGGGCCTCCATGTCCTGGCTGGCGTGATCGCCGTTGTCGGACGACTTCGCCAGGAAGGCATAGGCATACACGCGCTCCACCTTTTCCTGGGCCGAGAAGATCTTGTCCAGGCCCTCTTTGAGATGCTGCTCGGAATACGCCAGCGTGCCAGGCAGCGTGTCCAGCGCCTGCACCTCGCGCTCCGCCAGCTCATAGGCGGCCTTCCACGCCTCGATATCCTTGAAAATGGGCGTCAAATCCCACATATAGTCAGGGTTCATTTCCCTCCTGGGCTTGGATTGCATGGTCGTTCACCCTCCATTTCGTTATGGCTACAGTATATATCATTTCCGTCCATTATACAAGCGGGATTCGGAAACGGCGCGATTAAGTATGTTAAAGCCGGAATAAATCAAGCCTTTTTCAGCGTAAACGTAAATTCCGCGCCCTTGCCCGGATCGCTTTTTACGGAAATATCCCCGCCCATGAGCTGCGTGACCAGCTTTGCGATGGACAGACCCAGGCCTGTGCCCGTGGTGCGCATCCGGGAACGGTCCGCCTTGTAAAAACGCTCCCAAATCAGAGGCAGGTCCTTCGGCTCAATGCCACAGCCGGTGTCCCGCACGCCGACGTCGATGTGACTGCCCGCGTCCCGGGCGAATACCGTCACGCTGCCGCCCCGGGGCGTAAAGCTGAGGGCGTTGTCCAGCAATATCACCAGCACCTGCATGATCCTGTCCTCGTTTCCGAGGCAGGCCAGGCGCGTGCCGTCGGTTTCCACCCGGAGGGCTACGCCGGCTTCTTCGGCGATGGCGCTCATGCTGCGGACAGCGGCCTCCAGTATACCCGGAAGCTCCATGGGCTCAAGCTCCACGCTGATCCTGCCGTCCTGGAGGCGGGACATGTCCAGCATTTCCCCCACCAGCTTTTCAAGGCGAATAGTCTCCTTCAATATCACCCGGTAGCTTTCCTGGCGCTCCTCCTCGGTATCCATACAGCCGTCTATGAGGGGCTCCACCATACCGCGGATGCCCGTCAGCGGCGTGCGCAGTTCATGGGAAATATTGGCAACATAGTCCCTGCGAAGCTGCTCCAGGCGTTGTGCCTCGGACACATCCCGCAGCAGGCACACCGTTCCCAGAATTGCGTCGTTCTCGTCCCGCAGCGCGGAGGCCTCGACGCTGATGGCGCGACGGGAGGCATTTTGCCATTCGATCTCCTCCGGCTGGCCGCTTTTCATACACCTCAAAAGCAGCGCCCGCAACGGCTCGTACCGCGAATCGCACGCCTCGTCCAGCAGGTCAGACGCGTCGGTCAGCTCCGTCAGCTCCAGAAACGCCGCGTTTGCATGGACAATGTTCCAGCGCTTATCCACAGCAAACAAGCCCTCGCCCATGCCGGAAATAACCAGCTGTAATTTGTCGCGCTCCTTGCGAAGGTTGCGTATCACATCCATCAGGCGTCCGGACATGCTGTTCAGCGCGCGCCCCAAATCGCCGATCTCATTGGCCGGCAGCGACGAAATCCGCTCCGCGTAAACGCCGTCCTCCATGCGCCGCGCCGCGCGGGTAATGCGCTGCAGGGGGCGCACCAGCATTTGCGCCTCCTGCATGGCCATGAGGATAGCCAGCAGCACGGAAACGCCCACCACCGCCGCCAGCATGAAGCGGATCATTCTGGACAGACTGCGCAGCTGGGCTACGGGCTGGGCCAGGATCACGCCGCCGCGGATCGCCTGGTTTTCATCTGTTATGGGAACCCCGGCAAAGATGATCACATCCTGGGCAAATTCAAAGCGCCGCAGTGCGGAGACCTTCTCCCCAGCCAGCACCCGCTCTGCAAACTGGCGGTCAATGCTGTCCAGAACCTCGATCCACTGTATGTCCCCCTCGCTGTCCTCCGGCGCGTCGGCGTGGTATTTGCTCATGCGTATGACATCCGAAGAACCTGCGTCCAGGAAAAATACTTTTGCGTCCGTCAGCTCCTCATAGATGCGCACGGTATGCCGCGCGGGCATGATGCCGCCGTCCTCGGGCGTGCGGGCGCTTTCGGCGATATGTTCCGCCTTGACCATTAATTCGTCTATGCGCGTCTGGCGAATGTAGTGGGACGACAGCGCATAGCTCAGCACGCTGGCGAGGGCCGTGACCAGGATAGCCAGGGATACATGGCTGATCAGCATCTTTGTGCCGATGCTCAGGGACGGTTTGAACGGTTTCATGGTCGTCTCTCAGCTCCGCGCGCCGTCTTCCACCTCAAAGCGATAGCCGACGCCCCACACCGTCTTGATATCCCAATCGTTTTCCTCATTGCACAGCTTGGCGCGAATCCGCTTGATATGGCTGTCCACAGCCCGGGTATCGCCCAGAAAATCATAGCCCCAAATGCTTTGCAGCAGATGCTCCCGGCTGAACACCATGCCCGGGTTGCTGGCCAGCGTCCACAGGATCTCCGTCTCCTTGGGCGTACACGGCACAGGCTGCCCATTCAGCTTGACGGTAAAGGCGTTCATATCGATATCCAGGTTGCCCATCACCAGATGGGCGGACTTGTCCTCCGGCTTCATCTCATGCATCCTGCGCAGCACCGCCTTCACGCGGGCCAGCACCTCCCGGGGACTGAAGGGCTTGGTGATGTAATCATCCGCGCCCATCTCAAGGCCCAGCAGCTTGTCAAACTCCTCCCCCTTGGCGGTGAGCATGATGATAGGCACGCTGGATTCCTTGCGCACCTCCCGGCACACCGAAAGCCCGTCCATGCCGGGCATCATGATATCGAGTATGGCAATGTCCGGGCGGAGGCGGCGCATTTGCTCCACCGCCTGGTTGCCGTCATAGGCCGAAAGCATCTGGTAACCCTCGCGGCGAAAATAGGCGTTCAGCGACTGATGCACGTTGGGATCGTCGTCCGCTACAAGAATTCTGTATCCGCTGCGGTTTTCTTCCATCTTTCTTTCCTCCCTGCGGGTATATTGTGTTGAATTTATCAGAAATTATTGTCAAAACTGTGGCGAAGTCGTCGATATGAAAAGAATAAGCCGTCATATCAGCGCGCCTTTGTGCATATCATTATTCCGTCCGGGGCCGGATTTGCGCGCTATTATTCTAACATATCGCAGCCCGCCAGGCAATCCTTTTGGCGCAACGACAAATTTTGCCTTGCAAGCGACACAATCCTTTGACGAATAATAGCTTGTGCCGGTTCACGGCAACGCGGAGGCGATTAAAATGCGAAAGGTGCGCGGACTGATCGGGATGCCGGTGGTATGCGGCGGGTACAGGCTCGGCCGCGTACTGCAGGCCGATCTGGCCGATGACCTGAAGCGGCTGGAGGGGCTTTGGGTAAGCCGGGGTCTGAGGGGCACGCGCTACATTCCATCGGAAAGCCTGGAAATGCTGGGCAAGGTCGCCGTGATGGCCGACAGTGCTGGAACGCGCAGGCGCTCTGTCGCGAATCCGCTGTTCCGCCGGGCGGTGTCCACAGACGGAAGGCGGCTCGGCGCCATCACAGGAGCGGAAATCGACGAGCTGAGCTTTCAGGTCATCGCCCTGGAGCTGTCAGCCGGCCTGTGGGACGATCTGCTGCGCAAGCGCAGCCGCGTTACGAGGTTTGTCGTGAACCGAGAAAGCGGTGTGGTCATCATCGATTGCGCCGGTGAAGAAATGGAGGCGGAAGCGGATGAAGGGCGGTATGATGAAGGGACTGCTGGCGGGGATGCTGATCGGCGGCTCCGCGGCGACATTGTTTGGCGTGATGAACTGGCAGACGGAGAAAAAATGGAACCAGAAGGCAAAGCAGACGGGAAGCTGGATCTCTGACCGGGCGGACGACATTGTGAAAAAACTGTAATGGTTTCAAGGCCCATCCCTCCGTTGAGGCGGGATGGGCGACGGCATCCACGGTTTATACGTGCAAAGGAGGAATCGACATGCAACTGCGCATCGCAGCGCCCGCAAGGGGCAGGCTCAGGGTGATCGGCGTGATATCCGCCCTGACTGCGCTTGCGATTGTGCTGTTCAGGCCGCTTGTGCAGGTGGCTGCGCTGGTGCTTGGCGCGGCGCTGCTGTGCTTCGTCGCCTCCCCGCTGGCCAAGAGCTATGAGCGCAGGCTGTCCCGGCCCCTGTCGGCGTTGCTCTGCCTTTTGAGTATCGGCCTGGTCTGCGTGGGCATCGGCTGGCTGCTGCTGCCCACGATGCTCAGGGAGCTGATCGATCTGGCTCGGGCGTTGCCAGGCTCCGTGGAACGGCTTGCCGCTTGGACCGGCCAGGCGCAGAGCTGGCTGTCCGCCCACCTTCCCGGCGTGGCGCTGCCGGAGCTGAATCTCAGCGGCATGGAGGGCGCGCTGTCCGGGGCGGTCACAGGCGTCCTGTCCGCGGTTTACAATGTCGCCGACGTCATTGGTCAGCTTTCGATGGTTTTGGTGCTGGCCTACTTCTTCCTCTGTGACAGGGAAAATCTGCTGCTTCGGCTGGAGCTGCTGCTTCCCCAGTCCGTCAGGCACACGGCGGTCTGCATGGCAAGCGCCGCCGGCAGGGAGCTTCGCCTCTATCTGAGGGGCCAGCTGATGATCTCGGGCGTCGTAGGTCTTATGTCCACCCTGGCGCTGCTGCTGACAGGGGTGCGCGGCGCGCTGGCGCTGGGGCCCATCGTCGGCCTGTTCAACATGATCCCCTATTTCGGGCCGTTCATCGGCAGCATCCCGGCAGTGCTGATCGCCCTGGGCGACGGATGGCAGCGGGCTGCGATGGCCGCGCTGGCCCTGGCCCTGGTGCAGCAGCTGGACGGCGCATGGATATCCCCGCGCATCATGGGCAGCCTCACAGGCTTCTCCCCGGCGCTGGTGCTGGTTGGCATATATGCCGGGGCACGGATCGGCGGTATCGCTGGGATGCTGTTTGCCCTGCCCATTATGATGCTGATCAGAACGTTATTTAGAATTTTTGTTCAGAAATATGAAAACATTTGATCTTTTGCGCTTTATGTGTTATAATAGCTGTGATTGTGAATGTAGGGTTCGAAAGGCGGTGCGCTATGAACAGCAGATTGGATGAAACGAGGCATTTTCGCATCCCCGATGATGCCCCGGATTCTGCCGCCCAGATCATTCAGGTGGTCTACCAGGCGCTGAAGGCCAAGGGACATGACCCCATCATGCAGATGGTGGGCTATATCATTTCCGGCGACCCCACCTACATAACCAGCTACAACAATGCCCGTTCCCTGATCCGACGGCTCGAACGGGATGAGCTGCTGGAGGAATTTGTGCGCTTCTACGTGGTGGAACACGACAAAGACTGAGCGCCGTTAACATTCACAACATTCGACGATGGACTTCAGGGCTGGAAATACGGCTATTTCCAGCCCTGCGACATGTCAAGGGCGGAACTATGCAAATGATTTCACTCGGCCGGTCCGGCCTCAGGGTTTCCAAACTGTGTTATGGCACGCTGACCATGTCTCCCCTCCAGAAAAACATGCTCCCCGAAGAGGGCGCGCGCCTGCTGGTACACGCCTATGAGCGCGGCGTGCGCTTTTTGGATACCGCCGATCTTTACGGCACCTATCCACACATAAAGCTCGCCCTGAAGCAAGCGCCCGACTATGTGATCAGCACCAAGGCCTACTGCTATGACCGCCAGACCGCGCAGGTGGCGCTGGAGAGGGCCTTCAAGGGCATCGGACGGGATTATGTGGACCTTTTCATGCTGCATGAGCAGGAATCGCTGTATACCCTGCGCGGTCACGAGGAAGCACTGGTGTACCTTGCGGAGCAGAAGCAGAAGGGGCACATCGGCGCGGTAGGCGTCAGCACCCATTTTTGCGCCTGCGTGAACGCCGCGCCGCGCTTTCCCATGATCGACGTGATCCATCCTCTCATCAACGTAGAGGGCATCGGCATACAGGACGGGTCCCGCGAGGACATGGAGCGCGCCATCGCCGCCGCCAGGGCGTTTGGCATCGGCATATTTGCCATGAAACCCCTGGGCGGCGGGCATCTGATCGCCTCGAACCGCGCGGCGCTGGAATACGCGCTGAACAATCCCCTGCTGGATTCCGTCGCCGTAGGGATGCAGAGTATCGAAGAGATCGACGCCAATGCCGCGTTCTTTGAGGGCAGCGACGCCATTTCGGAGGATATGGGTGTTCTGAGCCGGAGAAAGCGGCGCGTCATGGTCCACGACTGGTGCGAGGGCTGCGGGCGCTGCAAGGCGCGCTGCCGTCAGGAGGCCATTGAAATCGTGGACGGTCGGGCGCAGATTGACTCCGAAAAGTGCGTTTTTTGCGGCTATTGCGCCCGGTCCTGTCCTCAATTCTGCATAAAGGTGGTATGATATGCGTGTCATTTGCCTGGATATCGGTGAAAAGCGCATCGGCGTGGCCGTCACCGATCCCCTGAACCTGACAGCCCAGGCGGTCGAGACCATCTGGACAAAGGGCTTTGAACGGGACGCTCAACGGGTGCTGGAGCTGTGCGGGCAGTACGAAACCGACCGAGTTCTGTGCGGCCTGCCACTGAACATGGACGGCAGCGAGGGCTTTCAGGCGCAGCGCTGTCGCGCCTTTGCCGATTATTTGACTCAAAAGGGCCTTGAGATACGCTTTCAGGATGAGCGTCTCTCCACAAAGCAAGCCCGGAGCGTGCTGCTCGAGGCGGACGTTCGCCGCAGCAGACGCAGGGATTATATCGACCAACTGGCCGCCACCTACATCCTGCAAGGGTTTATGGACGCGGGCGGCTGGCGCGAAAACGACGACATAAAACTATATCCAAAAGGAGTATGGCATATGACTGAGAACATGAATCACGATCTGGACATGGAGCGGGAGGACATTGTGGAGCTGGTGGACGAGGACGGCAACGCCGTGCGCTTTGAACACCTGATGACCCTGGAACATGAGGGCAAGCCCTACATCTGCCTTGTGCCGGTGGACCCGATGGAGGACGTGGAAGAGGACGAGCTGGTGATCATGCGCATCGAAACCGACGCGGACGGCAACGATGTGTACGCCACCGTGGACGACGAGGCCGAGCTTGATTCGGTGTTTGAAAAGTATTTGGAAATTGCCGAGGCGGACGAGGACGAATAACAGGGCCTCACAGCACAGCAGACCAGAGTCTTTTCATGGAAACGGGGATTGCGAAACCGCAATCCCCGTTTTATGATAAATTGTGAGTGACGTCTGTAAGCCGAGTTCTGTATTGGACGATCATCTATCTGGGCCTGCGGTTGCCAGCAGGCTCAAGCGATTACCCGGAAGCGCGACGGGCCGCCGCCGGGCGCAAGCGCCCATGCTTCCCTATCAATCTTGCACCAGGTGGGGTTTACAGAGCGGACAAGTCGCCATGCCGCTGGTGAGCTCTTACCTCGCCTTTCCACCCTTACGTCCCCTTTTGGGGAGACCTGCGCCCAAAGGCGCGGCCCTTTACGCGGTATATCTCTGTTGCACTTTCCTTAAAGTCGCCTCCACCGGCAGTTAACCGGCACCCTGCCCTGCGGTGCTCGGACTTTCCTCAGGCGCTTTCGCGCCTGCGATCGTCTGGCGCCCTCACAATGCATCAACGCTGTTATGTACGCGTCAGTCCCCCGCGTCGTAGAGGATGCGCCCGCAGTTGTCACATTCGACAATGCGGTCCCCGCTTCGAATATCCAGCAGCGTGGCGCTGGGCAGCGACATGAAGCAGCCGCTGCACTGATCGTTGACCAGCTTCGCCATGGGCGGCGTGCAGTGCTGCTTGATGCTGCGGTACTTTGCCAGCAGATGCGCGTCCACCTTCTTGGCCTCCTGATCGGTCCTGCCGCGCATGACCTGCAATTCGGCCGTGTCCGCCTTCAGCTCCTTGTCGTATTCCACCTTCAGCTGGTCAAATTCCTGCTTGGTCTTGGCCGCGCGCACGCGGATCTCCTTCTGCTGGCGATCCTTCGTATCGGCGTCCTTGCGCATCTTCTGAAGCTCCTGCTCATAGCGGCTCAGTGTCTCCAGCAGCTTCTGGACAGACTCGGCCTGCTTCTGGGCCTCTTCGGCGTTGGAGGGAGGATTGTCGTTAAACTCCTTCGTCAGCCCTTCCAGTACCTTCTCCAGCCTGTCGGCCTCATCCTGTACGGCGGCCAGCCGGTCCTGCATGACCACGACATCGTTCTCCAGCTTCTTCATATTGGCCTGCTGGTCCTTCAAAAAGTCGCGCTGCTTGATCAGCTTCTGGCGCTTTTCCGACTGGCGCATCTTTGCCTCAAAGCGATCTGCCTCCATATCGACCTGCATAAACTGCCAAAGGGTATCCAACTGCATTCAATATCCCTCCATCATGTTCAAAAAAACAATTCGACCTTACTCTTTTCAAAGCATATACCATATTGTACCGCATCCGAAGCGATTTGTAAACCTCTGCAAAGTGCGGAAACAGCCGGATATTCCGTGGCTGCGTGTCCGGCCTCCAGCACGCATAGCCCGTCATCCACGGCGTTCAGGGCTTTGTGGTATGCCATTTCACCCGTCAGATATACGTCCGCGCCGGCGTCTCGGGCAATACAGGCAAAATCCTCGCCCGCACCGCCCAGCACGGCGACACGGCGTATGGGCCTGTCCGACGCGCCGTAACGGCGCACGGGGCCGCCCAGTGCGTGCTGCGTAAAATCAGCAAACATACCAAAGTCGGTTTGCTTTGGCGTTCCGATGCGCATACCGTTTTCAAAAGCGACCACATTCTGTAATTCCAGAGCCGTGGCCAGGGCATCGTTGACGCCCGGATTCGCGTTGTCAAAATTCGTGTGCGCCGCAATCATGGCAACGCCGGAACGCACCAGCGCGCACAGCAAACGGCCCTCGCCGTCTGTCTCGCACAGATTCTTGCGTCCCCGGAACAGTATCGGGTGATGGGTAATCACCAGCTGCGCGCCCATGTCCACAGCTTCCTTCAGCACGGGCAGGCTCAGATCCAGCGCGCACAGCACTCTGTCCACCCGGGCGTCCGGCCTTCCTGCCAGCAATCCCACATTGTCCCAGCTCTCCGCAAGCTCAAAGGGCGCGATCCCATCGACAAGCGCCAGTATCTGTTCTACGGTTGCAGACACGACAGGACCTCCTCCCAAATGCCAATTTCATCCATCAGGGGCCGCATCTGCGCCGCGTCCCCGGAGGCCGACGCGCCCTTCAACGCCTTTTGGGCCACCCGCAGCCTGAACCGGGCCAGTGGCACAAGCTCCGCGGGCATACGCTCAAGCAACACCGGTCCTACCGTCAGCTGCTTTTTGCTGTAGCTTGACACGCCCCTGTGCGCGACGATGATCACATAGCTGCGCCGCCCATCCTGTACCACCCGCTCATCGCAGATGGCATAGCCGCACGCCGACAGTGCGCCGCGCAGCTCCGGCGCGGCTACGTTCGGCTGCAGCACCAGTCGGGCGTCCTTGAGGTGCGCGCCACCTTCGCGTATGATCCGGGCGATGGTGCTTCCGCCCATGCCGGCAATCACCGCCGCGTCCACAAGACGCGTCAACGCAAGCGCACCGTCGCCCACGCAGAAATCCACGCGCTCCGAAAGGCCGAGCAGTGCAATCAAATCCCGCGCTTTTTGAAGGGACGGCTCCGAAATATCCGTCAACAGCGCCCTTTGGCATTGTCCGCTTTTGAGCAAAAAAGCGCCGAGCCTGCCGTGGTCGCATCCGATATCGGCATAACATTCACAGCTACCGACGAGGCGTGCGATCATCGACAGGCGCGGATCCAGCGAAATTCCCCGACTCTCCCGCATCAGTCGATGGAATCCTTCAGCTTGCGGGAGCGGCTGGGATGGCGCAGCTTGCGCAGCGCCTTGGCTTCAATCTGGCGGATGCGCTCTCGGGTGACCTTGAATTCCTTGCCAACCTCTTCGAGGGTGCGTGCCCTGCCGTCCTCCAGCCCGAAGCGCAGCTTCAACACCATTTCCTCCCGGGGCGTCAGCGTGGAAAGCACGCTCATCAGCTGCTCCTTGAGCATGGTGAAGGCGGCAGCCTCCGCCGGAGCGGGCGCGTCGTCATCGGGAATGAAATCGCCCAGATGGCTGTCCTCCTCTTCGCCGATAGGGGTCTCCAGGGACACGGGCTCCTGGGCGATCTTGATGATCTCGCGAACCTTATCCTCGGGGATGCCCATTTCCTCCGCGATTTCCTCGGGCAGCGGCTCCCGCCCATACTCCTGCAAAAGCTGGCGGGACACGCGGATCAGCTTGTTGATCGTCTCCACCATGTGGACGGGGATGCGGATGGTGCGGGCCTGGTCCGCGATGGCACGGGTGATGGCCTGGCGGATCCACCACGTCGCATAGGTGGAGAATTTATAGCCTTTGCGATAATCAAACTTTTCAACGGCCTTGATCAGGCCCAGGTTGCCCTCCTGAATCAAATCCAAAAACAGCATACCGCGGCCGACATACCGCTTGGCGATGGAGACAACCAGGCGCAAATTGGCCTCGCACAGGCGGTGCTTGGCGTCCTCGTCCCCTTCCTCCATGCGCTTTGCCAGCTCTATTTCCTCCTCGGCAGTCAAAAGCGGCACCTTGCCGATCTCCTTAAGGTACATGCGCACGGGATCGTCGATGGAAATGCCCTCGGGCACGGAGATATCGATCTCCTCCTCCTCGGTTTCCGCCAGCAGCTCCGCTTCGGGAATGGCTTCCTCCTTGACGACCTCTATGTTCAGGCCGGACAGCGTATCCAAAACGCGGTCAAACTGTTCGGGCGTCAGCTCCACGTCCCCGAGCATTTCGACGATTTCCTTATAGGTCAGTACACCCTTTGACTTCCCGGTCTCGATCAACTCACGCACGCGCGCGGCCATTACATCCTGGTTTTCAATTGTCTTGCTCAATCCGGGCCACTCCTTTCGACCGGTCAATCCCCTGATTCTTTCCACATCGCGGCCATTCGACGGTACATTTCGGTTTTTTGTTCCGGCGTCGCCGCATTTATCTGTTGTTTGATCTGTTCTGAGCGCTGGTTGTCGCGCTGGGCACGCATGGTGCGCAAATCCTCCTCCGCAACCTCCAGTGCCCGTTCGCGCTCCGTCGGCAGCGGCGTATAATTCAAAGCGCGCATGGCCTGTTCGCGCTGGCTGTCGTCGGAAATCTGATCGATATATGCGTTGATCGATTCCCCGGTCGTCAGCCGCTCCACCAGCTGCCGGTGGACCTGTGTCGAAAACTCCTCTTTCTTAAGAAGCTCCGGCGGGATCAGCCGCGCGTTGAGCATGGAGATCAGCTCCTGCTCCGCTTTTTCAACCCCTGTCGGCTCTGAGGATTGGCTTCTCATCCGCCGCGCTGGCCTCTGCTGCACCGCGGCGACGGGCGCCGCGCCAATCTGCCTGAGCAATATCTCCCGGTCATAGCCGGTCTCGTTCACAAGGCGGCGAAGATGGTTTTCCATCTCGATGGGACTTTTGACCTTTTTGAGAATCGCGCAGCAGCGAAGCGCATATTCCGTCATGCCGTCCTGGGTGGACAGCGTCAGCCCGTCCCTGGCGCGCAGCATCCGGTAGCTTGTGGAATCGTATTTGGGCAGCGCGTCAAAGCCTTCCAGCCCCTTCGCCTTCACAAAGTCGTCCGGATCCATGCCCGCGGGATAATCGATCACCTTCGCGGGAAATGATTGCTCATCAAAGATATCCAGGGCACGAAGCGCCGCCTTTTGACCGGCGGCGTCGCCGTCGTAGCTTATCCATACCTCCGGCGCGTAGCGCTTCATCAGCCGGGCCTGTTCCTCCGTCAGCGCCGTGCCAAGTGTGGCCACAACGCCCTTTACGCCGTACTTGCGAAGGGAGACGGTATCCATATAGCCTTCCACCAGCACCAGCCGCCCCACGGAGCGCTCCTTCTTTGCGAAGTTCAGGCTGTACAGCCCGAGGCGCTTGTTGAATATGGCGGTTTCCGCCGTATTCAGGTATTTGGGCTGAGCGTCTCCCATGGCTCTGCCGCCGAAGCCAAGCACGCGGCCCTGGGCATTGATGATGGGAAACATCACCCGGCTGCGAAACATATCGAACCACCGGCTGTCCTTCCGAACCGCAAGGCCCGCCTTTTCCAGCAATCCCGGCTCAAAGCCTTTTGCTTCCAGATGATGCAAAAGGCCGTCCCAGCCCTTGGGAGAGGCCCCCAGGCCGAAGCGGCGGATATCGGAATCGTTCAGGCCGCGGCCATAAAGGTAATTGAGCGCGTCCGCGCCCTCCTCCTGCCACAGCAGGTCATGAAAAAACCGGGCCGCTTCGCGGTTGGCCTCGTACATGCGCTCACGTTCATCGCGGCTCTGTGCCTGCGAGGCATCCCTCTCGCCGCGCTCCGGAAGCTCCATGTGCGCGCGATCCGCCAGCAGGCGTACCGCCTCCATGAACTCCATCCGTTCCATATCCATCACGAAATTGATTGCGGTTCCGCCTTTGTGACAGCCGAAGCAGTAATAAAGCTGTGATTCGGTGTCCACGCAAAAGGACGGCGTCTTTTCATTGTGGAACGGACAGCAGCCCCAAAATCGATGGCCCTTCTGTTTGAGTGGAACGTACTCGGAGACCACTTCCTCAAGGCTGACGCGGGACCTCAGCTCCTCCAGCCATGCATCCGACAATCTTCCGCTCATACACGCCCCTTCATTCCCGGTTCCTTCTAAACTCTTCAGTGGTAAAACTATATTCGCCAAATTTAGCGGTTTTCCTGCATTGATTCCACAAATTACGCAAGAAATTCATGCCAGCGCCGTAACGTGGCAGTCCATAAACCTTTGCGCAATCACGTCTTTACAATATATGAATCGATGCAGCCTGACTTTATACATATATACAACGTCAGCATGAAAAATCCTTTTTTTCACGCATTTTTAATATACGTCCCGCGTCGGTTTACCGCCGCGGCACCTCGGGCGGCAATCGACATAGTATACATCGAAAGCGCCCGATTGCGTCATATTGGGCGCTCTGATCGATTCACATCCCGTTTGGAGGTTTTCATATGAAGCCAATCGTATGCAAATTCGGCGGAAGCTCGACGGCCAGTGCCGAATGTTTCCGGCAGATCCGCGCAATTCTCCGCAAGGCCCCGGCGCGGCGCTGCGTCGTGCTTTCCGCGCCGGGCGTTGGGAACGGAGGCGGCGAAAAGGTGACCGATCTGCTGGAGCGCTGCTGGCAACTGCGCCGCGATCCCGAATCGCTTGGGCCGGCAATCGAGGCCGTCGCGGCCCGCTACGGAGATATTTCCGAGGGTCTTTCCTGCTTTGATATGCGCAAGCTGTGCGAAAGTGAGATCAAAAAGGCGCTTTTTATATCCAGGGCGCATACCATCAGCCGGGGCGAATACCTGTGCGCCGCGCTCTTTGCCGGATGGAGCGGCATGAAATTTGCCGACGCCGCGGGCCTGATCGCCTTTGAAAGCCCCGGACGTCTGGACGATGAAAGGACCGCGCGGCAGCTGGCCGCGCTGGGAGAAAGCGGAGTCCGCACTGTGCTTCCGGGCTTTTACGGAGCGCTGGCCGATGGGCGCATCGTGACCTTTCCCCGCAACGGGTCGGACATCACAGGCGCGCTGGCCGCGGCGGGCATGGGGGCCGGGCTCTATGAAAACTGGACCGACGTGCCTGGGCTGATGACCGCGGACCCGTCTGTCGTGCCCGGCGCGCGGTTGATCCGCCAGGTCAGCTATCGCCAGATGCGCCAGCTGGCCCGTGCCGGAGCGCAGGTGCTGCACCCTGACTGTCTCGACCCCGTTGCCCTGGCCGGGATCCCCACCCGTCTGCGCTGCACCGCGCGCCCGGATTGCTTTGGAACCCTCATCGACGATCACTGCGAGGGCGTCGCTTGCTGCATCGCGGGCAGGCGTGAGTCGGATGGGCCCGAGTCATTGGACTGCGCCGCGCCGCTTGCCGAAATCAGCGTCTTTGGGTTGCGCGAGCGCGACGTGATGAACGCCGCGTGGGACATAGACTACCTCCGTGCCGAAGCGGGGCGTGACTGCCTGTGCCTGTATGTGCCCCGCGACGCCTATGAAGAAGCGACGCGCCGGCTGCACAGACGACTGCTGGAATAACAGCTTTGTTCCCATTGATTTACCTGATCTTTATTGACGGCGCAAGTTGCCCATGCTATAATGAAGCCAATCGAATAGATGAGCCGTTTGATGTTTGCAGGAGAGCGGACAGGCAATGTCCCGCCGAAGGAGAGACACTCTCAGGCGTTCCGTCGGAATGAGGACTGCAAGCGGACGGCACTCTGGAGACACCCGCCAACCGCGGGGGCCGAAGGTGAAAGCCCCGGACCGCTACTGTGGTCCAGGCGAATCTCTCAGGCAAAAGGACAGAGCGCGCTTCCCTTTCGCTTATGCCGTAGAAGGGATATCTGTGTGTCCGACCGCCTGAATCGGTCGGTTTTTTATCGGCCAAATTTTCCACAGATGACAGGAGGAAGCAGAAATGATACAGCAGAGCATGGATTTTGTCCGTCAGTATGACCCGGAAATCGGCGGCCTGATGGCGCAGGAGCTGGGCCGCCAGCGCCGCAATCTGGAGCTGATCGCTTCAGAAAACATCGTCTCCGAGGCCGTCATGGCCGCGATGGGCTCCGTTCTGACGAACAAATATGCCGAAGGCTATCCGGGACACCGTTATTACGGCGGCTGTGAGTTTGTGGACCAGATTGAAAGCGTCTGCATTGAGCGCGCCAAGGCGCTGTTCGGCGCTCAGTTTGCCAACGTCCAGCCCCATAGCGGCTCCCAGGCCAACCAGGCGGTCTATCTGGCGCTGTGTCAGCCCGGCGATACCGTGATGGGCATGGACCTGTCCTGTGGCGGCCATCTGACCCACGGCGCGAAGGTCAGCTTCTCCGGCAAGCTGTATAACAGCATTTCTTACGGCTGCGATCCCGAAACCGGCCTGATCGACTACGACCAGGTGCGCGAACTGGCGCTCAGACATCGTCCGAAAATGATCATTGCAGGCGCTTCGGCCTATCCCAGGATCATCGACTTTGAAAAGTTCGGCGCCATCGCAAAGGAGTCCGGCGCTTACCTGATGGTGGATATCGCGCACATCGCCGGCATGGTGGCCGCTGGTGAGCATCCCAGCCCCCTGCCCTACGCCGACGTGGTCACCACCACCAACCACAAGACCCTGCGCGGGCCCCGCGGCGGCATGATCTTCACCAACGACGCGGCCATTGCCAAGAAGATCAACAGCGCCATCTTCCCCGGCGGACAGGGCGGCCCGCTTATGCACGTCATCGCGGCCAAGGCCGTGGCTCTCGGCGAGGCGCTCAAGCCGGAATTCAAGGCCTATCAGCACCAGATCGTCCTCAACGCGAAGGCCATGTCCGAAACGCTGCTCTCCAGGGGCGTCAAGCTGGTTTCCGGAGGCACCGACAACCACCTGATGCTGGTGGATCTCAAGCAGTCCGATATCAGCGGGCGGGAGCTTGAGGAGCGCCTGGATTCCGTTCACATCACCGTGAACAAGAACAAGATTCCTGGCGATCCCCGCTCCGCCAGCGAGACCTCCGGCATCCGCGTGGGAACCCCCGCCGTCACCGCCCGGGGCTTCAAGCAGGCTGAGGCCGTGGAGGTCGGCGAGCTGCTTGCCCTGGCCGCCACCGATTTTGAGGCAAAAAAGGCTGAGATTGTTGAGCGCGTGGACGCGCTGTGCAAGCGCTTCCCGCTGTACGAATAAAGGCCGGACAGAATAAAGACGCGCAGGCTTGCTTGCGCGTCTTTATGGTTTACAGGCTGCCCAGCAGCGTCGCCAGCTCGTCCTCCGTCAGCTTGCGCCACTGACCTGGCTGCAAACCGTTCAGCCGGAGGTTCATGATGCGGACGCGGCGCAGGTGGGTCACATTGGTCCCCAGAGCCTCGCACATG
>JAFUCP010000103.1 GCA_017459565.1 Clostridia bacterium | reverse complement strand
CTGCCTTGTCCCGTGTGCGTGCAGGAGGCTTCGGACCAGCAGCGCGTGCGCGCCGTGGCCCGAGGCGGCACCTATGTGCTCAAGATGACGGACGAATGGATGAACACTCGCCCGGACATCGGCGGAGTGTTTGCTGGCTATGCTCCTGGGATCTATACCGGCAAGGACATGGCGAAGCCGCTCTCTGAGCGCCTGCACGGCGATGCTTATGTGACCTTCCTTGAGGCCATCCAGAGCGGCGGCATTGCCAGCGCCCCGGCATACTACCCCGGCATCTACCCGCAGAACGACGAGCTTCAAATGTGCCAGCGGCACATCGGCGGCGCATGGTACACGGTGCTTCGACCCGATGAAGTGGCGCGGAAGACAATGGCAAAGAATGGCAAGCTGAAAATGTACCTGCGCTTCTTCGGCGGCGAGAGCATCTATGCGGATGGCACATTGACCCTGGGCGAGGGCGACGAGTGGGGCGACGACGTGTACGAGCTCAAATTCGAAAAGATGAACTCAGATGCCGTGTTTACCAGGGAGTACGACGGTCTTACCCTGTCGCTGTTCGAGGAAATAGGCGCGAGCATATTCGTGCTGCGGGAGCACAATGCCGACGCCGACCTGCTGGTGGACGTGGGCCTGTCGCTGGGCGGCAGGGATACAGGCCTTAACCTCACCGGCTACATGGACGGCACGAACGCCGTGTACGTGGGCGTGTTCACCGCGCCGGAGGCGAAACAGGTGAAGGACGGCGCGGTCGTGGCGCTGGAGCGGGAGCCCTGGCTCACCGAGGAGGCCTACCAGGGCACGGACTATGCCGTCGTACAGAAGGGCACCGCCGGTTATGGCGTGGTAGACCGTGCGGGCAGCTTCGTTATCCCGCCCTGCGGCGACGAGGGCGGACAGTTCATCTACCGCAACGGCGACACGTTCTTTGTGCACAGCGTCCGCCAGCCGCAGTCGCTGCGGGCTGTGCGCATCGAAGGCGGCGAAACGGTGGAACTGACGAAGGCGGACGCCCCGGTGGATGGCTTTGTGACCTATGGCGGCAGCAACCGCGCGGTGTTCGCGGTGGAGTTGAGTGACCGTACCAGCGCCTGCTGGCAGATCCGTGACATGGACACCGGTGCGCTGCTGGCAGAGTTGTCCATTGATGAAGCCAACCCCGACGCACCCACCTACAGTGTGTTCATGGGCCTGAACGCAAGTTATGCGCTGGAAACCGCGAAGCCCGAGCGGCTGGTGTTCGGCGCACCGAGTGGCGAGGGCGAGGACGAACACACGGAATTCTGGCTGGCGGACAACCAGGGCAAGCGCGTCAGTGAAAACTGGCAGTACATCGAGCCCCTGTCCTGGAGCGGCGCGGGCGGGCTGTTCCTGGTGAGCACCTGGGAGGAGGACGAGCACACATCATGGCCCAACGATCAGGAGGACCTGTTCGCCGGCTACGACGGCCGCGCCTGGTTCGGCCCTCACTGGCGCTGCGGCATTCTGGACCACAATGACAATCTGCTCGCCCCATGCGTCTACACCAAGGCGACCCTCCTCTCCCCAAGCACCGTGCGGTTGGAGACGCCGGATGGGCAGAAGATGCTGGTGGAACTGAAGGACAACGACTATGCCTTCAACGTGATCGAAGGGGACGCGCTGCTGCAAATCGCCGCGACGCCGATAGACGAAGCCATTGTGCGCAAATTCCCTGACGGATCAAAGCTTGAAACGCCGGCTGTTATGCCTACTTTAGAAGAGAGCTGTTTCTCGCGGGAGAACGCGCCGTACTGGCATAAAAACCCGGACTGCAATTATGCTGAAACAGATTGGCTGGAAAACGACATTCTCGGTGACCAGACGCGGCAAATAGAGGTTTCTCAGGCGGAATCCGAAGGACAGAAGCCCTGCCCCGGCTGCGCGGCGGAATTCCCTCCGACGTTTACGGGCGATTTCCCAGATTGGCCCCACGATCTTGCTCCCTGGGGCTACGAGAAGGGCGAGATGATCGAGGATGACGGTTGGCCCCGCGGCATTCTGGAGCTACCGCCGGAGGTGATCTCCGCCTGGGGCATGCCAGCGGAAAAGCTGAACGAGTTGTTTCCTGAATCGTGGGATAGGGAGAATGATGCCACAATCGATCCGGACTATCCCGTCGATTATGCGGGTGTCTACAAGAATGCCTGCGGAGGATTTACATTCCTGCTGGTCGATCCTACGCCCCGGCGCGTTGCCGAGTGGCGGGAGTTGCTGGAGGGCGAATTCTGGGTTATCTCCGCGCAATACGGTTGGAATGACCTGCGGAGGCTTGCCAAAGCCGCAGAGAGAATCCTTTTTGCGGATGTCGAGCTCAGAAAGGATGACGGGCCGTCTTATTTTCACATCGTCTCGGTGAGTGTGAGTGAGATTGCAAACGTCGTGGAGATCGGTGTGCTGCCGGAGGAGTATGACGAGGGCATCCAACGCATCCGCGAAGTGCTGGCCGAGGCCGGGTATTCCGATCCTTGCATGCTCCGCTTTGTTCCCGCGAACTACCCGAGCTGGCTGTGAGCGCCTGTGATTTCGGCTCACTATGCTTTAGCATGGAGTAAAAAACATATAATTTTGCGTCGACGCTATGATTTCTTCCCGTCATAGCGTCTTATTAGTGCATATGCAAATGAGACAGGGTTTCATGAAATCCGAAATGGGAGTGAACCGCATGACCGAGACTGTGTTTTCCGAAAGGGTCCGGGCGTTACAGGGACCGCTGTGGCGCATCGCCTGGGCG
>JAFUCP010000102.1 GCA_017459565.1 Clostridia bacterium | reverse complement strand
TTGAACCTGCGACCTTTTGGTCCCGAACCAAACGCGCTACCAAACTGCGCTACACCTCGTTGTCATGGAGCCAATGAAGGGACTCGAACCCTTGACCTGCGGTTTACGAAACCGCTGCTCTGCCAACTGAGCTACATTGGCACGATTGTACATCGTCGCTGACAATTAGAGATTATAGCACATTCGCAGCGCTTTTGTCCATAGCTTTCGCATGGGAACGGGATATTTAACACAAATGGGAGCGCCGGCGGGGCGAATAAGTTATTAAATAATTAAGACAATATGAGCCATACCCTTGAAAAGGGGGCGGTTTTGAGGCATAATAATACTGGAATATAGCGGTGAAATATAGGTGGACGCTGAATCATTCCCGCACCGATTCCGCGGCGCCTTTTCCGGCATCTGTCTGTTGCGGGTTTCTCAATTTACCTTCGGTAAAGCTTCGAAATCTGCAAGGTCACCTGCCGGGGAATGCCCTCGCAGCCTTGATGCTTGAATGAATCATCGTCTACTTGGAAAGTGGGGAGTTCTGTGCAGTTCTTGAAAAACTTTTTCCAGCAACAGGCGCCCAAGGCGGGAACGGAAATGCCCGCCTATTTTCGCGGCGCCCTTGTTACGGGTGAAAAGCTTTTGGGACTGTATTTTGCACTGAGCTTTTTCTTCATCGCCCGGGCGACACTGCACTGGGAATGGGTGCCCGCGGTGATGCTGGTGATTGTGGCATTGAGCGCGTTCAATGCGGACCAGCATGGGCCGCGGCTGAGCATCGGCATCTTCGCCGCCGTGATCCTCGGCTGGTGCGCGTGGTACGTGTATATACTGGGCTGGGGCACCGGCATACAGGGGCTGCTGGTGCCGTTGCTGGTGCTGATCTTTTTCAATATATTCAATCCACCCTGGGTCAAGATCGTTTTTTTCCTGCTGCTGCTGGGTGTGCGGATGCTGCTGTATTCCTATTCGCTGAGCCACAGCGCGGTGTATGAGCTGGACCGGGGCTTCAGTGTGCTGTTCCAGACGGCCAACAGCGCCGTGATGTTTTTCCTGATGGCCATTATATGCATCTATCTAAGCTCCAGCATACAGGACGCAGAGCGACAGCTTCGCCTGGACAACCAGGCGCTGTACCGGGAGGCGGGCACCGATCCGCTTACCCAGCTGCCAAACCGCCGCGCGCTGATGGACGAAATCGACTCGTTCATGAAGGAACGGCCCAGCGAGACGTTCTGCGTGGCCATTGCGGATATCGATTTTTTCAAGAAGGTCAACGATACCTACGGGCACCTCTGCGGGGACTATACGCTCAAGAGCCTGGCGGAGCGCTTCAGACAGACGGCCGGGACGGGTTACAAGGTTTGCCGCTGGGGCGGTGAGGAGTTCTGCTTTTTCATGCCGGGGATGAACATCGACGACGCCGGCAAGGTGATGATGGACCTCAACGTGGCCGTGGGCCGGATGCCCCTGAACTTTGAGGGAACGGATTTTTCCATCACCATTACCGCGGGCGTGGAGGAATACGATTTTCACTCCGCCATCGACGCGATCATCGAGGAGGCGGATCGCAAGCTGTACATGGGAAAGGAGAGCGGGCGCAACCGGGTGGTCGTCTGAACCGAATACAAACGGAGCCCTGCGGACGCGCCCCTCAGACCGCCGTCAAAGCCCTCAAACGCCAAAGTTTCCGGAAAAACCGATTGCGCGGTTGCAGTTTCTGCTTGCTGCGTCAGGACAGCCTGCAAATGCGGTTGCTTACAACTGGGTAAGCGCCCTCATTTGCAGGCTGTCCTTCTTTGCCTTGCAGGTTTTTTCAACGGCCTGTCCGTCTATTGACTTTGTCGATATCCTGCGGAGCCCTGCGGACGGGCCCCTTTTTGTGTGCTGTCAATTATCTGCCTCAAGCCGCGCCTCCAGCGCGCCGATGCGCCGGGCGATGTCGTCGCAAAAGGCCTCGGCGGCCTCTGTGCGTGCCTGGGCGCTCAGGGCGACAAACTCCTTGATGGGGCCGATCACGTCCCGCGCCGCGTCCGCCAGCGCGTCGTCCTGCCTCTGCGCGTGCCGGGCGCGCAGGTACTGGGTCAGCACATCGCAGGCCCGGGCCAGCTCCGCGTCGCCGGAGCGCCGCGCCTCTGTCACCAGCGCGTCCCCGGAGGCTTGCAGGTCCGCCCTGGCACGGTGGTTCACCTGGGGCGTTTCACAGGCCACGCCCTGCCGGTTGAGCCTCTCCACCATATCCTGAACGTATTCCGGGCGGCTCTTGATAACGGCGCGGTATTTGTTTTGATAGCGCAGCATCAGGCTGTGGTCGCCGCCGGACAGCTTTTGCAGGCAGGAACGCACCGACTGGCCCGCTGAACGCGCCACCAGCACCTGCTCCATCAGCCAGTCCACCTCCTGCTGTGTAAAGGGAACGAACCGTGCGGGGCGCGCCTGAGAGCCGTCATGCTCGCGCACCTGGGCGTAATAGTAGTTGCGGATGCTGTTGGGGCGGCGGCCCGTCTGACGGGCGATCTGCTCAAACACGGATTTCAGCGGCAAGCCCTGCTGCTGCGCCTCGTCGGCGGTTTCCCAAAGCAGCTTGTTTTCGGTGTCGCTCCAGCCCGCGCGCCTGCCCGCCCGGGGAAATTCCATGCGCCCGCTTCCTTCGTGGGTGATAGCCTGATCCATTTGATCCCCTCCAAACCGTTGATGATACAGAGTATGCACGCCGTGTGCCGGGAATATACTGAAATCCGCGATTGTCAAAAGTTCTTAAAATACGCCGGAACATATAAAATGGGTGGCATTATTATCTCACTATGCGTGCGGATGGGAAAATATGCGCCGCCGGGCTTGACTTTTGCCGGCAATCGCTTAAAATGAAAAATGGCTGTGCCGGAAAATACATTGAAATCCTGGGAGGGAACGACATGACAGTCAAGCCGACGCTGATCGTGATGGCAGCGGGCATGGGCAGCCGGTTCGGGGGCAACAAGCAAATCGCCCCAGTGGACCCGGAGGGCCATATCATCATCGATTTTTCTGTTTATGACGCGCTGCTTGCGGGCTTTGACAGGGTGGTCTGCGTGATCAAGCCCCAGATGGAGGCGGATTTTCGACGTGCCATCGGCGACAGACTGGCGAAAAAGGCGCGCGTTGATTATGCCTGGCAGACCCTTGACGCCCTACCGGAAGGCTTTACCGTGCCTGAGGGCCGCGTGAAGCCCTGGGGGACCGGCCACGCGGTGCTGTGCGCCCTCGAGCAGGTGGAGGGCCCCTTCGCGGTGATCAACGCGGATGATTTCTACGGGCGCGGCGCGTTTGAAGCGGCGGGGCGGTTCCTCGCGGAGGCGGGGGACGCCAATGAACACGCCATGGTGGGCTATCGCATCGAAAACACGCTGACGGAGAACGGCTCCGTGTCCCGGGGGGTCTGCGCCGCAAGGGACGGCTATCTGACCGATATCACCGAGCGCACGAGAATCGAGCCCCGCCAGGGCGGCGCGGCCTACACAGAGGACGGCGGGACAAGCTGGACCTTTGTGCCCGCGGGGACGCCGGTTTCCATGAACCTTTGGGCCTTCCGGGACGGTGCGCGGGAGGCTTTTACCCGGCTGTTCCGCGATTTTTTGGAGAAGGACGTGCCGGCGAACCCCGTGAAGGCGGAATTCTACCTGCCCAACGTGCCCAAAGCGCTGATTAACGAGGGCAAAGGCCGCGTGCGCCTGCTGGACACCCGTGAACGCTGGTACGGCATGACCTACCGCGAGGACGCGGAAAAGGTCGGCGCCGCCATAGCGGATATGAAGGCACGGGGGCTGTATCCCAAAAAGCTGTGGGAATAGGGAACCTTTGCCGCGCGTGTGCGGTCAAAGAAATGTGCGTCGATTGAAGCGCGTTACCGGGAAAGGATGGTGGCTAATATGAAAAAGCTGATTGCGTGCCTGCTGGCGCTCTTGCTGTGCGGCGCGTCCGCGCTGGCGGAGACGGAAATGGCGGCGAAGCTGACCGTCGTCAACTGCAATGAATTCATCACCCTGCGGGAAGAGCCTGACACCGCCTCCGCGGCGCTTGCGCGCATCCCGCTTCGCCAGTGGGCGATATCCCTGGGCGCGGAGCAGAACGGCTTTGTGCGCGTGGGCTATCAGGGCCAGGCGGGCTGGGCGCTGGCGAAGTACCTGTCGCCGCAAAGGGAATACGGCAGCAGCGTCGACGTGACCGATGCCCAGCGCTACAACCTGAACCTGTTCCTGTCCAACTTCACCGAGGCGGGCTTTTGCTGGCAGGAGGGCGCTTATGATTCCGACTGGAAGGTCGACGCGCAGTTGACCGAATTTGCCGCGGACCACTGCTGGTTCAACCGCCAGAGCAGGCTGGAGTGGGGCGAATACTTCGATTGGAACAATGTGCGCCTGCCGGAGAGTCAGATCGCGCCCGTGGTGAAAAAGTACTTTGGGCGGAACATCACCCCCAGCCATCAGCCGCCTTACATGGACTACAAAAACGGCTATTACTACTGGCAGGAGACCGGCGGCCACACCAGCGACGGCTTTGCCTGCCTGGACTGGGTGGAGGCACTGGGAAACGGTCGCTATCGCGTGGGGTTCCACATCTACGCCGGCGACACGAACTGGAGCAACGATGCTTGCCGGTATACGCCGGATCAGGCACGCCGGGCCTATCCCTCCTATGACGGCCGGTACCGCGAGGGCTGCGCCGTGATCGACGTGGGCAAGAGCGGCCTGAACGACAGAAGCGGCTGGGCGCTGACGCGCTACGCGGTGAATTATGACTGATCGGAAAACGGACCCCTGGGGCGACGCGGCGTTCGCCCCTTTTTTTGTGCCGCTGAACTTGTGGCGCGGGCGCACTTGTGCTATAATCAGCATGGACTATTGTAGCTATGGAGGGCTGTATGGAAAAAATCAGGACGACCGTCCGCATTGCGGGCAGGGAATACACCATTGCGAGTACCGACAGCGAGGAATACGTCGCCCGGGTAGCCGCCTGGGTGGACCGCAGGATGAATGAGCTGGCGGCGGCCACGAAGCTGCCCGCCTCGCAGCTGGCCGTGCTGGTGGCGGTGAATGCCGCCGACGACATGATGAAGTCCCGGGACGAGATCACCCGGCTGCGGGCAGAGCTGGACGGGCTGCGCGCCGCCGCGGCGGGACCGGCCGGGGAGGAAGCGGACGCGCATGAATGAACGCCGGATGGAGCTGCTCGCCCCGGCGGGGGATGAGAGCGCCCTGCGGGCCGCGGTGCAGAACGGCGCGGACGCCGTGTATCTGGGGGCGGGCAGCTTCAACGCCCGGCGCAACGCGGGAAATTTCGATGGCCGGGCTCTGGATGACGCCGTGGCGTATTGCCATGCCCGGGGCGTTCGCGTCCATGTGACGCTGAACACCCTGGTGCGGCAGGATGAATTCGACGCGCTGCTCGAGGCCGCCCGGGCGGTGAACGAATCCGGCGCGGACGCGGTGATCGTGCAGGATCTGGGCGTGGCCGCAGCGCTGCGCCAGATCGCGCCGCGGCTTGAGCTTCACGCCAGCACCCAGATGGCCGTCCACAACCGGCAGGGCGTGGCGTTTTTAAAGGCGCAGGGCTTCGACAGAGTGGTGCTGGCCCGCGAGCTGACCTTTGAGGAGATGGCACGCTGCGCCGATGAGGGCATCGAGATCGAGACCTTTGTCCACGGCGCGCTGTGCGCAGCCTGTTCGGGCCAGTGCCTGATGTCCTCCATGGTGGGCGGCAGGAGCGGCAACCGCGGCCTGTGCGCCCAGCCCTGCCGCCTGCCCTGGAGGCTGGGGGACCGCGCGGGCCATCTGCTGTCCACAAGGGACCTGTGCGCCATCGACGAGCTGGCCCGGATGCGCGAAGCGGGCGTGAGCAGCCTGAAGATCGAAGGGCGGCTCAAGCGCGCGGAATACGTGGCTGTGACCGTGGCGGCCTACCGTCGGGCGCTGGACGCGCTGTATGAGAAAAAGCCCTTCGATTCCGGCGCGGCGCGGGACGAGCTGCGCCAGATGTTCAACCGGGGCGGCTTCACCCGGGGCTACGGGCCCGGCGCGGCGGAATCGGAATTGATGTACCCGGAGCGCCCGAACCACGTGGGGGTGCGGGTGGGTGAATCCGGAAAAAACGGAGAAGTTGTCCTGGCGGCGACGGTATCCGGCGCGGATATCCTTGCGCTTCGCCGGAAGGGGAGCGAGGATATTCCCGTCAGCCTGTCCGGCTTGGCGGGGGAGCGCGCGCGGTGCGCGGCGGCGAGGCGCGGGGACGGGCTGTGGCGGCTGGTCAGCGAAGAGCAGATGAAGCGCGCCCGGCAGAGCTTTGACGGCGAACACTGGCAGATCCCCGTGAGCGCCCTGGCCGTCCTGAAGGTGGGACAGCCCGCCGCGCTGACAGTGTGGGACGGCGAACACGCGGCCACGGCCGAGGGGCCGGTGATCGAAGCGGCCACAGGACGGGGCTTCGACGCGGAGCGGACGCGGGTCCAGCTTTCAAAGACCGGCGGGACGTGCTATGCCGTGACCGGGGTTGCGCTCCACGCCGACGCCGATGCCCACTGTCCCGCGTCCCTTTTGAACGCACTGCGGCGCAACGCGCTTGAAGCGCTGGAGGCGCAGCGGACGCGGGTGCGCCGCCAAAGTCTGACGTTTGAGATGCCCGCCCTGCCCAGGGAGGCGGCGGATGCGCCGCTATTGATGGCCCAGAGCGCCGATCCCACCCAGCTGCTGGCGGCGCTGAAGGCCGGCGCGGATGTGGCGGTGTTCGCCCCGCGGGACATTCGCCCCGCGTCGCTTGCGGCGGTGGACCTGAAGCCGCTGGCCGCGGCGGGTCGGCTTGCGCTGGCGCTGCCCGCCGTGGCGGCGGATGAGGCCCTTGACGGCCTGAACGCCTGGGCGCTGGAGAACAGGGTATGCTTTGAAATGACCTTCCTTTCCAACATCGGCCAATTCGCCCTGGAATGGCCGGGGACGTGGGCCGGGGACTATATGCTGAACATCGGCAATAACGCCGCGGCGAAGCAGCTTTGCGACTGGGGCGTTAAGCGGTACACCCCCTCCGTAGAGCTGAACGCCGGGCAGATCGCCCGCCTGGGCGGGTGCATTGACCTGATCGTATGGGGCCGGGTGCCGCTGATGCAGCTTCGGCACTGCCCGTTGCGCGCGGCGCAGAACATGCAGGGCAGGCACGCCCAATGCCGCCACTGCGATACCTGCGCGGCGGCGGAGCGGCTCGACGGCAGGGTGATGACGGACCGAAAGGGCGTCGCCTTTCCGCTGCGGCGGCTGGCCCAGCCGGGCGGCTGCGTGGTCCAGCTGCTCAATTCCGCGCCCATCATGCCGCTGCGCAGGCTGGAGCGCCTGCCGGCAAGCGCCGGGTGGCGGCTGTTGCTTGACGCGGGGGAGCCGGTGGAGGTCATTGTGGACCTCTACCGCGCGGCGCTGGACGGGGCGGATTTCAGGTCGATGCCCCAGTGGCGGACCGTCGAGGACATGGACACCACCACGGGACACTTCTTCCGGGGCGTCGAATAGAGCCGGACGGGGGAGCTTTCCACAGGATGACGACAGAATATCGGAGCGTGTGATATGAACGAGCGAAACATACGGGTGCTTGAACTGCCCAAGATCCTGGAGCAGCTGGCGGCGCTGGCCGTGACGGACCCCGGCCGGGAGGCGGCCCGGGCGCTGCGTCCCTCCGGCGACGCGCAGACGGTGCGGCGCTGGCAGGCCCAGACGGAGGAGGCCTCCAGCGTGATCGCCTACAGCGGGTCGAACCCAATGGCGTATTTCACGGACGTGCGGCCTTATTTGAAGCTGGCCCGGGCCGGCGGCACGCTGTCGCCCAAGGCGCTTTTGCAGGTGGCGGACGTGCTGAAGGCCTCCCGGACGCTGCGCAGCGCGCTGGTCACGGACCGGGAGGATACGCCGATTCTGACCGAGATGGGGTCAAGGCTTGCCACGAACCGTGCCCTGGAGGAGGAAATCTTCGACGCCATCATCTCCGAGGATGAGATCAGCGACCACGCCAGCCCCGATCTGTACAATATCCGCCGCCAGATGCGGGTGTTGAACGACCGCGTGCGGGACAAGCTGAACGGCATCATTCGCTCCGCCACGATGCAGAAATATCTGATGGACGCCATCATCACCCAGCGCAACGGGCGCTATGTGGTGCCGGTGAAGGCGGAGTGCCGCGCCTCGGTGCCCGGCATCGTCCACGACCAGTCCGGCACGGGCTCTACGCTGTTCATCGAGCCGATGGCCGTGGTGGAGGCCGGCAACGAGCTGAAGCAGTGGACGATCAAGGAAAAGAACGAGATCGAGCGCATCCTGGGCGCGTTTTCCGACCGGATCGCGCCGGATGCCGACCTGATCGAAAGCAACCTTTCGCTGATGGCGGCGCTGGACGTGATCTTCGCCAAGGCGTCCCTGGCCCGTCACATGCGGGCCGTGCCTCCGAAGCTGAACGAGGAGGGGCGCGTGCGGCTGATCCAGGCCCGTCACCCGCTGATCGATCCCGAGAAGGTGGTGCCCTCCACGCTGTGGCTGGGGGAGGACTTCACCACCCTGGTCATCACCGGCCCCAACACCGGCGGCAAGACGGTGACCCTCAAGACCGTGGGCCTGCTTTCGCTGATGGCCCAGTCGGGCCTGCAGATCCCGGCGGCCTATGGCTCAGAGCTGGCCATATTCGACGAGGTTTTCGCCGATATTGGCGATGAGCAATCCATCGAACAGTCCCTGTCCACGTTCTCCTCCCATATGACCAACATCGTGGAGATCCTGCGCAGCGTGACGCCGCGGTCCCTGGCGCTGTTTGACGAGCTGGGCGCGGGCACCGACCCCACCGAGGGCGCGGCGCTGGCCATGTCCATCCTCAGCCACCTGCTTGCGCGGAAGGTCACCACCATGGCCACCACCCACTACAGCGAACTCAAGGCCTTCGCCCTGGGCACGCCAGGGGTGGAGAACGCCTCGGTGGAGTTCAACGTGGAGACCCTCCAGCCCACCTACCGGCTGTCCATCGGCGTGCCGGGCAAGTCCAACGCCTTTGAGATCTCCCGCAAGCTGGGCCTGCCGGAGTTTTTGATCGAGGACGCCGGGGACCGGCTGAGCAAGGACGCCGTGCGCTTTGAGGACGTGATCGCCAACGCGGAGTACCACCGTCAGATCGCCGAAAAGGAGCGGGAGCTGGCCGAGCAGGCCCACCGGGAGACCCAGAAGCTGCGCGACGAGGCAGAGAAGCTGCAAAGGGAGCTGGCCACCCGTCGGGAGACGGAACTGCGCAAGGCGAAGAACGAGGCACGGCAGCTGCTGCAAAAGGCGCAGCGGGAGAGCGAGCAGATCATTGCAGACCTGAAAAAACAGCGCTCTGAGGGCGGCATGAAGGAGCATGAGCTGCACGCCATGCGCGCGAAGCTCCAGGACGCCATCGACGCCAACAGCGAACAGCTCGCCCCCGGCCAGGAGGGCGGCCCCGTCCGGGACGTGAAGGTGGGGGACACCGTGCTGCTTACGAGCCTGAACGCCAAGGCCACGGTGCTGACCGAGCCGGACGCGAAGGGCGAATGTACCGTGCAGGCGGGGGCGCTCAAGCTGAAGGCCAACATCGCCGACATGCGCGCGGCCCGGCCCGACGCCGAAAAGAAGCCCAGGGGCAGGCAGCCCGCCAGAGGCAGCGGCGGCGGGGTCTCTTATGCGGGCATATCGCCCCGGGCGGTGGAGACGGAGTGCGACGTGCGGGGCATGAACCTGGAGGAGGCCCTGCTGGCCGTGGACATGTTTCTGGACGGCGCGGTGCTGAACAAGCTGGGCCAGGTGTATATCATCCACGGCAAGGGCACCGGCGTCCTCAGAAGCGGCATCCAGCAGCATTTGAAGAAGCACCCCGCCGTGAAGTCCTTCCGGCTGGGCAAGTACGGCGAGGGCGAGGACGGCGTGACCGTGGCGGCGCTGAAGTAAGGCGCGGTTTGTCGGGACGGCTGTGCGGGGCGACCTCATCCGCCTTGCGCCATCGCCGCGAAAGTGATTGTTTCCGCTTTGTTCACATCGCGTTCACGACTTTGCGGTACAATGGAACCGTCGGAAATATAGAGGTGAAAGACCCATGATGAACACGAGGATCCTGCTGGTGGACGACGACCCGAACATCCGCCAGCTTGTGAACCTGTACCTCCAGAAGGAGGGCTTCGAGGTCGAGATGGCCGAGCGGGGCGACGAGGCGGTGAAGAGGTTCCAGGCGTCCCCGCCGAACTTGATGCTGCTGGACGTGATGCTGCCCGGCATGGACGGCTGGCAGGTGCTGCGCGAGGTGCGCAAGGCATCAAACGCGCCCATCATCATGCTCACGGCCAAGGACGAGACCTTCGACAAGGTGCTGGGGCTGGAGCTGGGCGCGGACGACTATATCTCAAAGCCCTTTGATATGAAGGAGCTGGTGGCCCGGATCAAGGCGGTGCTGCGGCGCTATCAGGCGCCGGAAGCCGCGGAGCCCGGCCGCGAGCTGCAATTTCCCGGACTCACGGTGAACATCAGTCAGTACACGGTCAGCTTCATGGGCAGGCAGATGGAGATGCCCCCCAAGGAGCTGGAGCTGCTCAACTTCCTGGCCAGCCACCCCAACCAGGTCTTTACCCGGGAGCAGCTTTTGGAGCAGGTGTGGGGCTACGACTATTTCGGCGATTCCCGCACGGTGGACGTGCATGTCAAGCGCCTGCGGGAGAAGCTGGGCGAGGGCGAGAAGCTGGGTTGGCAGATCAAGACGGTCTGGGGCGTCGGCTATAAATTCGAGGTGAAATAGCACCATGCGCAGAAGCCTGTTCTGGCGCACATACAGCGTGCTGCTGGCGGCGCTGCTGGCGACCATCGTCATTTTCACCGGCGTGCTGACCGCGGCGCGGCAGCAGACCATGCAGCAGAGTTATGAGACCGAGGTGCGCCGCCAGGCCCGGGAGGTGGCGGATTACATGGCGGATCTGAGCGCGCTGAGCTTTTTGCAGAGCAACGCCACCATGCGCTCCGTCATCCGCCGGAAGATCGCGGATATTTACAGCACCTACAACGCCGATATCTGGATCGTCAGCTATGATTCCGGCACCGTCCAGTACCTGGACAGCAGCTGGAACACCACCCGCAGCATCGCCACCGACGCCGTGAAGGAGCAGCTTTCGCTGATCCAGCAGGGCAACGACATACGCGCCACGGGCCTGTTCCCGGAGCTGGAGCATGGTGAGCAGATCGTCACCATCGGCGTGCCCTGGTATTACGGCGGAACCGATGTGGTTGGCGCGGTGCTTCTGCACATCCCCACGGCCTCTCTGAAGATCAGCCTGGGCAGCGTGATATTGCAGATTCTGCCCCCCGCGCTGCTGGCGCTGGCGCTGGGCACGATCCTGGCGTTTTTCCTGGCGCGCAGCCAGATCAAGCCCCTTCGGGAGATGAGTCGCGCCGTGCAGGAGTTTTCAAAGGGCGATTTGACCCGCAGGGTGGACATCAGCTGCGGCGGTGAGCTGGAGGAGCTGGGCGATTCCATCAACCGCATGGCCAAGGAGCTGTCCCGGCTGGAGGATTCCCGGCGCAGCTTTGTGGCGAACGTGTCCCATGAACTGCGCTCTCCCATGACCTGTATGCGCGGCTATGTCCAGGCCATGCAGGACGGCGTGATCGGCCCGGAGGAAATGCCCAGGTACCTGCAAATCGTGCTGGACGAGACGGACCGGCTGACGGCGCTGGTGAACGATTTGCTGGACCTTTCCCGGCTGGAATCGGGCAACTTCCCGCTGACCCCGGCTCCCTTTGACGCCAACGAGCTGATGCGCCGCAATCTGATCAACTTTGAGCCGCGCATCGACGAAAAGGGCATATCCGTTTCGGTGGAGCTTGCGGAAGGCGCGCTGACGGTGATGGCCGACGCCAACCGGATCAACCAGGTGGTGTCCAACATCATCGACAACGCGGTGAAGTTCATGGACGGCGCAGACAGCCGGCTGACCGTGGGCACGGCGCGCGAGGGGAAGAATGTGCGCTTCTGGATCCGCAACAACGGGCCCAGGATCGCCGAGGCGGACCTGCCCTACATCTTCGAGCGCTTCTACAAGGCCGACAAGGCCCATACCTCCGGCGGCGGCACCGGCCTGGGGCTGTCCATCTGCCAGCGGATCATCGAGCAGCACGGTTCGAAGATCGAGGTGCGCTCCGATGAACGGGAGACCTCCTTTGAATTCACGCTGCCCGCGGCGAAGGACTGAGCTGTATCATATTAAGTTCACATTACGCGCATTGGCAAACGCGGCGATAAAGTGTATAATTGAAGCCGTATATACAGCTTCAACGGATGAAAGCGAGGAACAAAATATGAAGCGTACACTGTTGACCCAGGTTCTTGCGCTGCTGCTGGCGGCGTTGATGCTCTCGGGCATGTTGGCCGCGGCCGAGCCCGCCCTCCAGGAGGAAGCGGTTTCCTATGATATCGTCTATTCCTCCGCCAACCCCATCCCCGATATCGCGGAGAGGGTGCGCCCCGCCATCGTGCAGATCACCTCAAAGGTGGAAAACTGGGACCCCGTCACCCGCGTGGCCGATATCTATGATTCCGGCTATGGCTCCGCCTGCTATATCCGCCGGACGGAGGACGGCAACGGCGGCTATCTGCTGACCAACTATCACGTGGTGCAGGATTGCGACGCCTTCTCCGCGCTCTGGCTGGACGGCACCGAGACGGATGTGGAACTCGTCGGCTATGACAACGGCAGCGATATCGCCGTGCTGCGCTTCGAGGGCGAGGCCCCCGGCGGTGCGCAGCCCATCGAGCTGGGCGATTCCGATGCCCTGCGCATCGGCGAGCTGGCCATCATCATCGGCAACCCCGGCACCAGCGAGGACATGCTGTTCGGCAGCGTCAGCGCCGGCATCATCTCCGGTCTGGAGCGCGAGGGCGTGAACGTAGGCAATTTCAGCCACCACATCACCACTATCCAGACTGACGCGGCCATCAGCGGCGGCTGCTCCGGCGGCGCGCTTTTGAACGCCAGGGGCGAGATGGTGGGCATCCCGGTGATCTACACCATGCTGACCGAGGGCATGAATTTCTGTATCCCCATCAGCGCCGTGAAGGACTATATCGAGCAGATCATCGATAACGGCAACGTGGTGCGGCCGCGCATGGGCGTGACCGTGGTGACCGTGGACGGCCCGGACGAGGCCATGCGGCGCTATCCGCCCGTCGGCGCGCAGGTCTATTCCGTGGAGCCGGGCACCCCCGCCGACCGGGCCGGCCTGCAGGAAAAGGACATCATCGTCGAAGCCAACGGCGCGCGCATCCATTCCTCCCAGGAGATGGTGGACGCCGTGGACCTGTGCGGCGAGGATGGCACCATGAACCTGGTGGTGTACCGCTACAATTATGACGCCGACGGCAACGTCACCGGCATGTATGAGAGGCTGGAGATCACGCTTCAGCTTGAGATCGTCGATTGAGCAAACCGATCCTGAACCGGGGCCGGGCGGGAAACCGAATCCCGTCGCGCCCCGGTACGGAGCCATGATAACGCCCTTCATTGGTGGAGGGCGTTATTGTCACAATAGCAAGGGGGCGCTTTCCATGCAAATGACCGGGGCAAGGATATTGATGGAGTGTCTGCTGGAGCAGGGCGTGGACACGGTTTTCGGCTATCCCGGCGGTACCATCATCCATGTCTACGACGCGCTGCTGGACTACCCGGGTATCCGCCACATCCTGACCACCCATGAGCAGGGCGCCTGCCATGCCGCGGACGGCTATGCCCGGGCCACGGGGAAGGTGGGCGTGTGCTTTGCCACCTCCGGCCCCGGGGCGACCAACCTGGTCACGGGCATCGCCACGGCCTATGTGGATTCCTCGCCGCTGGTCTGCATCACCTGCAATGTGGAATTGCCCCTTCTGGGCAAGGATTCCTTCCAGGAGGTGGATATCACCGGCGTGACCATGCCCATCACCAAGTGCAACTACCTGGTGCGGGACGTGAACGACCTGGCGGACACCGTGCGGGAGGCCTTCGCCATTGCCCGCAGCGGTCGGCCCGGCCCGGTGCTGATCGATATTCCCAAGAACGTAACCTCGGATATGTGCGAATACGCGCCGCTGGACAGGGGCGAACACGGGCTCAGCGGGCGGCTGGGACGGCTGATGAAGCGCTCCTCCCAGGATTTCAAGGCCCCGGAGCCGGATTACCGGGATATCTACATCCTCATGGACATGATCCGCGAAAGCCGCAGGCCGCTTCTGATCTGCGGCGGCGGCGTGGTGCGCGCCCGGGCGGACGCGGAGCTTGAAGCCTTTGCCAACCGCGTGGACGCGCCCGTGGGCATTACCGTGATGGGCGCGGGCGGCTTCAGGGGCCTCAACAAGCTGTCCACGGGGCTGGTGGGGATGCACGGCAGCCAGGCCAGCAACATGGCCGTGGACGCCTGCGACCTGCTCATCGCCGTGGGCTGTCGGTTTTCGGACCGGGTGGCGCTGAACCCCGCGAACTTTGCCCGCAACGCCCGGGTGGTGCAGATCGATATCGACCGCAGCGAGATCAACAAGAACGTGGAGACCGCCCACCACATCGTGGGCGACGCCCGGCGGGTGCTGGAGATCCTCAACGGGAAGCTGGAGCAGCTGGACCATTCCGAGTGGAAGAACTATGTGTTCTCCTTCAAGACCGAGACCGAATACGACGGGGCGGACGACCGGCTGACGCCCAGCCAGGTGCTGGACGCCATCGCCCGCATCGTGCCCCGCGACGCCATATTCGCCACCGACGTGGGCCAGCACCAGATGTGGGCCATACAGCATTTGCACTTTGAGTATTCCGGCCAGCTGGTCACCTCCGGCGGCTACGGCACCATGGGCTTCGGCCTGGGCGCAGCCATCGGCGCGCAGATCGGCAACCCGGACAAGGTGGTGCTGCACATCACCGGCGACGGCAGCTTCCGCATGAACGCCGGCGAGCTGGCCACGGTGGCGTATTACGGCTTGCCCATCATCACGGTGCTGTTTAACAACGGGGCGCTGGGCATGGTGCGCCAGTGGCAGACGCTGACCTGCGGCGGCAGGCACTCCCAGACCACGCTGGACCGGGGCCCCGATTTTGTGAAGCTGGCCGAGGCCTATGGGGTGCCGGGGCGCCGGGTGGCCCATGTGAACGAGCTGGAGGCGGCGCTCAGGCGCGCGCTGGCAGAGGGGCGGGGCATGGTGATCGATTGCGCCATTGCCACCGATGAAATGGTGCGCCCGATGGTCAACGGCGGCGGCAACATTACCGAGTTTGTGGTCAACTGACGGGAGGCGCGCGATATGAACGAAATCAAGAGGCATACCCTCGCCGTGCTTGTGGACAACGAGGCGGGCGTGCTGTCCCGCGTGGCGCGCCTGTTCTCCGGCAAGGGCTATAACATCGATTCCCTGGCCGTGGGTACCACCCACGACCCCGCCGTGTCCCGCATCACCATCGAGGTCTCGGCGGATGAAAAGCAGGCGCGGCTCATTTGCAGCCAGCTGCGCAAGCTCATCTGCGTCCATTCCGTCAAGCGCCTGGACCCCGAGAGGGCCATCCGGCGGGAGCTGGTGCTGATCAAGGTGGCCGCCGCCAGCCACGGCATCCGAAATGAGATCATACAGATCGCCAATATCTTCCGGGCCTCCATCATCGATGTGTCCACGGGCTCGCTGACCATCGCCCTCATCGGGGACGACAGCAAGGCCGCGGCCATTCAGAACCTGCTCGGCGAATTCGGCATACTGGAGCTGGTGCGCACGGGCACTGTGGCCCTGGAGCGCGGCCGGTATACCATCGATGAACAGACCAAGGAAAAGGGCGAGTTCGATTACGGGAAAAACGTCCTGTGAACAAAGGAGCGATTATGGGTACATCCAATTTTGCGGTATTTGTGGATTTGGAGAATGTGGGCGCGAAGGAATCGCTGCTGCTCTCCATCATTGAAAAGGTCAAGATTCGCGGGGATATCCTGCTGGGCAAGGTCTACGGCTATACGGACCGCTATACGGACCTGAAGCCCGTGCTGCTGTCCAACACCTTCGCCGTGGTGCCTTCGCTGCGCTGGGGAAAGGTTCAGAAGAACAACCTGGATATCCAGCTGGTGATCGACGCCATGGAGGTGGCCTATACCAACCCGCTGATCGACAGCTTCTGCATCGTATCCGGCGACAGCGACTATACGCCGCTGGTGGGCCGGCTCAAGAGCATGGGCAAGCACGTGCTGGGCATCTCCCGATCAGAGGCGGCCAGCAGCATCTTCGTGAACGCCTGCAACGAATTCGTGTTCCTGGAGTCCGTGGCCAAGCGCCAGCCCAAGAAGGCGAAGAAGGAGGAGCGCGCCATCGAGGAGGGCGATATCAACGAGCTGGTCAGCCAGGTGGAGACCATCGTGGGCGACCAGGACGAGGAGCAGATGTACGCCAGCGAACTCAAGGACACGCTGAACCGCCTGCGCCCGGATTTTTCTGAAAAAAGCTATGGCTGCGCCACCTTTGGCAAGCTGGTGGCCCAGATCACCCGAAATTCCGACAAGCTGACCAGTTGGATGGAGAATTCCAGCCTGATGATCGGCCTGGACACCGAGAGCGAGGAGGAGCCGAGGCTGGACAAGGCCAACTGGCTGCCGGCCTTCAGACAGGCGCTGGAGCATTTCAAGGACGAGGGCTTCGAGCGCGTGAACCCCTCCATCCTCAAGGCCACCATACAGGCCGACTATCCCAGCTTCGAGGAAAAGCAGATTGGCTTCAAGCGCTTCAGCGACGTGATGAAGGCGCTGGAAAAGCAGGGCCTGCTGGTGATCGAAATGGACGACGCCCACACCATGCTGCTCAGAATCTGCTGAAATAATAAGGACCGTGTCCCGGGAACCGGGCCGGCTGTCAGAGATACAACGCCGTTTCCGATGGGCGACGCGGTCCGCCGCGCGCCCGTCGCCTATTTCGCGCTCTCCGCCTCCATCCGCAAAAGCGCGCGCTTGCGCGCAAGCCCGCCCGCGTAGCCCGTCAGGCTGCCGTCCGCGCCCAATACTCTGTGGCAGGGGATGATCAGCGATATGGGATTTCGGCCCACCGCGCCGCCCACGGCCCTTGCGGACGCACGGGGGAAGCCCGACTGCGCCACCGCGCGGGCGATGCCGCCATAGGTTGCTAACTGGCCGAAGGGAATGGCCAACAGCGCGTCCCACACTGCCCGCTGGAACGCCGTGCCCCGGGGGGCCAGCTGCGGCGTGAAATCCGGCGCGCGGCCGCTGAAATAAATTTTCAGCCAGTTTTCCGCCCCGTCGAACACGCTCAGGCGCTTTTCCTCGCTTTTCCCGGACAGCGTGGCGCCGAAGCGCTTCTGGCCGTCGAACCACAGCCCCGTGAGGGCTTCGCCGTCGCTGGCCATCGTGATGTCGCCCAGGGGCGAATCGCAGCGGAAAATATAATCCATATCTCTCACCTCATCGGCGGTTTACAACGACCGCCGGTTTTGCTATAATGGTCCACGGAGAACTGCCTCCCGTTTCATTATAGCGCAAAGATGGGAAGAATGAAATCGAACGGCAAATGAAATATAAAGGAGAAGGATTATGACCTGGGATCTGGAAAAGCTCTACAAGGGATTTGAAGACGCGGCCTTTTTGAAGGACATGGAGGCCTTCGGGGCGATCGCGGACGAGCTGCTGGACAGCGCGCGGAGCATGGAGCTGACGGTTTCCGCGCTGGAGGAGGCGGTTAACAAGGCCGCCGATATGATGACGCTGGCGACAAAGACCATGTCCTATGCCCAGCTGACCCTGGCCGCGGACGCCAACTGTGAGCCCGCCATGGCGGCTTACGCCCGGCTGCTGCCCGTGATGAACCGGGTGGAGGAGGCAACCAGCGCCTTCAGCGCGAAACTGGGCCAGGCGGAGGACCTCGACGCGCTGATCGAACAGAGCGAGCTGCTGCGAGCCCACGCCTTTTTCCTCAGAAAGCTGCAAAGGAACGCCGCGCACCTGATCGATCCGGCCTTGGAGCCCACGGTGCTGAAGCTGCAAATGACCGGCGGCTCCGCCTGGGAGCAGCTGCGGGACCAGCTGGACGCCAACCACATGGTGGAAATTACCCTCGACGGCCAGGCACAGAGCCTGCCGCTGTCGGCGGTGCGGGGCATGGCCAACAGCCCGGATGCCGAAGTGCGCAAAGTCGCCTACGAGGCGGAGCTGGCCGCCTATCCGAAGCTGGAGATCCCCATGGCGGCGTGCCTGAACGGCATAAAGGGCGAGGCGCGCACGATGTGCGAACTGAAGCACTTTGATTCCGTGCTGGATATGGCGCTGGACACCGCCAACATGGACCGCGAGACGCTGGACGCGCTGCTTGCAGCCATGGAGGAGAGCCTGCCCATGTTCCGCCGCTATTTCAGGCTCAAGGCCAGGCTGCTGGGCTATCAGGGCGGTTTGAAATTCTACGACCTGTTTGCCCCGGTGGGGAAAATGCGCGGCGGCTACACGCCCGAGGAGGCCCGTGAGCTGCTGGTGCAGGAATTCGGCGCGTTCAGTCCCCGCATGGCGGCCATGATCGGCCGGGCCTTTGACGAGCGCTGGATCGATATGTATCCCCGGGAGGGTAAGACCGGCGGCGCGTTTTGCAGTGGTATGCATCCGCTGGGCATCAGCTATGTGCTGGCGAACTTCGAGGGCAGCTACGGCTCCGTCAGCACGCTGGCCCATGAGCTGGGCCACGCCTATCACAACGAATGTATGCGTGACGTGCCCATCCTGATGAGCGACTATCCCATGCCGCTGGCGGAGACGGCCTCCATCTTCAACGAAACCCTGCTGGCCCAGCGGATGCTGGAAAGGGCAGACGCGCCTATGCGCGTGGCCATGCTGGAGCAGCAGCTTTCCGACGCAGCGCAGGTGATTGTGGATATCATGAGCCGCTTTTTGTTCGAAAAGGAGGTTGTGGAGCGCCGCGCCGATACGACACTCAGCCCCGCCCAGCTGTGCCGGATCATGCTGGACGCCCAGAAGCGGACCTACGGCGACGGTTTGGACGCGGACTTCATGCATCCCTACATGTGGGCCTGCAAGAGCCATTACTATTCCACGGGCGTGCATTTCTACAACTTCCCCTATGCCTTCGGCCAGCTGTTCGCGGTGGGGGTCTATGCCCTGTATCAGAAGAAGGGGGCGGACTTTTTGCCCGACTACGAAAAGCTGCTGCGCTCCGCGGGCAGCGGGGACGTGCGCGAGGTGGCCGCCGGCGTGGGCATCGACGTGGCGGACGTCAATTTCTGGCGCTCGAGCCTGAAGGTATTCGAGGATAAGCTGAACGAGCTGGAGGCGCTGACCGAAAAAGGCTGAAGCGGGTTTGATCCGAACAGAGCCTTGGATCAAATCGGGCGGGCCGGACGGGTTTAAGGAGCCGTTCCGGCCAGTCTCCGCCCGCTTTATGCGATTTTAACCCAATTCCGCGCCCTGCCGGCTTGACCGCGGGCGTAGGGGATGGTATAATGCTTAACACGTTAACCATAAACGTGTTAAGCTTTTTTATGGAGGCGACACATGGAGGCACAGGAGCGTGAGCGCAACGACCAGATACGCGAGTGCATCGACGCGCTGATTCGCGCCATGCGGCTGCACCACCGAATTGTGGAAAAGCGCATCGACGGACTCGGCGTGCATCACAGCCAGCACAGGCTGCTGATGAAGCTGTCAATGCTGGGCAAGAGCGCCTCGCAGAAGGACATTGCCGGTGCGATGGATGTGAGCCCGGCCTGCGTGGCCCGTATGCTGAAGCCGCTGACGGCGTCGGGCCTGGTGGAAAAGGAAGGCGGCGCGGACGGGCGGTGCAACGAAATCAGCATATCGCCCCAGGGCGCAAGGCTGGTGGAGGATTCACTGGCGCTGTTCAGACAGATCGGAGCAGAGATGTTCGACGGGCTCTCCGCCGGGGAGCTTGCCACGCTGAAGGCACTGATGCGCCGCGTGCAGGGCAACCTTTCGGACATGGAGCGGCGGGACGCCGCGCAGTCTGAAGGCTGCGGGGACGGGACGACAATGCAACAGGAAAGGAGCCGGTACTGACCCATGAAATGGAGCAAATACGTCAAGCCCTATTGGAAGTACTTCGTGTTGGGGCCGCTGTGCATGATCGTGGAGGTCGTGGGCGAAATCGTCATGCCCCGGCTGTATTCCCAGATTTTGAACGTGGGCGTTGAAAACCACGATGTCGGCTATATCGTCGTCACCTGCCTGTTGATGATTCTCACGGCGGTTCTGATGATGGGCGGCGGCGTGGGCGGCGCATACTTTGGGGCGAAGGCATCGGTGAACTTCGCGGCCGATCTGCGCAAGGACGTCTACGCCAAGGTGCAGAAGTTTTCCTTTGCCAACATCGACAAGTATTCCACGGGATCACTGGTCACGCGCCTGACCAACGATATCACGCAGCTGATGAACTTTGTGAACATGATGCTGCGCATGTTCCTGCGCGCGCCCGGTATGCTGATCGGCGCGCTGATCATGGCCATCGCCATGAACCCGGAGCTGGCCAGAGTGCTGGCGGTGACGATTCCCGTGCTGCTGATCGTGGAATTCCTGGTCATTCGCACGGGCTTTCCCCGGTTCACGGCCATGCAGGAAAAGATCGACCATCTGAATTCCACCATTCAGGAGAGCCTGACCAACATTCGCGTGGTCAAGTCCTTCGTGCGGGAGGACTTCGAGGAAAAGAAGTTCCAGAAGGCCAACGGCGATTTGAAGGACGCCGCGCTGCGCGCCCTGAACGTGGTCATATTCATGATGCCCCTTATGATGCTGCTGATGAACTTCACCTCCATGGCGGTGGTGTGGTTCGGCGGCAAGCAGGTCATTGCGGGCGACATGCCCGTGGGCGACTTTTCCGCGTTTTTAACCTACATTACCCAGATCCTCATGTCGCTGATGATGCTGTCCATGCTGTTCATGAACAGCTCCCGCGCCCTGGCCTCCGCCCGCCGCGTGAAGGAGGTCATGGAGGAGAAGATCGACCTGAGCGACGACAATGCCGCTCACGGGGATGCCCGGGTGGAGAGGGGCGAGGTCGAGTTCAAAAACGTGTCCTTCCGCTATTACAAGAATTCCGAAAGGTGCGTGCTGTCCAATATCAATCTGACCATCGGCGCGGGGGAGACCGTGGGCATCATTGGCTCCACCGGCTGCGGCAAAACCACGCTGGTGTCCATGATCCCGCGCCTGTACGATGTGGATGAGGGCGAGGTGCTGGTGGACGGCATCGATGTGAAGGATTACAGCCTGTACCACCTGCGCGAGGGCGTGGGCATGGTGCTGCAAAAGAACGTGCTGTTCTCCGGCTCCATCGCCGATAACCTGCGCTGGGGCGACGAGAACGCCACCGAGGATGATATGACCGAGGCGGCGCAGAGCGCCCAGGCCGACGGCTTTATCCGCTCCTTTGAAAAGGGCTATGAGACGGAGCTGGTGCAGGGCGGCCTGAACGTGTCCGGCGGGCAGAAGCAGCGGCTGTGCATCGCCCGTGCGCTATTGAAGCACCCGAAGATACTGATTCTGGACGACTCCACCAGCGCCGTGGACACCGCGACGGAGGCCTCCATCCGCGAAGCCTTCCGCAACGAGCTGCGCGATTCCACGAAGATCATCATTGCCCAGCGCATCACCTCCGTGCAGGAGGCGGACAAGATCATTGTGATGGACGACGGCGCGATCACCGGCGTCGGCACCCATGAGGAGCTGCTTGCCTCCAACCGCGCCTACCAGGAAATCTACAACTCCCAGATGGGCGGAAAGGAGGCAGCCTGATGGCCAGAACGCTTGAAAAGCTGCAAAAGCAGTACAACAGGGCCGTCGCGAGCGGAAAACTCGGCGGGGGCCCCGGCAGGGGCCCGATGGCGGCCACCAACAACGCCAAGGGCAAGCCCCGGAACATGCGCCAGACCATCGGCCGCATCCTCGGCTATGTGGGCGGCTTCAGGCGCCGCCTGGTGCTGGTGTTCCTGTGCATGATGCTCAGCACCGCGGCCAGCCTGGCGGGCGGCTATGTGCTGCGCCCGGTGATCAACAACATCGCCGACCCCGCCGCCTCCGCCGCGGACCGGCTGGCCTATCTGGGCATGATGCTGGGCGTGATGGCGCTCATATATATCGTGGGCGTGGCGGGCACCTGGCTCCAGTCCAAGCTGATGATCGGCGTCTCCCGCAACGCCATACAGAACATCCGCAACGATCTGTTCACAAAGATCGAGCGCCTGCCGCTAAGCTTCCACGACAACGAGACCACCGGCGAACTGATGAGCCGCTTCACCAACGACGTGGACAATATCGGCATGATGCTGGACCAGTCGCTGATGAGCATGGTCTCCGGCATCATCAACCTGGTGGGCACGCTGGCCATGATGATCTATACCAACATCTGGCTGACGCTGATCACGCTGGTGTTCATTCCCATCTTCGCTTTGGGCGGGCGGGTCATCATCAGCAAAAGCCGGAAGTACTATTCCGCCCAGCAGGCGGCTCTGGGCGCGGCCAACGGCTATATCGAGGAATCCGTGGCCGGGCAGAAGGTGGTCAAGGTGTTTAACCACGAGGCGGACTGCGTGGCGGAGTTTGACCTGCTCAACGGAGATTTGCGCGGCAAACAGGAAAAGGCCATGTTCTTCGGCGGCATCATGGGCCCCGTCATGGGCAACACCACCCAGATCAGCTATTCCCTCACCGCGGGCATCGGCGGCGCACTGTGCGCGCTGGGCCGGTTCGACGTGGGCGGCCTGGCCATCTTCGTAAACTATGCCCGCCAGTTCTCCCGCCCGATCAACGAGCTGTCCCAGCAGATGGCTACGGTGTTCTCCGCCCTGGCCGGCGCGGAGCGCGTGTTTGCCCTGATGGACAAGGAGCCCGAGGCCGCCGACGCGCCCGACGCCCGCACGCCCGAAAAGCTGGAGGGCCATGTGGTTCTGGACGATGTCAGCTTCGGCTATGTGCCGGACAAGACCGTGCTGAAGCATATCAGCCTGTATGCCAAGCCGGGCCAGAAGATCGCCTTCGTGGGCTCCACCGGCGCGGGCAAGACCACCATCACCAACCTGCTGAACCGCTTCTACGATATCGATTCCGGCACCATCACCGTGGACGGCGTGGATATCAAAAAGCTGCCCAGGGATTACCTGCGCAAAAATATCGCCATGGTGCTTCAGGATACCCATCTGTTCACCGGCACGGTGATGGAGAATATCCGCTACGGACGGCTGGACGCCACCGACGAGGAGGTGGTCGCCGCCGCCAAGACCGCCAGCGCCGACAGCTTCATCCGCAGGCTGTCCGACGGCTATGATACCATGATCGAGGGCGACGGCGCGAACCTGTCCCAGGGCCAGCGGCAGCTGCTCAACATCGCCCGGGCGGCCATCAGCAACGCGCCGATCCTGGTGCTGGACGAGGCCACCTCCTCCGTCGATACCCGCACGGAGAGGCACATCGAAAAGGGCATGGACAAGATCATGGCCACGCGCACCACCTTCGTCATCGCCCACCGCCTGTCCACCGTGCGCAATGCCGACGCCATCATGGTGCTGGAAAATGGCGAGATCATCGAGCGCGGCGACCACGACGATCTGCTGGCCATGAAGGGGCGGTATTACGAGCTGTACACGGGAAAGAGCGAACTGACGTAACAATCAGTTGTTACGAGGCATGAATGTGTGGAATGTTGAGCTGTAGACGGCCGGGCGGCGGGACGGAGAGAGGATGTTTAGCTTTCCCATAGGGGGAAGACACAGACTGCTGACAAAGCCCACAAACGCAGAAGTTCCCTGAAAAACCGCATCCGCGGCGGGAATTTCTGCTTCCTGCGTCAGGACAGCCTGCAAATGTGGTTACGCTTGTGTAAGCGCCCTCATTTGCAGGCTGTCCTTCCTTGTCTTGCGGGCTATCTCAACGTCCTGTGGTCTGTTGACTTTGTCAACATCCTGTGACCGTTGACGTGCCTTTGTCAACGGTCCGGGCCCTTCCCGCGCGCGGGAAGGGCCATTCTCAGAACTGTCTCACCAGCGCCACCAGCTTTCCCAGCACGGTGGCGTTTTCCGTGTAAATGGGCTCCATGGTGCTGTTCTCCGGCTGGAGGCGCACCCGGTCCTTTTCATAGTAAATGCGCTTGAGGGTGGCCTCGTCCTCGGGGGTCATGGCCACGACGATCTCCCCGTTTTCAGCGGTATCCTGCTTGCGCAGCACCACGATGTCCCCGTCCAGTATGCCGATATCGATCATGCTTTCGCCCTGCACCCGCAGGCAGAACATTTCGTCCTTGCCCAGCATACTCTGGGGCAGCATCAGATAATCCTCGATGTTTTCCACGGCCAATATGGGCTGTCCGGCGGTCACCTTGCCCACCAGCGGCACGCTGCGTCCCCGGGCCTGCGTGCCGTCCACCACCTCCAGCGCCCGGGGCTTGGTGGAATCCCGGCGGATCAGGCCCTGCTCCTCCAGGTGGTTCAGATGGGCGTGGACCGTGGAGGTGGAGCGCAGCCCCACCGCGGCGCAGATCTCCCGCACGGACGGGGGATAGCCCTTGTCCTCGATTTCCGATTTGATAAAATCCAATATCCGCTGCTGGTTTTCATGGGAAGCGCGCATGGCAACACCCTCCTGTCGGCGTTTAATGAATACAGTATAGCACATTTTTCACCCAAAAGCAAACGTATGTTCTATTAAAATCGGGTTTATCCGAAAAAAGCCATTGAATGTGACAAAAGACGAAAAATATATGAAATAAGTGTCAAAAAGTGGCACAAAGGGAGTGGATGTGGTATAATGTGTCATACAGAGTGGCATAGAAGGGGGTGAAGCCGGTGCCGGGCGCAGAATTTTCGGGGAACTACGCGCATAATATTGACCCCAAGGGCCGCGTGACCATCCCCGTGGCCTATCGTGAGGCGCTGGGCGACGGCTTTACCATCGGCCTGAACAACGAGTTCAACGCCATTGCCCTCTATCCCGTGCAGAAGTGGCAGAGCATGAGCGAACAGCTGGACCGCATCCCCGACAGCGACGCCAGGGGCATGGCCTACGTCCGGCTGGTCAAGGCCTTTTCCTTCACCAATCAGTCTCTGGACGGCCAGGGCCGCGTGCTGCTGCCCGCGGTGCTGCGGGAGCAGGCGGGCATGGACAAGGCGATTCGCTTTGCGGGCATGGGCCGCTGGATGGAGATATGGGACGAGGGCCGCTTCACCGCCGCCTTCATGGACAGCGTGCGCGACCGCAGCGCGCTGCTGGAATATGTGAACGACCGCTATTTCAGTCCCAGGAAAGACTGATTGAAAGGATCCCAGGGCGGAGCCGCCCCGGATAGACGCCCGTCGGCGCGCGCCCAACTGGCAGATGGACCGCGGGTTCTACCCCCAACGAGGGAGGAATAGATATGAACAGGACGCACGTTTCCCGCAGGACGCGGGAAAAGAAGCTGAACCGGCTGCTGATGATCGCCTTTGCGCTGGTGCTGTTCCTCGGCGCCTGTTCGCAGATCGCCATGATGGCGCGGCTGACGGGCCAGAACAAGCAGCTCGTGGCCACCCGGAAGGAGACGCATGAATGGCAGGCCAAGATCGACAATCTGGAATTGAGCCTGAGCAAATACCACAACCACGACAGGATCACGGCCCTGGCCAAGCAGCTGGGCATGACGATGCCGGAGGGATCGCAGCTGCGGGTGGTCAACCTGCCCGCGCTGGTTGAAAGTACTTCCACGCAGAGCGCCGACAGTTCCGGCGCTGAGGAAATCATGGATTAAATGAATTCCAGGGCGGGGAGGGATGCGCTTGGTTCTCACGGGGCCGGTCATCCGTCGCCGCCTTGCGCTGTGCATGGCTCTTTTTTTCCTGCTGCTTTCGGTGCTGAGCGGGCGGCTGTTCTATCTCCAAGTCATCTGCGCGGAGGATTTGCAGCGCCGGGCGCAGTCTCAGTGGACCAGCGAAAGCGTCATACGCCCCACCCGGGGGATGCTGCTGGACAGGAACGGCGCCGTGCTGGCCCAGAGCGCCACCGCCTACACCGCCTCCGTCAGCCCCCGGCAGGTCAGCGACGCCGCGCGGCTTGCGCGCATACTGGCCCCGGTGCTGAACATGGAGGCGGCACTGATTGAAAAACGGGCATCAGACAAGAGCAAGGGCGGCGTGACGCTCAAGCGCCAGCTGTCCCGGGAGACGGCACAGCAGCTCAAGCAGATGAAGGCTGAATATGCCGCCGCGTCCTCCGACGCGCTGAACGGGCTGTACCTGGAGGAGGAGAGCAAGCGCTACTATCCCATGGGCGAATTTGCCACCCAGCTCATCGGGCTGACCACCATCGACGGCGTGGGCCAGGCGGGGCTGGAGCAGGCGCTGGACCGCTATCTTTCAGGCAAGGCGGGCCGCGTGCTGTCGGAGATCGACGGCAAGGGCCGGTCCCTGGGGTACGGCGAGAGCGCGTATATCGCCGCCGTCAACGGCGGCAATGTGACGCTGACTATCGACGCCTCCATCCAGAGCTTCGCCGAGCAGGCGGCCCGGGAGGCATTGCGGGTGAACGACGCCAAGGCGGTGCGCGTGCTGGTCATGGACCCTCAGACCGGCGAAATCCTCGCCATGGTCAACAAGCCGGACTTTGATTTGAACGACCCGCCCCGAAGCGACGTCGAGACGCTGACGGAGCGCCTGCGCAACCGGGCGATCACCGATGCCTACGAGCCGGGCTCCACCTTCAAGATCATCACGGCCTCCGCTGCGCTGGACGCGGGGTTGGTGCGGGTGGACGAGGGCTTTTACTGCGCAGGCTCCGTGGTGGTGGACGGGGGCAAAATACGCTGCTGGGGCAAACCCCACGGCGCTCAGACCTTCGCCCAGGCGCTGCAAAATTCCTGCAACCCCGTGTTTGTGGAAATGGGGCTGCGGCTGGGGGCCCAGAAGCTCTACGATTACATGGACGCCTTCGGCATCGGCCGCAGGACGGGCGTGGACATTCCCGGCGAGGCCGAGGGCATCGTCATTTCAAAGAGCGCCGTCAAGCGGGTGGATGTGGCCCGCATCGGCTTCGGCCAGTCCGTGGCTGTGACGCCGCTGCAGCTGCTCACGGCGGTGTGCGCCGCCGTCAACGGCGGCAGGCTGCTCAGGCCCTATGTGATCAAGCAAATCGACGACGCCCGGGGCGAGGCGATCCAGCGGGGCGGGACGACGGTGGTGGGCCATCCCATCTCCGCCGAAACCTCGGCCACCATGCGCAGGCTGCTGGAGGACGTGGTCGCGCTGGGCGGCGGCAAGAACGCCCATATTCCCGGCTATCACGTTGGCGGCAAGACGGGCACGGCTCAGGTCTACGTGGACGGCGTGGTGTCCCGGGACACGCACATCGGCTCCTTCGTGGGCTTCGCTCCGGCCAACGACCCGAAGATTGCCGTGATCCTGATTGTGGACGAGGCGAACGTGGCGGTGGACTTCGGCTCCGTGACCGCCGCGCCCTATGCCAGGGAAATCCTGGAGCGTGCCCTCGTCTACATGGGCGTCGCCCCGGATGCCGACGAGCCCCCCGCCCAAAAGGTGACGGTTCCCGATGTGACGGGCATGGACGTGGATTCGGCCATCGGGGCCATGAAGCGGGCCGGGCTGGACAGCGTGCTGGACGGCTCCGGCGGCCGCGTGACGGGCCAGCTGCCCGCGGCGGGCGCGGAGATGAACGAGGGCGCGCTGGTGATGCTGTACGTCGATTCCGCCACCCTGGCGGAGCAGGGCGGGCAGGTGGCCGTGCCGGACGTGGCGGGGATGCCCGTGATGGAGGCCAACCGCCTGCTGCACGCCTACGGGCTGGAAATGCGGGTGACGGGCAGCGGCCTGGCGGTGGAGCAAAGCCCTTCGCCCGGTGAGCAGGTGAACCCGACGACGCTGGTCACGGTGCGCTTTGAGCCGCCGTGAGCCCTTCAGGGCGAGACATACATTACCATGATCTGGGAGGCAGCCGGATGAAGCTGGATAGATTGATCGGGAAAATTCCCGGTGAGGTCGCGGTATATGGCGATACGGACGTTGAAATCAGTGGGTTGTGCGTGGACTCCAGAAAGGCCGCGCCGGGCGCGCTGTTCTTCTGCACGCCGGGCCTGCACATGGACGCCCACGACTTCGCGCCCCAGGCCGTTTCCAAGGGCGCTGTGGCGCTGATCGTGGAGCGCAGGCTGCCGCTGGACGTGCCCCAGGTGAAGGTTGAGGACGTCCGCACGGCCATTTCCTATGTCGCTGCCGAATTTTTCGGCAATCCCGCGGACAAACTGATGATGCTGGGCATCACCGGCACCAAGGGCAAGACCACCACCAGCTTCCTGGTCAAGGCCATCATGGACGCCGCCGGCGTCAAAACCGGCCTGATCGGTACCGTCTGCTCCATGATCGGCGAGGAGACCATCCCCAACCGCCTGACCACCCCGGATCCCATCGAGACCCAGACGCTGCTGCGCCGCATGGTGGACGCGGGCATGGAGTGTGTGATCATGGAGGTCTCCGCCCACGCGCTGGACATGCACCGGCTTGCGGGCATGAAGTTCAAGGTGGGCGCGTTTTCCAACTTTTCTCAGGACCACCTGGACTACTTTGCCGATATGGACACCTATTTTGCCGCAAAAATGAAGCTGTTCGCCCCCGGGGTGTGCGAAAACATCGTCTACAACGTGGACGACGAACGCGTGAACAACGGCGTGCGCGCGCTGGGGCGCAAGGCCATGCGCATCGGCATCCGGGAGAGCAGCGACGTCTATGCCAACGACATTGAAATCGGCGAGAGGGGCTGCAGCTTCCTCATGACCTGGCACAAGCGCTTCCGCACCACCATTTCGCTGCACCTGGCGGGCATATTCAACGTCTACAATGCGCTGATGGCCGCGGGCATCTGCATCTGTGCCGGGGCCGGGCCGGAGAGCATCCGCCAGGGCCTGGAGAGCGTGTACGCCGTGCCCGGGCGCATCGAGTTGCTGGACACTGGCACGCCCTATCGCGTGATTCTGGACTACGCCCACTCCCCGGACAGCCTGGAGAACGTGCTGAAGGCCGTGCGCGATACGGCCAGGGGCCGGATGATCGCGCTGTTTGGCTGCGGCGGGGACAGGGATCGCGCCAAGCGCCCGCTGATGGGCGAAATCGCGGGCGAGCTGGCGGATTTCTGCATCCTGACCAGCGACAATCCCCGCAACGAGGACCCGATGCAGATTCTGGACGCCATTGAAGCGGGCATCAAGCCCACCGGCTGTGAATACGTGGTGATCGAAAACCGGCGCGAGGCCATACGCTTCGCTCTGAACCACGCCGGCGCGGGGGACGTGGTGGTGCTGGCGGGCAAGGGCCACGAGACCTATCAGGATATCAAGGGCGTCAAGCACCCCTTTGATGAAAAGGTGGTCGTGCGCGAGCTGCTGGAGGAAATGGGAGATTAGTGTGAGTGGGGGAAACAGAAGATGCAAAGACTGATATGGACGGTGGTCGCCGCCTTTGCGATGGCGATTGTACTGGGGCCGATCGTCATTCCATGGCTGAAAAAAATGAAATTCGGCAAGGAAATCTACGAACTCGGCCCGCAGACCCACAAGAAGAAGCAGGGCACACCCCAGATGGGCGGCATCATATTCGCCGTGCCCGCGTTGATCGCGGCGCTGGCGTTCTCCTATGGCGACGCCCGCTGGGATTTTTTGCTCATCGCGCTGGTGAGCGCGCTGGGCTTCGGGCTGATTGGCTTTGTGGACGACTATCTCAAGATCCGCCGCCACAGTGCCGAGGGTCTGACGCCGCGGCAGAAGCTGCTGCCCCAGATCGTGCTGGCCGTGGCGCTTTCGGTGTGGGCCTATCTCAACCCGAACATCGGCGCGAGCCTGACGGTGCCCTTTTTCAACGTGGAATGGAACCTGGGCTGGTTCTATATCCCGGTGATGATCTTTGTGCTGGTGGGCACGGTGAACTCCGCCAACCTGCTGGACGGCCTGGACGGGCTGCTGGGCGGCTGCGGGCTGTTCGACTTCGTGGCCATGGCGCTGATCTGCGTGGCCATGGCGGCGGCCAACCCCGCCTCGGCGGACAACCTGCTGAATGTGGCGATCTTCGCCGGGGCCATGGTGGGCGGCCTGATGGGCTTTTTGCGCTATAATTCCCACCCTGCCCGGGTGTTCATGGGCGATGTGGGCTCCTTCTTCATCGGCGGCGCGCTGGTGGGCATGACGCTGGTGACGCGGCTTTCGCTGCTGCTGCCCGTCATCGCGCTGGCCATGGTGGTCTCCAGCCTGTCCGACCTCATACAGTTCGCCTACTTCCGCGCCACCCACGGCAAGCGGTTTTTCAAGATGGCGCCGCTGCACCATCACTTTGAACTCAGCGGTATGCCGGAAACCAGCATCGTGGCCATGTACTATATCGTCACGGCCATCCTGTGCCTGATCTCCCTCGTGGGGTTTGTGGCGTAACGGGCGGTTTACCGATCGCCTTCCACTCTCAAATATGGAGGTTATTCCATGATGAAAGGTAAAAAGGTTCTGGTGCTGGGCATGGCCCGCAGCGGCATCGCCGTGGCGAAGCTGCTGCTGCTGCGCGGCGCGGAGGTCTGCGTCTGCGATACCAAGGCGGAGACGGACTTCGACGGCGCGCTTGACGACCTGAAGGCCGCGGGCGCGAAGCTGTGCCTGAACGAGCAGCACCCGGAAGCGCTGCTGGAGGGCATGGACGCGCTGATCGTCAGCCCCGGCATCCCCGTGGACCATGCCGCCGTACAGCGGGCGAAGGCGCTGGGCATCGAGGTGATGGGCGAGGTGGAATATGCCTATCGGGAGGCCAAGGGCCTGCTGGTGGCCATCACGGGCACCAACGGCAAGACCACCACCACCACGCTGCTGGGCGAAATCTTCAAAAACGCGGGCCGGCGCACGTTCGTGGTGGGCAACATCGGCACGCCCTACAGCGGCGCTGTGGCCCAGATGAAGAGCGGAGACGTGACCGTCTGCGAAATTTCCTCCTTTATGATGGAGACCTCCTCCAAGTTCCACCCGGCCATCAGCGCGGTGCTGAACATCTCCGAGGACCATCTGAACCGCCACGGCACCATGGAAAAGTACATCGCCCTAAAGGAGCGCATCTTTGAAAACAGCGTCGGGGACGACTGGGTGATTTTGAACTGGGACGACCCCGTGACCCGGGACATGGCCAGCCGCGCGCGCTGCCGGGTGGCCTGGTTCTCCTCCCGCAACGAGGTGCCCTTCGGCGCGTTCGTGCGGGACGGCATGGTGGTCCACGGCACGCCCCAGGACTTCAAGACCGTCTGCGAGGCAGGGGAGATCTACATACCCGGCGAGCATAACCTGAAAAACGCGCTGGCGGCCACAGCCATGGCGATGGCTGCGGGGGTGCCCGCGCCGGTGATCCGCCACACCCTGCGCACCTTCAAGGGCGTGGAGCATCGCATTGAATTTGTGCGGGAGCTGGACGGCGTGCGCTTCATCAACGATTCCAAGGGCACCAACGTGGATTCCACCATACAGGCCGTGCGGGCCATGAACCGCCCCACGGTGCTGATCCTGGGCGGCTATGACAAGCACACCGATTTTACCCCGCTGTGCAAGGAGATACTCCGCTGCCCCATCGCGCGGATCGTGCTGATCGGCGAGACGGCGAAGCAGCTGGAGCAGACGCTGGAAAAGGTGGGCTACCATGCCTGGACCCACGCGGGATACGAGTTCAAGAAAGCCGTGGAGCTGGCCTTTGAACAGGCCAACCCCGGGGGCAACGTGCTGCTGTCTCCCAGCTGCGCCTCCTTCGATATGTTCAAGGATTACGAGGCGCGGGGCCGCATCTTCAAGGACATCGTGAATGCCCTGGAGGGCCGCCGGGCTTGACGCCCGGGCGCGTCAACGGGGCAAAGGAAGCGCGGCGCGGCGCCGCGCGGAGGCATACGGGGCTGCGCGCCCTGCGGGGCATCGACAGGGGGCTGGCGGCGAGCTTTGCGCTGCTCATGCTCACGGGCGTCGCCACGCTGTACGCGGCCAGCTATTATAACGCCCAGGATTCGGGCAGCGCCTTTTCGGAGGTGGCATCCCAGCTTTTGGGCATGGCCGTGGGCGCGGGGGGCATGGCCGTCATACTGAAAATCGATTATCGGACGCTGGCGCGGCCCTGGCTCTGCGGCGCGCTGCTGGCGGGCAGCTTCGCGATGCTGGCGCTGGTGGCGGTGCCGGGGATCGGGAAGCTGCTCAACGGCTCCAGGCGCTGGCTCCGCCTGGGGCCGGTCAGCTTCCAGCCCTCGGAGCTGGGCAAGTATGCCATGATCCTCTACCTGGCCCGGGCGCTGAGCCAGCGGCGGCGGGACGTGACCCGCTTTTTTACGGGCCTCGTGCCGCTGTTCATACTGCCGGGGCTGATGTTCATGCTGATACTGCTCCAGCCCAACCTGTCCACGGCGGGCAGCGTGCTGATCGTCACGGCGGTGATGGCCATGCTCTCCGGCGCGCGCTGGCGGCACATGGGCCTCGTCGGCGCGGCCGGCATGGCGCTGGGCACCTTCTATGCCCTTTCGGAGGACTATCGCCGGGCGCGGCTGATGTCCTTCCGCCATCCCTTTGACTTCATGACCAACGAGGGCTACCAGCTGTCCCAGTCGCTGCTGGCCTTCGGCTCCGGCGGGCTGTTCGGCATGGGCATGGGCATGGGGCGGCAGAAGTTCGCCTTTTTGCCCTACCCGGAATCGGACTTCATATTCGCCGTGGTGGGGGAGGATTTGGGCTTTGTGGGCTGCGTGGCTGTGCTGGCGCTGTTCGGGGTGTTTTTGTTCTTCGGCCTGCGCGTGGCCATGCGCTGCGAGGACCGCTTCGGCAGTTTGCTGGCCGGGGGAATCACCTGCATGATCGGCGTACAGTGCGTGCTGAACGTGGCCGTGGTGATCGGCATGATGCCCACGACGGGACTTCCGCTGCCCTTCTTCAGCGCGGGGGGCACTTCCATATCGATACTTATGTGCGCTGTCGCGGTGGTGATGAACATATCCCGGGCAAATCAGACGGGCGGCGCGGGGACAATTGAAGGGAACGAACGGGGATGACGCAGAACAGACGGAGCAGGCCCGCTGCCAGGCGGAGCGCGAGGCGCAAGAGCCGCGGCGCGCTGCCGTGGGCCGTGGCGGGGATCGCGCTGGCGGCGGCGCTTTGGCTTTTGCTGACCAGCGCGGTATTTGTGGTGCGCGATATACAGGTCGTGGGCGCGGGCGCGATTGACGAGGACGATGTGCGCCGGCTTTCGGGCATACGGCTGGGCACGCGGCTGAGCGCGCTGGACGCGGAAAAGGTGCGCCTTGAGGTGGAGAGCGACGGCCGCGTGGCCTTTGTGAGCCTCGAGACGCGCTTTCCCAACCGCGCGGTGCTGACGGTGCGGCCCCGCACGATGGACGCACTGGTGCTGCTGGCGGGCGCGGGCCGGGTGCTGGTGCTGGATTCGGACGCCTATGTGGTCCAGGTTACGAGCCGGCTGCCCGACGCGGCCATACCCTATGTCACGGGGCTCAAGGCCCCCTATTACCAGCTGGGCCGCCAGCTGGACACGGCGGACGGGCGCTGTGCCTGCATGAAGGCGGTGGTGGAGGCGTTGAAGGCCAACGGCGCCACGGCTTACGCCTCGGAGCTGAGCGTGGCGGACACCGCCAATCTGTATATCATCACCCGCAAGGGCACCACGGTGCTGCTGGGCGACGAGAGCGATATGAACCGCAAGATTGCCTGGATGGCAGGGGCGCTGGCAGATCTGGAGGCCCGGGGCGAAAACGGCGGCAGGCTGGATGTCTCCAGCGGCACCAAGGCCGATTACATGCCCCCCGAGGGGCTGGACGGCACCGGGGCAAATGCCTCCGGGGCGGATGAGACGCAGGTCGATCAGACGCAGGTCGGCACAGAACAGACCGAGGTCGGCTCTTCCGATGCGGCGGGACAGGCGCAGCCGCCGGAGAGTTAAAGCGACGTAGAATCGGTGTGACAAACCGTGGCCGTAAATTTGAAACTATTTTGAAAACTGCCGAAAAAGGCGAAAAACGGGGCTTTCCGGTTTGCATATCATCGCAAATCCATGTATAATACGGTTAAGTTGGATGAGATTTAAGTCCACACACAGGCAACGTACATAGGAATAGGGTGGGTCGACAGCGGATATGAAGACGCAAATTGCTGCCATTGAATTTGGCACCTCCAAGATCGTCACGGTAATCGCGCAGAGCGGCGGCATGGACCGTTTGGATATCATCGGTTCGGGCACGGTGCCCTATGACGGCTATTCGGACGGCGATTGGAATACTCCGGGCCAGATGATCCAGCGCGTGCGCGATTCCATCGCCGCCGCGGAGCTGGAGGCCAATTCCAAGATCAAGGAAATCTACGTGGGCGTGCCCGGCGAATACATCCATGTGCGCACCTGCGAAACCGAGGTGGAGCTGCCGGACGGCCTGGTGGACGAGGCGGCGATCAACGCCGTGCAGGATGCCGCTGCGGACAAGCTGAACATCGGAGGCGAAGGCGGCCTGGTCATGCACCGCACGCCCTCCTGGTTCATGGTGGACGACGGCAAAAAGACCATGACCCCCGGCGGGCGCGGCAGCCGGCTGCGGGCGATGACCACCTTCATCATCGCGGACCCGCAGTTCATCGAGGACGTTTCCGAAATGATCGGCCGGCAGAATATCACCATCCTGGGCTTTTTGTCCTGCTCCCTGGGAGAGAGCCTGCTGGTGCTTTCCCTGGACGACAGGGACCGCGCCGCGGTGCTGATCGACGTGGGCTATCTGAACACGGAAATCAGCGTGGTGGAGGGCGACGCCATCATCTACCATGCCATACTGCCCCGGGGCGGTGGCCACATCACGGCGGATATCGCCACCCAGCTGCGCATACCGATGCGCGCCGCGGAGCAGATTAAGAGGGGCTACGTCTTTACCCCCGATGAATTCGATGCCAATTCCTTTTCGGAGGTGTTCGATGAATCGGGACGCCGCATGACCTTCCCCCGGGAGCAGGTGGGCAAGATCGTGGAGGAGAGCTTCGCGGAGCTTGCGGGCATGATCGACATGACCCTGCGCAACGACGCGGAGCCGTTCCTGGGCAAGAAATCCCAGGTGTTCCTCACCGGCGGCGGTATCGCGCTGATGCGCGGCGCGCGGGAGGCGCTGGCGGCGAAGATCAACCGCCCGGTCAAGATTTCCGCGGCCAAGTCCTCCAAGCTGAACAGCCCCGTCTTTTCGGCGTCTCTGGGGCTGGCGGATCTGGTGTTTGATTCCATCGAGCGCCAGGACGGACAGGACGAGCGCCTCGGCAGCCGCCTGAAGAGTCTCTTCGGCAGAAGCTGATTCATCATAGAAGCACTCAAACTACAACCAATATACTGACGAGGGGGATGCCTTGTGCTGGAATTCGAAATGGAAAACAAGAACATCGTTGAGGAAGAGGACACCAACTTTGCGGCGATAAAGGTTATCGGCGTGGGCGGCGCGGGCACGAACGCCGTCAACCGCATGGTGGATTCCGGCCTCAGGGGCGTGGATTTCATCGCCGTGAACACCGATAAGCAGGCGCTGGCGCTGTCCAAGGCCCCCATACAGATCCAGATCGGCGACAAGCTGACCAAGGGCCTGGGCGCGGGCGCGAACCCCGAGGTGGGCCAGAAGGCCGCGGAGGAGAGCCGCGAGGATATCGCAAACAAGATCAAGGGCTCCGACCTGGTGTTCGTCACCTGCGGCATGGGCGGCGGCACCGGCACCGGCGCGGCCCCGATCATCGCTGAAACGGCCCGGGAGATGGGCATACTCACCATCGGCGTCGTCTCCAAGCCCTTCCTGTTCGAGGGCCGTCAGCGCATGAAGAACGCCGAGGCGGGCATCGAGCGCCTCAAGGCCAACGTGGATACGCTGGTGGTGGTTCCCAACGACAGGCTGCTGTCCGTGGTCACCAAGGGCACCACGATGACCGACGCCTTCAAAATCGCGGACGACACGCTGCGTCAGGGCATCCAGGGCATTTCCGATCTGATCGCCGTGCCTTCGCTGATCAACCTGGACTTCGCCGACGTGCGCACGGTCATGCAGTCCCGCGGCCTGGCCCACATGGGCATCGGCATCGGCAAGGGCGAAAGCCGCATGGTGGACGCCGCCAAGCAGGCCATCTCCAGTCCCATGCTGGAAACCTCCATCGACGGTGCGCGCGCGGTGCTGATCAACATCACCGGCGGCCCGGACACCTCCATCATCGATATCAACGAGGCGGCCCAGCTGATCACCGCCGCCGCCGACCCCGAGGCCAACATCATCTTCGGCGCGGGCATCGACGAGAGCATGGAGGATGAGGTGAAGATCACCGTGATCGCCACAGGCTTTGAAAAGCCCAGCTTCTCCGCCAGCCGCACGGCCTCCAGCATCGGCGAAAACAAGGCCGAGCCGGACCTGGACGACGAGCCGGCGCCCCGCGCGCCCAGGGCCTCCCGCTATGAGGAGGAGCAGGTCTCCCCGATCTTTGAGCGCCGCGCCCGTTCGGAGCGTCCCGCCCGGGAGAGCGCCGACGGCTATGAGCAGCGCGAAGCCCGCCGCTCTGAGCGCGCCCAGGCCCCGCGCCGCAGGGTCTATCAGGAGGAGGGCCAGGAGCAGCGCCCCCAGCAGAACCGCCGCGGCTTCACGCCCGACGTTCCCAGCTTCATGAAGAAAAAGTAACCGCTTGAGCGCGTCCGCCGCCCCGCCGGAAATGGCGGGGCGGCGCTTTGCCGGAAAATGGAACCTATCGCCGCCGCGCCGCGTCCAATAACGGGCAGGATGCCTGCCATAAAATATCCGGCGGGAATGTGACAGGATGACGGCGAACAAAGGGTATTTATGGTAAGAAAAAATATCCGGCAGGAATCGCAAGAGGCATGTAGAATAAGAGTAAGTTGAACAAAAACGCATTTTGCCGTTTGGCGGGAGGCTGAAAGTATGACAAATCAAAAGCATTACATGGCATTACGCTCTCTGGCGCTGGTCATGGTCGTTGGCCTGCTGATGGCGCTGGGCATGTTCCCGGCGCTGGCGGACGATATATGCCCCAATACCGGCGCGGCGCATGTGGCCGGGGAGGCGCAGCAGGAAAACTACGTCGCGGCGACCTGCGGGGCGGACGGCGGCTATGACATGGTCACGCGCTGCAGCAGCTGCGGCGCGGTGCTGGCCAGCGATCATACCACCTTGAACGCGACGGGGGAGCATGTCTGGGACGCGGGCGTAGAATCGTCGCCTGCGACCTGCGTGTCCCCGGCGATCTATACCTATACATGTATGAATAACTGTGGAGCCACCACGACGGCCTCGGTGGGCGAGGTCAATCCCGATGCCCACAACTGGGTGCAGGGGGAAATGGTTTCGCCCGCGAACTGCGTTTCCGGGGCGGTCTATAGCTTTACCTGCTCTCTGAATTCCGGGCATACGAAGCAGGAAGCGGTGGGCGGCGCCGATCCCG
>JAFUCP010000101.1 GCA_017459565.1 Clostridia bacterium | reverse complement strand
TTATCGAGTTCGTCCCCGTGACGGAGGAAGCGCAGCACCTGGCGCCCGCCGAAACCGAACGCGCGTATCTGCTCGAGGCCATGCAGAGGCTGCGGGAAGCCTTCCCCGAGCTTGTGGCGCTGGCGTTCCCGGGCGATGAGAGGGCGGACGGCGGCTGCATGGCAGCCGGGCGCGGCTTCTTCCACATCAATTCCCATGGCGGTGCGGAGCCCTGCCCGTTCTCGCCCTATTCGGATGTCAATGTCCGGGAACTGGGTGTGCGCGGCGCGCTGGATAACGAACATGCAGGCGGCTGTGTGCTGTATGAGCAGCGCGAACTGGTCGAAACCATTTTGGGCGACAAGAATCATTATATTTGACAGGAGGAATTAAACATGAGTACTGGGACCATTGTCTGGATCGTCGCTGCCGTATTGGTCGTCTGCTGCTGCATTACCCATCGCCGGGTCATTCGGGCGCTGGTGAAGCATGAGCCCATGCCCAAGGCCCCGAAGTGGCACTGCTGGGTCAAGAAGGAAAACCGCAGAAGCTGAACGAAACAAGGAGGAGAAAACCATGAGCGCATTTTTTGCAAGCATTCCCCAGATAGCCTATGAGGGCCCCGCCAGCAAAAACCCCTTTGCTTTTAAGTACTACGATGCCGAGAAGGTGATCATGGGCAAGAAGATGAAGGAACATCTGCCCTTTGCCATGGCCTGGTGGCACAACCTGTGCGCCAACGGGAAGGACATGTTCGGCGAGGGTACCGCGGACAAGTCCTTCGGTGCGAAGCCCGGCACCATGGAGCATGCCAAAGCCAAGGTGGACGCGGGCATCGAGTTCATGCAGAAGCTGGGCATTGAGTACTATTGCTTCCACGATGTGGATCTCGTGCCGGAGGATTCGGAGGACATCAATGTTACCAATGCCCGCCTGGACGAAATCTCCGATTATATCCTGGAGAAGACGAAGGGCACCAACATCAAGTGCCTGTGGGGCACTGCCAACATGTTCAACAATCCTCGCTTTATGAACGGCGCAGGCAGCACCAATTCCGCTGAAGTCTATTGCTTCGCGGCGGCGCAGATCAAGAAGGCGCTGGACATCACCGTGAAGCTGGGCGGCCGGGGCTATGTGTTCTGGGGTGGCCGCGAGGGCTATGAGACTCTGCTGAACACCGACGTGAAGCTGGAGCAGGAAAACATCGCCAACCTGATGCGCATGGCGGTGGAATACGGCCGCTCCATCGGTTTTACGGGCGATTTTCTGATCGAGCCCAAGCCCAAGGAGCCCATGAAGCACCAGTATGACTTCGACGCGGCGACCGCCATCGGCTTTTTGCGCCAGTATGGCCTGGACAAGGACTTCAAGCTGAACATTGAAGCCAACCACGCCACGCTCGCGGGGCACACCTTCCAGCACGAGCTGCGCATCAGCGCCATCAACGGCATGCTGGGCTCCATCGACGCCAACCAGGGCGACATGCTGCTGGGCTGGGACACCGATGAATTCCCCTTCAATGTGTACGACACAACCCTGGCTATGTACGAAGTGCTGAAGGCAGGCGGCATCAACGGCGGCTTCAACTTCGACAGCAAGAACCGCCGCCCCTCCAATACCTTCGAGGATATGTTCCACGCTTATATTCTGGGCATGGACACCTTCGCCCTGGGACTCATCAAGGCCGCGGCGATGATCGAGGACGGCAGGATCGACGAATTCGTGAAGCAGCGCTACGCCTCCTACACTGATACGGAGATCGGCAGGAAGATTCGCAATCACAGCGCCACGCTGGCCGAGCTGGCCGATTGCGCCGCGCAGATGAAGAAGCCTGCCTATCCCGCCTCCGGCAGACAGGAGCTGCTGGAACAGGTGATGAACGAGGTGCTGTTTAAGTAAGCCACCGCGTTAAACCATGAAAGCAAACTGACACGGGAGCGATTCTAAACCGCTCCTGTGCAGGGACTATCGGGCGATTGGCCATGCGCTTCGGCGGGTAAGGCAAATGCAATGGTTGAACCTGTAGAATTGGGGGAGAATATGGAATTCACAATGATAGAGACCGGGTGGCTGTCGCTGCTGCCGCCGATCATCGCCATCGCGCTGGCCCTGCTGACCAAGGAGGTGTACTCCTCGCTGTTCATCGGCCTGTTTTCGGGCATGCTGATCTACACCTTTTCAGGCGGGGGGACCATCGTGAACACCGTGGCGACCACGTTCGACATGATGGCCAGCAAAATTGCCGACAACGCCTACATGATCATCTTCCTGGCGCTTTTGTGGGCGGTGGTGGTGCTGGTGTCGAAATCCGGCGGCAGCGAGGCCTACGGGCGCTGGGCGCAGAAGAGGCTCAAGAGCAAACGCTCGGCGGCCTTCGCCACGTCGCTGCTGGGCGTGCTGATCTTCATCGACGATGGCTTCAACTGCCTCACTGTGGGCACGGTGATGCGCCCCATCACGGACCGAATGAAGATCAGCCGGGAGAAGCTGGCCTACATCATCGACGCCACGGCCGCGCCGGTTTGCATCATTGCGCCGGTAAGCAGTTGGGCGGTGGCCGTGGCCAGCGAGGTGAGCCAGAAGGGCGGCTTCAACGTCTTTCTGTCCACGATTCCCTACAACCTTTACGCGCTGTTGACCATCCTCATGGTGGTGTTCATATCCATGACGGGCATGGACTTTGGAAAGATGAAACAGGCCGAGCTGTCCGCGGCGGAGAAGGCGACCGAGGGCGGGAAGACCGCGGAGGGGAACACAAAGGGCCGCGTGATCGACCTGGCGCTGCCCATCCTGGTGCTGATCGTCTGCGCCATACTGGGCATGGCCTGGGTGGGCGGCTTCTTCCGGGGCGTGCCCTTCTCCGAGGCCATCGGCGAGAACCCCACGGCTGGGCTCACGCTGGGCGCGTTCGCGGGGCTGGTGACGGCGTTCATTCTCTACATCCCCCGCAGGCTGATGACGCCGAAGGAGTTCATCGGCAACATCGTCTCCGGCATCAGCAACATCGTGCCGCCGATGCTGATCTTGATCCTGTCCTGGAGCCTGGGCGGCGTGTGCCGCCAGATGATCGGCACGGGCGTCTACATTTCCGGCTTCGTCACGCGGACGAATCTGCCGCTGGGCTTTTTGCCCTTCCTGATCTTTGTGGTGGCGGCGCTGATGAGCTTTTCCATGGGCACCTCCTGGGGGACGTTTGGCATGCTGATCCCCATTGTGACGATGATCTGCGCCGCCGACGGCGCGGGCGCGCTGCTGGTGCCCACGCTGGGCGCGACGCTGGCGGGCTCGGTGTACGGCGACCACTGCTCGCCGATTTCCGACACGACGATACTGGCCTCCACCGGCGCGGCCTGCGAACACATCAGGCATGTGGAGACCCAGCTGCCCTACGCCACGCTGGTGGCCGTTGTCTGCGCGGTGGGCTACCTGATCGCTGGCTTCACGCTCACGCCATGGATTGCCTTGGTCGCCTGTGCGGTGCTGCTGGTCGGCGTGCTGTTCATACTGAATCGCGTGGCTTTGAGGCGCATAAAAGCCTGAGAGGAGTATTGAGACATGAACGCACAGGTTTGGATGGGCATACTGCTGCCCTTTCTGGGCACCAGCCTCGGCGCGGCGATGGTGTTCGTGCTGAAGGACAGAATATCCGACGGCGTACAGCGGATGCTCACCGGCTTTGCCGCGGGCGTGATGGTGGCGGCCTCCTTCTGGAGCCTGCTGCAGCCCGCGCTGGACGGCGCGGAGGGTATGGGCAGGCTGTCCTTCATCCCCGCCGCCGTGGGATTTCTGGTGGGCATCGGCTTTCTGCTGCTGCTGGACAACGTGACGCCCCACATGCACATGGATGAGCAGTCCGAGGGCCCGAAAAGCAGCCTTAAGCGCACAACGAAGCTGATCCTGGCGGTGACCCTTCACAACATCCCCGAGGGCATGGCCGTGGGCGTGGTCTACGCGGGCTGGGTCGCCGGGGAGACGGGCGTCAGCCAGGCGGCGGCCTTCGCGCTGGCGCTGGGCATCGCGCTGCAGAACTTCCCGGAGGGCGCCATCGTGTCCATGCCTCTGCGGGCGGCGGGCATGCCGAAGGGGAAGACCTTCTGGTACGGCGTGCTGTCCGGGATCGTGGAGCCCATCGCGGCGCTGATCACCATCGCCGCCGCCAGTGCGGTGGTGTCCATACTGCCCTATCTGCTGGCCTTCGCCGCTGGCGCGATGTTCTACGTGGTGGTGGAGGAGCTGATCCCGGAGATGTCAGAGGGCGAGCACTCCAACGTGGGCACC
>JAFUCP010000100.1 GCA_017459565.1 Clostridia bacterium | reverse complement strand
CGGAGCCGTTGAACGGGCTATCTCAAACGAAAGACTCGCACGCGCAGGATTCTTTGATCTCTCCCTTGCATACGAGTCTATTCAATCTGTTTGTGTTGGACGCGCCGTATACCGAACGGTACGTACGGTGCGGTGAGAGGATGGGGGCTAATCACCCCCTCCTACTCGATTATTTCAAAACCTGTCTTTATACCTGCGCATCCTCCGGCAGATAGCCCGGCCGGCGCTGCAGCTGCGCGATATCCAGCGCCACCCGCGCCTCGAGCCCGTCGATCTGACGCAGGTCCTCTCCGTGCCACAGCTCCCGGTCCGCCAGCGCCGCGTAGGCCAGCGCCTCCGGCGGCATGTCGTGGGACAGGCTGGAGAACACCGCCAGCGCCCGGGGATCGTCGATGAGCGCGTGGACCTGGCTGCCACGCAGGACCTCATAGCGCCCCTTCGCGTTTTGCCGCGCCCCGGCGTAGAGCATGATCGTCGCCGCCAGCGCGAAGCTCAGACGGCGGGGCGGCTCAAAGTTCTCTTCGGCCCAGGCGCGCATCAGCGGCAGCGCGCCGCGCTCAAAGCGCCGAAGCAGGTGGTGCCCGGCGCGCAGCAGCGCGTTGCGGTTCAGCGGATTTTCGAAGCGCTCAAAGGCCTCGACCACCCGGGGCGCGGCGGCCCTGCGGGGCGCTTCGCCGGGGGGAATGATCTCCTCGTTATAGGCGTGTCCCACGAAGGCGCGCAGCCTTTCATGCCTCATGCAGTCCGAAAGGGTGTCCAGGCCCAGCAGCCAGCCCGGGGCCACGGTGGCAAACAGCCCCGCGTCGAAGAAGCGGTGCTTTTGGGCCAGCGCGTCCGAAAGGTCGTCCACAAAGCGGATGCCCCCGGCCCGATCCAGCGGCCAGCGCTGCCGGAAGGCCTCCGGGGCCTGCACGGTGAGGCGCGGGGCAGGGTCCGCAAGGTGGATCATGCCGTCGGCATAGTTCATGGCCTCGCACAGCTTCGCGGCCTCATGGGCCTCGGCGCGCAGGGCGACGCCCTCCGCCAGGGCGGGATAGAAGGCGTTGGAGGTCTTGAGCCAGTGAACCAAGCCGGCATCACCGTCCGCCAGCGCCGCGATGGCGTCCCGCGTCCGCAGGGCACAGCCGGCGTCCTCGCCCAGGCAGATAAAGCTCAGCCCGTCCAGCCCCGCCGCGCGCCGCGCCGCCAGCAGCCGCGCCGCCAGCGAAAGCTCTGCTTCCATATCGTCGGAGCAGGTGTCCACCAGCGCCAGGGCCAGCGAGGGCATGGCGCCGAGGACTTCGGGACCGGATTTGGCATCCTCCACGCGCAGCATGAGCTGCACCACCCGCTCCTCGCGGACGGGCTGCTCGGCGCGGTAGCCGCGCAACAGCACGGTGTAAAGGCCGTCCTGCTCCCTGAGCAGCGCGGCAGAGTCGACGCCCTCCGCCGGCGCGACCTCCGGGCGCAGGCAGGCTACGCCCACGCCCCCGGCCGCGTCGATCAGCAGGTCTGCCGTGCCCAGCAGGGCTTCATTCGTGCCGAACTGCACGGCGTTCAGCGCGGCGGGGGTGCGCTCGGGTATGTCGTAGCGATTCAGCATCTGACGATTCAGGCGTTGCATAGGCTCCTCCTTGAGCGTGGTTCTGCCCTCCAGTATAGCACACCGCACCCGCGCTTTAACGCAAATTTCCGTAAAAATCGACCTGGAAAGTTGTGCCGGGGGGAGAATTGTGATAAGATATAGGGGCGGCAAAGGGGGTGGCGTTTTGCGCAAGGGCATCTGTGTGGCCGGCAACATGCTGGTGGACATACTCTATCCCATCGAAAGCTGGCCCAGCCAGGGAGAACTGGTGCATGTCCGGGACGGCATCCTGCGGGCCACAGGCGGCGCGGTTTGCAACGTGGCCGTGGACCTGGCGGTCCTGGACGCGACGCTGCCGCTGCAGGCCATGGGCAAGATCGGCGAGGACGCCGAGGGCGACCTGATCCTCGAAAAGCTGGGCGCGTATCCCAACATCGATACCTCCAACGTGCTTCGGGAGGGCATATCGGCGCATACGTTGGTGATGAGCAACGTCGCCGCCGGACAGCGCACCTTCTTTACCTATCCCGGGGCGAACGGGCGCTTTGACGAGGACTGCGTCCGATGGGAACGGGTCAGCGCGGATATTTTCCACATCGGCTACATATTGCTTTTGAACGCCCTGGACCAGCCGGACGAGGTGTACGGCACGAAGCTGGCGCGGCTCTTGTGCCACGCGCGGCAGCACGGCATGAAAACCTCCATCGACGTGGTCAGCGAAACCAGCGACCGCTTTCGGCAGCTGGTGCCCCCGGCGCTGAAATACGCGGATTACTGCGTCATCAACGAGTATGAGGCACAGATGACCACCGGCATCGCGCTGCGGGACGCCTCCGGCGCGCTGCTGCGGGAAAACCTCCCCGAGGCGCTGCGGGCCATGCGCGCGCTGGGCGTAGCCGAATGGGCGGTGATCCACTGCCCCGAGGGCGGCTTCGGCATCGGGCCGGACCAAGCGTATGTCCAGCGGGCCAGCCTGCGTTTGCCGGAGGGCTACATCCGGGGCTCCGTGGGCGCGGGGGATGCCTTCTGCGCCGGGGTGCTTTACGGCGCGGAGCGGAATTGGACGCTGGAGCGCGCCATCGACTTGGGTATCGCCTGCGCCGCCGCCGCCCTCAGCCAGCCCGGGGCCACCGAGGGGATGCGCCCGCTGGACGGGGTTTTGAAGCTGCTGGAACAGTATGACAGAAGGGAATAGGAGAGAAAACGGATCATGGACGCGATTATGCAATTTGACAGCTCGATACTGCTTTGGATTCAGGACAGCCTGCGCACGGATTTCCTGTCGCCTATCGTGAAGGTCATCACCCATCTGGGCGACAAGGGGATATTCTGGATCGCGGTGACGCTGGCGCTCCTGTGCTTCCGCAAGACCCGCAGGCTGGGCGTGATGTGCCTGGTTTCCATGGTGATCGGCCTGGTGGTGACGAATCTGGTGATCAAGAACTGGGTGGCGCGCATCCGGCCCTATGAGGTCATACCGGGTCTCAACTGCATCGTGGGGCTGGCGAAGGACTATTCCTTCCCCTCGGGCCACACCACCAACTCCCTGGCCTGCGCCTGGGTGCTGTTCAGGCGCGCGCCGAAGAAATGGGGTGTGTCGGCGCTGGTGCTGGCTATACTGATCTCCCTGTCCCGGCTGTACGTGGGCATCCACTATCCCACGGACGTGATCGGCGGCGCGGTCATCGGCATTTGCTCGGCCTGTCTGGCTCTGTGGCTGGCGCCGAAGCTGGAAAAGAAGTTTCCCGCCCTGGAAAGGCTGTACTGACGGACGGATTACGTCAGAGCGCCCGGATCGACAGATCCGGGCGCTCTCATGTGATCAGAGGCTGTACAGCTCCCCATATTTTTTCTTCAGATAATCCACGTAATGGTGGGCGTCGAAGGGACCGCCGCAGGCGCTTTCCACCAGCTCCGCGGGGGTCAGCAGCTGGCCGTAGCGGTGAATCCTTTCGCCCAGCCACGCGGTGATGGGGGAGAGGTCGCCCGCGCGTACCGCGCCCCAGACATCCACGGTCTTTTCCATCTGCTCCAGCATCTGCACGCCGTAGGCGCTGCCCAGGGCGTAGCTGGGGAAGTAGCCGATGGCGCCGAAGGACCAGTGGCTGTCCTGCAGGCAGCCGCGTCGGTCGTCCGGCACGTCGACGCCCAGATAGGTCTTGTACATGCGATTCCACTCGCCGGGAATGTCCGCCGTGGCGATATCGCCGCCGATCATGGCCTTTTCCAGCTCATAGCGGATCAACACATGGATGGAATAGGTCAGCTCGTCCGCCTCCGTGCGGATCAGCGAGGGCTCCGCCAGGTTCGCCGCGCGGTACAGCTTCTCCGCGTCCACGCCCGCCAGCTGTCGGGGGAACAGCGCCCGCAGCTTGGGCAGCAGCAGCTCGCAGAAGGGGCGGCTGCGTCCGATCAGGTTCTCATAGAAGCGGCTCTGGCTCTCGTGGATGCTCATGCTGCTGCCGCCGGAGAGCAGCGTGCCCTGCAAATCGTCGCCCACGCCCAGCTCATACAGCGCGTGCCCGCCCTCGTGGACCACGCTGTACAGGTTGGAAAGCACACTGTCCTCGTGGTAGTGGGTGGTGATGCGCACATCGTGCTTGTTGAAGCCCTCGGTGAAGGGATGCTCCGTCTCGCCCACAGCGCAGTCGTCGCGGCTGAGCCCCATGATCTGCATCACCTGCTCGGTGAACTGCCTTTGCAGGTGGATGGGATAGGACTGCTGCAAAAAGGCGGTGTCCGGGCGGGGGCGCTTCGCCACCTCCAGGATCACGGGGGTCAGATGGGCCTTCAAAAGATCGAAGAAGGGGTCCAGCGTCTCGTGGGACAGGCCCTTTTCATAGCCGTCCAGCAGCACGTCATAGGCGTTCTTGTCCGGGTTCTTGCGCTGGGCGAAGCGACGGTTGTAGGCGATGATCCTGTCCAGATAGGGCGCGTAGGCCGCGAAATCGCTGGCCAGCTTCGCGTCGTGCCACACCTGCATGGCCTCGGCCATCAGCTGCTGATAGGCCATGTACTCTTCGGCGGGCACCAGCGTCAGATCGTCCCGCTCCTGCTTGAGCAGCTCCGCCCGGCGGCGGTCCTTCAGGGACAGGGCATCCCGGTCGGAGAGCAGCGCTTCGATGATCTCCCCGGTTTCCGCTGCGGTGACCCAGTTGTGGATGATGCCGCTCAAAAACGCCATGGTCTCGCCCCGGGCGGGGGCGGAGTTGCGGGGCGCGACGGTTTCGCCGTCGTAATTCAGGCAGCCGAGGGCATGGTTGTAGGCGCGCAGCTCGGTTTCCAGCGCGTTTAGCTTTTTAAGGGCTTCGTTTGTGGTCATGGTGATGCTCCTTCATGGATTGATGGGATTGATTCATGCGGATCGGGAAGCGATCAATCGGAATCCGGGCCGGCAGCCGACAGCTTCTGCCGCGTCAAACGGATTGTCTCCCGCACCGCCTCGGGCGCGGGCCCGCCGGGCAGCTTGCGCTGCGAGACGCAGGTCAACAGGTCGATGGCGTCGTACACGTCCTCGTCAAAAACCAGGCTGAACTGCCGGTAATCGGTCAGGGGCAGATCCTCCAGCGTCAAATCGCGGTCCACGCAGTACTTGACCAGCTGCCCGGTCACGCGGTAGGCGTCCCTAAAGGGCACGCCCTTGCGCACCATGTAGTCGGCGCAGTCGGTGGCGTTGATGAAGCCCCTGGCCGCCGCCTTTTTCATGTTGGCGGGGTGGAACACGGCCGAGCGCAGCATGGGCGCCAGCACGCTAAGGCTCAGCTGGGCGGTGTCGATGGCGTCGAACAGCGCCTCCTTGTCCTCCTGCATGTCCTTGTTGTAGGCCAGGGGCAGCGCCTTCATGGCGGTGAGCAGCGTCATCAGGTCGCCGTAGACGCGGCCCGTCTTGCCCCGCACCAGCTCGGTGATATCCGGGTTTTTCTTTTGGGGCATGATGGAGGAGCCGGTGGAAAAGTCGTCCGACAGGGTGACGAATTTGAACTCCCAGCTGCACCACAGGCAAATTTCCTCGCTGAACCGGGACAGGTGCATCATCATGATGGACAGGTCGCCGAGCAGCTCCAGCGCGAAATCCCGGTCCGAAACGCCGTCGATGCTGTTGAGGCTGACGCCTTCAAAACCCAGCAGCCCGGCCACATAGGCGCGGTCCAGCGGATAAGTGGTGCCCGCCAGCGCGCCGCTGCCCAGGGGCAGTACCAGCGTGCGCCGCTTGCAATCCTTCAGCCGGTCGATATCCCGAAGCAGCATCTGGGCATAGGCCATCAGATAGTGCCCCAGCGTCACCGGCTGGGCCCGCTGCAGGTGGGTATAGCCGGGCATGACGGTTTCAAGGTGCTGCTCCGCAACGTCGCACAGCGCGCCCGCGAGATCCTTCGCCAGCCGCGTCAAATGGTCGATGGCGTCCGCCAGGTACATGCGAATGTCCAGCGCCACCTGGTCGTTGCGGCTGCGGGCGGTGTGCAGCTTCTTGCCCGCCGTGCCGATGCGCTCGGTCAGCGTCGCCTCCACGAAGGTGTGGATGTCCTCGCATGTCATGTCGATCTCAAGCGCGCCGGATTCCAGGTCGGCCAGGATGCCCTCCAGACCCTCGACGATCTGCGCCGCTTCCTCCGGCGTGACGATGCCCACCCTGCCCAGCATCTTCGCGTGGGCGATGGAGCCGGTAATGTCCTGCCTGTACATGCGGCTGTCAAAGCCGATGGAGTTGTTGATGGCGCTCAGGCGCTCGTCCACGTCGCCGCCGGTGCGGCCTGCCCAAAGTTTCATAGCTTGCTCCTTTAACTGTATTGGTCGTGTGTTATGGAATGGCCCGCGCGTCGCGCGGCTTCCTCGTCAGATACAGCACATAGGTGTCCTCGAATACGATGCGGTCCCCGGCCTCAAGCACCGCGCGGCGCAGGCCGTCGAACAGCCGGCTCCTGTCGGGCTCCGGCACCGCGATGTGGTCGCAGTGGGTGCCGCAGAAGGCGACGTATTCCTCCGCGGTGAACACCCGCCGGCCCCTGTATTGGCGCTTCTCAAAGTCCACATAGCCGTAGGCCGGGGCATGGTCATATCGAAAGCCGCCGTGGGTATACGGGGTCTCGGGCTTGTAATACCGGCTGTATACCGCCTGGATTTTCTCATACAGGGCCTCGTTGGGCGTCCTGTAGTCGCCTTTGGTCAGCATCATGGCCAGCGTCCCGCCGGGCCTGAGCAGCTCAAAGGTCTTTGAAAAGGCGATTTCCTCCGGGATCCACTGGATCGTGGCGGCGGAGTAGATCGCGTCAAAGCGCTGCGGGCCGAAATCGTGGGTGATGAAGTCGTCGTTGACAATGCTGAAGTTCGGTCGGTCGCCGTACTTGCGCTGCATCATGTCGGTCATGTTCCTGCCCAGCTCGATGGCGTGGTAGGCGCAGAGCGTATCCAGCACGGGGCCGGTGGCCTGGCCCGTGCCGGGGCCCAGCTCCAGCACGTCGCGCCCGGGGCCGATGTGCGCGTATTCGATCATATCCGCGAACAGCTCCGGGCAGTATCGGGGCCGGTACCGGTCAAACTGCTCGCAGACGGTGTCAAACACTCGCCTCAGCTCCATATCGCGCGCCTCCCCTGCTGCCGGTTTTGTTCATTATACATGACCGCCGCCCGTTCCGCAAGGCGGCGCGTGTAAAGCGTGGCGCCTATAGAAGATGATTATAGCCGAACAGAGGAAAAACGGATAGCCGGTTTTCGCTCTGTCGGCGTTATCCGCGCTGGACATTGGCCGCCCGGCGTGGTAAAATGGTGCCATTGCGAATGGAGGGGTCTGATTCAATGCGCAGAGAAGAGATTACCCAGTACAGCGAAGCCCTGGGCCGGGACATGCACCTGATCGTCTATGGACACGGCGGCGTGCCGTTTTTGTGCTTTCCCACGCAGAATTCCATGTGCCGGAACTATGAGGACTTCGGCATGATCGACCAGCTGGCCGATTTCATCGACGGCGGCAGGGTCCAGCTGTTCGTGGTGGACACCGTGGACGCGGAGAGCTGGTCGCCCAAGGACTGGGACAAGACCTGGCGCGCCGCCCGGCAGGAGCAGTATTTCCACTACATCGTGGACGAGGTCATGCCCCTGATCCACAGCCGCAACCCCGCCACGCCCGCCGTGACCGGCTTCAGCATGGGCGCGGACCACGCCGTCATCACCTTTTTGCGCCGGCCGGAGCTGTTTAGGGGCGTGATCGCGCTGTCCGGCGTGTACGACGCGGATTACTTCTTCGACGGCTGGATGAACCCCACGCTTTACGACAATTCCCCGGAGCGCTTTTTGCCCAACATGCCCGCGGACCATCCCTATATCGGCCTGTACAATCAGCGCAAGCTGATCCTGTGCTGTGGCCAGGGCGCATGGGAGGAGGACGGCGTGCGCACGCTGCGCAATCTGGAGCGCATTTTCCGGGAGAAGGGCATCCGGGCCTGGTGCGATTTCTGGGGCTGGGACGTCAATCACGACTGGCCCTGGTGGTTCAAGCAAATGCGGTACTTCCTGCCGTATATGCTGGAAGAAGCGTGAAAGGGGAATGAAACCATGAATTTTATCTTTATCTCTCCGAATTTTCCCCATACCTACTGGCAGTTCTGCGACCGGCTGCGGGATGACGGCATCAACGTGCTGGGCATCGGCGACGCGCCCTACGACGGCCTGGAGGCGCCGCTGAAGGCCGCGCTCACGGAATACTACAGGGTGGACAGCCTGGAGGACTACGGCCAGGTCTATCGCGCCGTGGCGTTTTTCGCCTTCAAGTACGGCAGGATCGACTGGATCGAGTCCATGAACGAATACTGGCTGGAGCAGGACGCGCGGCTGCGCACCGACTTCAACGTCACCACGGGCATCCGCGCCGACCGGATCGGCTTTATCAAGGAGAAGGCGCTGATGAAGCGGCTGTACCTTGAGGCGGGCATCCCCACCGCCCGGCAGCACGTCGTCACCAGCCGGGAGGCGGGATACGCCTTCGTGGGCGAGGTGGGCTATCCCGTCATCGTCAAGCCCAACGTGGGTGTGGGCGCCACCAACACCTGGAAGCTGACGTGCGACGCGGAGCTGGAGGCGTTCTATGACAACCCGCCCGCCGCGGCCTATGTGATGGAGGAGTTTATCGAGGGGGACATCTGCTCCTATGACGCCATACTGGATTCCGGCTGCGAGCCGCTGTTTGAGAGCATGACGGTGTGGCCCCCGGTGATGGATATTGTCAACCGGGACCTGGATCTGATGTACTATACCTGCCCGGAGGTCCCCGAGGGGCTCAGAGCGCTGGGCCGCAGGACCGTCAAGGCCTTCGGCGTGGACCGGCGGTTCGTCCACCTGGAGTTCTTCCGCCTGACAAAGCCCCGCAAGGGCCTGGGCGGGGTGGGGGACTTCGTGGCGCTGGAGGTCAACATGCGCCCGGCCGGCGGCTATACCCCGGACATGATGGACTTTGCCCACTCCACCGACGTGTATCGGATCTATGCGGACATGGTCGCCTTCGACGCGCGCAGGCTGCCGGAGCCTTCGGAGCATTTTTACTGCGTCTACGCCAGCCGCAAGGACGGCCACCGCTATGCCCGCAGCCATGAGGAGATCATGGCCCGCTACGGCGCGGATATGGTGATGCAGGAGGAAATGCCGCCCATGAACTGGCCGCAGATGGGCCGCTACATGTATACCGCCAGGCTGCGCAGCTTCGAAGAGGTCCAGGCGTTTATAGCGTTTGTGCAGGAAAGCGGGCTCTGATGCATCGCCGCGCGATCATGCGGAACAGACAAAGCCCCGCGGGAGCTGATGAGCGCTTGCGCGGGGCTTTTGCATGTGTTCCGCAAAGGCGGTTTACTTCAGGCCGTTCTTGGCCTTCATCTTGGCGAACACGGCGGTGGGCAGGCCATAGAGGGTGATGAAGCCCTCGGACCAGGTCTGGTCATAGACGTTGTCCTCGTCGAAGGTGGCGATTTCGGGGTCATACAGGCTGTAGGGGCTGGTCATGCCCGCGCCGATGATGTTGCCCTTGTACAGCTTCAGCTTCACGGTGCCGGTGACGGTCTGCTGGGTCTTTTCGCAGAAGGCGGTCATGGCCTCGCGCAGCGGGGAGAACCACTGTCCGTTGTACACCAGGTCGGCGTACTCCAGGGCCATGCGCTGCTTGTAGTGCTGAGTGGCCTTATCCAGGCACAGCTGCTCCAGCATCTCATGGGCGTGGTAGAGGATGGTTCCGCCGGGGGTCTCATAGACGCCGCGGCATTTGATGCCAACCAGCCGGTTTTCCACGATATCGATAATACCGATGCCGTGCTTGCCGCCCAACTCGTTCAGCTTCCACACCAAATCCACGGGGGAGAGCTTTTCGCCGTTCACGGCCACGGGCCAGCCCTTTTCAAAGTCGATGGAGATGTATTCGCCCTCATCCGGCGCTTCCTCGGGGGTGACGCCCATTTCCATGTTGCCGGCGTACTTGGGCTCGTTGGCGGGGTCCTCCAGCTCCAGGCCCTCGTGGCTCAGGTGCCACATGTTCTTGTCCTTGGAGTAGTTGGTCTCCCGGCTGATTTTCAGCGGGATGTTGTGGGCCTCGGCGTAGTCGATCTCCTCGTCCCGGCCCTTGATGTCCCAAATGCGCCAGGGCGCGATCACGGGCATGTCCGGCGCGAAGGCCTTGATGGCCAGCTCGAAGCGCACCTGGTCGTTGCCCTTGCCGGTGCAGCCGTGGCAGATGGCGTCCGCGCCTTCCTTTTTGGCGATCTCCACCAGCCGCTTGGCGATGATGGGCCGCGCGAAGGAGGTGCCCAGCAGATAGGCGTTTTCATACTTCGCGCCCATCTGCATGGAGGGGATCACGACCTCCTCGATGAATTCCTTGTTCAGGTCCTCCACGTACAGCTTGCTGGCGCCGGTCTTGAGGGCCTTCTCCTCCAGGCCGTCCAGCTCGCCCACCTGGCCCACGTTGCCGGAAACGGCGATGACCTCGCAGCCCGGGTAGTTCTCCTTCAGCCAGGGAATGATGATGGAGGTGTCCAGCCCGCCGGAGTAGGCCAGCACGATCTTCTTGAACTCTTTATTGGTCTTTTTCTTCATGATAAACGCTCCTTGGTTTGCCGCGTGCGCGGTTGATTTGCTTGATGCGTCTATTATATACCAATAATATACAGTGTCAAGGCTGAATATGCGTTAAAAGAGTTAATTTTCGGGAATTATATGCATGAATCATGCATAAACATACAAAAATGCATCTGCGACCACGGCTTGCGCGGAATACCCGGCCGCGGGGGCGGGCCCCGTGGGGTTGTCCGCGCTTTCGCGTCGGAACGTTTGGCGCGGCGTTTTGCCCGTTATGCCGCGCGGGCTATCGCCGGTTTTTGAAAAAAGCTTCCAGCAGCGCCTGGCACGCCTCTTTCAGCGCGCCGCCGTCCGAGGGGCAGAAGTGGGGGAAGGCGGGGTCCTCCGGGATGCGGTACAAGCTCCCGGCGCAGCCCTGCCGCGGGTTTTGCGCGCCGTACACCAGCCGCCCCACGCGGGCCTGAACGATGGCCCCGGCGCACATGGGGCAGGGCTCCAGCGTGACGTAGAGGGTACAGCGATTCAGCCGCCAGTCGCCGCAGGCCGCGCTGGCCCTTTGAATCGCCAGCAGCTCCGCGTGGGCCGTGGCGTCCCTGCGCGCCTCACATTCGTTGTGGGCCCGGGCGATGATCTCCCCGTCCCGCGCGATCACGCAGCCCACCGGCAGCTCGCCCGCCTGGGCGGCCAGATTGGCCTGCGCCAATGCCGCTTGCATGTATTCGGTATCGGACATCGCATCTCCTTTGGGAGCTATAATTTATACAGCTTCCCTTCCCTGTTCCACTTCACCATCAATCCGATTTCCCAGACCATCATCAGCACCCATCCGGCGACGCAGGCGATGGGCACGGCGTCCAGCCCCATGCGGCCGATGAGCAGATATGTAAAGGCGGCGCGGGTGAACATCTGGGAATAGGTGACGTACATGGTCAGCTTCATCTTGCCCAGGGCGCGCATATAGCCCTGCAGGCCGTTGGTGATGCCGGGCATGAAATAGAAAAAGCCCATCAAGCGCAGATAGCGCACGCCCAGCCGTATGACCTCCGTCTCCTCAGGGGCCACGAACAGCTTCATCAGCGGCTCCGCCAGGGCGAAGATGGCCACGGAGACGATCAGGCCGTAGACGACCTCCAGCGCCATGGACGCGAAGAAGCCCCGCCGCATCCGGTCCGGCTTGCCCGCGCCGTGGTTCTGGGCGATGAGGACGGTTTCGCCGTTGGCCACGTCCCGCTCCGGGATCAGGGCGTAGTCGTCCAGGCGGTTCACGGCGTTGAAGGCGGCGATGGCGCTCACGCCCAGGGGGTTTACCGCCGACTGCACCAGCACCCGGCCCACATAGACGCCCGCCTGCTGCAGGGCGGAGGGGGCGCTGAAGCGCACGGTGCGCCGAAGCAGCGCGCGGTCCACGGCAAAATCCTCCCGGGAGGCGAACAGCACCGGTTCATTTCGCCTGAGCAGCAGCGCGCACAGCAGCGCCGCGACGCCCTGGGAGATCACCGTGGCATAGGCCGCGCCGGACACGCCCATGCCGAAGCCCGCCACGAACAGAAGGTCCAGGCCAACGTTGGTGAGCGATCCGGCGATCAGGCAGATCAGCGGCGTGAGGGTATCGCCGATGGAGCGGGAGGCGGCGGCCAGGATGTTGTAAAAGGAGGTGACGATCATGCCGAGGGCCACGATGCGCAGGTAGCCCGCGGTGTCAGCCATGATCTCCCGGGGCGTGCGGCACAGCGTCAACAGCGGCCCTGCCAGCGCGAACAGCCCCAGCGCGATCACGGCGCTGAACGCGGCGCTCACGGCGAGAGTGGTGGCAAATTCCCTCCGCAGGGCTTTCGCGTCGTTCGCGCCGTAAAATTCGCTCATGATCACCGAAGCGCCGATGCCCATGCCCACGATGAAGAACATGGCGATGCTCATCAGCGGGCTGGCGACGCCCACCGCGGCCAGCGCGCCGGCCCCGGCGTACTTGCCGACAATGACGGAATCCACGGTGTTGTAGGTCACCTGGAACAGATCGCCCAATATCGCCGGTATCGAATAGCGCAGCAAATGGCGCGGGATGCTGCCCTCGGTCATGGGGTGGGTGCGCTTGGACATGTTGATCTCCTTTGTGTGCATGGGCCGCCCTGCGGCAAATCACCTTCATTGTACATAGTTCGCCGCCCAAAGTCAATACAGATTCGACCAGCTCACGGCCTCTTCGTCCCGGATGTGCTGAAGGGCCGCGGTCACGACGGACATGGTGCGCAGAAAGTCGTCGTGGTCCCGGCACTCCAGGCAGATCTGCGCCTCGGCGATGGCCGAATCCACCTCGTGCAGCGCGTCGTGGCTGGCCAGCATCTCCATCACCGGCGCGCGCTGCCGCCAGAATTCGGCCAGCTGTACCATCAGCTCCGCGGCCCGGTCGCTTCTGCCCCCGTTCGCGGCCAGCACCGCGAGGCTGTCGAGGCGCTCAGCCTCGTCGACGGTGCCGTTTAAAAACAGCATGGAGGCGGTGCAGATCAAAAGCGCCGCCGCCAGCACCGCAAGGGCAATGATCATGGTCCGCCGCACGCTACCATGCCACCTCCTTTGGCGCGATGGCCTGGAAGCGCATGAGCCCGCCGCCCGCGATCTGGAGCGTCATGCGCCCCTGAGTGTCCAGCGAGGCCAGGTACACGCGCTCCACGCTCAGGCTGCGCGCGCGCAGCGTGTCCTCCAGCCATCCGCGCGCCAGCCCGGTCCGGCGCAGGTTGCAGGGCTGTACGCGGCCATCGGCGATCAGCGTCATCGGCAGGCCCTCATAGCCCGGTGTGATGTTCAGCTCCCCGGCCTTGGGCGGGCGCTCATCCCCGGCGGGGAAGGCGGTGATGGTGCCGTTGGCCTCCACGATGGCCGTGCCCACCTCCGCCGGGTCCAGGAAGCCCGCGCCGCGCAGCCCCTCAAGCAGGTCGGACAGGCTCAGACACAGCCGGTCCAGCTGGTCCTGGTCGATTTCACCCCGGCGGATGACCACGGCGGGCTTGCCCGATACCAGCGCCCGGAAGCCGTCCCAGCGCAGAGAGGCCAGCGTGATCGCGCCGTGGACCACGAACATCGCCGCCACCGGCAAAAGCCCGTGCAGCAGGGGGGTGCTGACGCTCTCCATGGGGGAGGAGATGAGGTCCGCCAGCAGTATGGTCATCGCCAGCTCGTAGGGCTCGAATTCCCCAAGCTGCCGCTTGCCCAGCGCCCGCATGGTGACGATCATGACGATGTACAGCAGCGCGCCGCGGAAAAACAGCGTGAACATGACAAAACTCCTTTATATTCGCTCCGGAACAGGCCATCATCGCCACATATCTTTTGCGGAAGATGCGGGGTTTATGCGTTTTCCCCTTGATTTATTCCGAAAATGGGTTTATCATAGCTATTATAGGATAACTGTCATCTTCAGACGGCGAGGCGGGTTTATGGATTTTTTCAATGAGTTCAGCAAAAAGGTCTCCAGCGTGGCCCGGTCGGTCACCGAAAAATCCAAGGAGAGCGCGGAGGTCACGCGCCTGAACGCCCAGCTGCGCGACGCGAGGGAGCAGCTTGAGGGGCTGTACGCCCGCTATGGCAAGCTGTGCTACGCCCTGCGCGCGGGCGGCGGCAGCCGCGAGGCGGTGGAGCAGCTTGAAGTGCGCATCCGCGCCGCGCAGCTGGAGGTGGACGAAATCGCCGACAAGCGGGACGCGGCGAGGGAGATGAAGCGCTGCGCGAGCTGCGGCGCGGTTTACCCGAAGGAGGCCCGCTTCTGCTCCGCCTGCGGCAAGCGCCTGCCGGAGGACGCGCCGAAGCCGGAGCCCGTGGAGATGGGGGAATACTGCCCCGGCTGCGGCGCGAAGCGCGAAAACGGGGAGGCGATTTGCCCCGTGTGCGGCGCGGCGTTCGACGCGCCCGACGAAAAAAAGCCCGACCCGGTTCCCCGGAGCGCGCCCGGCGAGGCGCCCGATGTGGAGGAGCCCGACGAAGCCCTGGATTGAACACATCCGCAATTTTGAATGATATACGCCCGAACTCGGAGGTACACCCATGCAAAACAGGCCCAATCCGTCTGGCCCCCGGCGCATGACGCGCCAGCAGTATGAGGCGCTTATGCGGCAGCGCCGGCAGAATCGAATTGCCATTGCGATCATGGCGGGCATCGCGGTATTGATCACCGTGGCGGTGATACTGATTCTGCGCCCGAAGCCGTCTACGGACGCGGTGACGGCGATGGTGGATGCGGGCAGCGCGCCCGCGCCCCAGGCGGAGGTCACCGTGGAACAGCCGGCCCAGGCCGTCCAGCCGGAGGCTGCGGCCCAGCCCGCGGCTGTGGCCCAGCCCGCGGCGGGCGGCGTGGACCTTGCGGCGCTGACGGACACCCAGCCGGAGAACGCCCCCCCGGCCGAGGCGCCCGCCCAGCCGGAGGCGACACTCGTCCCGGAGGCGACGCTGGTGCCGGCCATCCCCCAGGCGGTGGAATCGGTTGCCTCAACCCCGCGTCCCGCGGGCGCGCTGCGCTCGGTGCGTATGCGCGTGGTGGGCGATATCATGTTCTGCCAGTCCCAGCTGGTGTTCGCCAGGGACAGCGGCTATGATTTCCACAATCAGTTTGAAATGATCGCGGAGCAGCTGCAAAACGCGGATTACACCATGGGCAACATGGAGGGCACCATCGGCAAGTACAACAAGTCGAACTACTCGGGCTATCCCCAGTTCAACGCCCCCGAGGTGGCGCTGGAGCCGCTGAAGGACGACGGCATCGACTTTTTGACCCTCGCCAACAACCACATGCTGGACCGCTGGAGCGGCGGCGTGAAGAACACCGTGGACTGGGTGGAGCATTATGGCTTTGCCCATGTGGGCGCGTACCGGACCCGCGAGGAGCGGGAAGCGCCCGTGATCTACGAGGTGGGCGGCATCCGGTTTGGCTTTGTGGCCTATACCCACAGCACGAACACCATGGAAAACCGCGGCACGGACGAATCCGCCGTGGCGCTGGTGCCCTACATCCAGAAGGCCGACTTTGCCGCGGAGATTCAAAGGCTGCGCAACGCCGGGGCGGAGGTGGTCATCGCCTTCCCGCACTGGGGCAAGGAATATGTGCGCAGCCCCGACGACACCCAGAAGAAGTATGCCAAGCAGCTGGCGGAGGCCGGCGCGGACATCATCATCGGCAGCCATTCCCACATGGTGCAGCCCATGGGCTATCAGACCGTTGCCAACGCGGACGGCTCATCCCGGCAGGTGTTCACGATGTTCTCCATGGGCAACTTCATCAGCGACCACACCGTGCAGTACACCGACAACGGCGTGATCCTGGATTTCACCGTCAACGAACATTCGGACGGGACCTTTACCTGCGACAGCGTGGGATACATACCGACCTATACCTGGAAGCAGGACGGCGCGATCCGGGTGCTGCCCTCCGGCAAGTACCTGAACGACAGGCCCTCCGGCATGGACGACGAAAACTACAACCGCATGGTGGCCAGCTACTATGAGATCATCGAGGTGCTGGGCGACCAGTTCCAGCTGATCAACGGCTGACATTATATCAAAAAGCTGAGCGCGGCCCCGGCGATTTCAGGGCCGCGCTCTGATTTCAGGGAGGCGCAGTATGCCTATAACCCTCTATGCCAACGCGAAGATCAACTGGGCGCTGAACATCACCGGGCGCCGGGCGGACGGCTATCACCTGCTGGACATGGTGATGCAGACCATCGACCTGTGCGACGAGCTGTGCTTTGAGCCTGCCGGGAGCCTCAGCCTGTGGGAGGACGGCAGGGAATCGGCGGGGGAGGACAACCTCGTCATCCGGGCGGCAAGGGCGCTGAACCGATACGCCGGCACGGACTTCGGGGCGAGGGTAACGCTGAAAAAGCGCATACCGGCCCGGGCGGGGCTGGGCGGCGGCAGCGCGGATTGCGCCCTGGCGCTCAGTGCGCTGAACGAGCTGTGGCGGCTGGAATTGACGCGCAAAGAGCTGCTGGCCATCGGCGAGAGGCTGGGCGCGGACGTGCCCTTCTGTCTGACGGGCGGGCTTGCCCGGGTGTCCGGCATCGGCGAGAGGATCGCGCCCGCGGCGGACGCGCCCCGGATCCCGCTGGTGCTGGCGCGCCCGGGGGACGGGCTTTCCACGGCGGAGGTTTTCGCGCTGTGGGACAGCGGCGATTTTCCCGCCGTGACCCTGGACGGCGCGGCCCTGATCGATGCGGTGGCGCGGCGGGACTTGGTTTTAGCGGACAGGCTGTGCGCCAACGCGCTGACCGCGCCCGCCGTGGCGCTGATGCCGCAGATCGGCCGGTGCATCGCGCAAATGCGCGCGCTGGGGGCGGCTGCGGCGTTCATGACCGGCAGCGGCTCCGCCGTGGTGGGGGCCTTTGAGGATGCCGACGCCGCCCGAAGCGCCGCGGGGCACATTCCCGGCGCGATCCTGACCCAAACCCTTCCCGCCCTGGCGCCCGGCGACCTTGCGGGGCTGTGAAGCCTGGATTGCACATTTGGGCCGCACAACGGAAATTTATCTTGACATTCGCCCACCGGATGTGTATAATAGCTTTGGTCATGCGGTCGTGGCGGAATAGGCATACGCGCACGTTTGAGGGGCGTGTGGGAGACCGTACGGGTT
>JAFUCP010000099.1 GCA_017459565.1 Clostridia bacterium | reverse complement strand
TGCATGTCCCGGTCGGAGCCCTTGGGGGAGACCAGGTAATAGCACAGCAGGCTGTCCTGCTGGCCGATGCGGTGGGCGCGGTCCTCGGCCTGGCTGTGTACGGCGGGGGACCAGTCCAGCTCGCCGAACACCACGCAGCTGGCCCGCTGCAAATTCAGCCCGCTGGCCGAGCGCAGGGAGATGCACAGCAGGTCGGTTTTGCCCTCCATGAAGTCTGCGGCGGCCTCGTCCTTCTGCCGGTCGTTCTCCCGGCCAGTGATGAACCGCGGGCGCAGGGACTTGAGTTCTTTTTTATAAATGTCCATCACCGCGTGGTGATGTGCCATCAGCAGCACCTTTTCGCCGCCCTCCACCAGCGCCCGCACGAAGGCGCACACGAAGGGGGCCTTGGCGATGCCCGTGGCCTGGCGCTGGGTCTGGGAGATGGCATCTTCGATGATAGCGCGCCGGGAGGGATCGTCGGTGGCGCGCAGCAGCTGCAACTGCCGGGCGACGGGGGCCATCAGCTCCCGGTACACGGCGTCGTCCCAGTCGATTTCCTGCACCAGTCGGCGCTTGGGGGCCAGCTGCGTCAGCACGTCGCTCTTGAGCCTGCGCAGCATCAGCCCCTCGCTGCGCAGATGCTCGCCCAACAGCTCGGGCTTGGCCACCACGGCGGTGTTGTAGCCGTAGCACCACTCCCGGGAAAAGCTCTCCCAGTCGCCCAGAAAGTGGAAATCGATGATGTTGACCACGTTCCAGATCTCGCCGCCGTTGTTGTAAATAGGCGTGCCCGACAGCCCGATACAATTTTCGCAGGCCTCGGACAGCAAACTGGCGGCGCTGTACTTGCCGGTGCCGTTGCGGCGAAGCTCCTGCATTTCGTCGAAAATCACCGTGCGGAAGCCCTGCTCCGGCAGAACCTCCTTCCAGCCCCGAAGCAGCAGGTAGTGGATGATGTAAATGTCCGCCTCCGGCAGGGCATAGGGGGTCAGCCCCTTGATGACGTGGACCCGCAGCCGCCCGTCGGCGACCTTGCCGGATGGCAAGGCTGTTCCCGGCGAAGTCGGGGATGGTTCGGGGCGATTTGAAAAATCGACCCGAACCACCGGGGAAAGGAAGCGCTCCACCTCCCGCTGCCAGTTGCGGATCAGATGGGGCGGCACGACGAGTATCGCCGGGTAGGCGGCGGTGGTGGCCAGGAAGGCCAGCGCCTGCACCGTCTTGCCCAGGCCCATCTCGTCCGCCAGCAGACAGCGCCGGGTGGACAGCATGAAGCCCAGCCCCTGCTTCTGAAAGGGCAGCAGCTCCCCGGAGAAGCTGCCGGCGGGGGGCGTGGCGGTTTCGGGCATGGTCAGCGCCTGCTGCCGGCGCACGGCATACTCCCGGGCCTCCTCCAGCGCGCTCTCCCAGCGGGAACGGTCCGATTCCCTGATCTTAAGCGGGTAGCGCAGCATCAGCCAGTTCAGTTCGCCGATGATGCGCCGGTGGGCGGTGAACCTGGCCACGCCCCGCCCGCGTCCGTCGCAGCCGGGGAACAGCCGCTTGGCCAGCTCCGTCACGCAGGGCTCGCCCTTGATGGTCCAGCATTTCGATTTTCGGTTGTAGGACAGCGTGCCGTAGGTGTGGCGCGGCGTCGGCACGTCGCGCAGATAGGCGGGAAAGGCTTCCTCCGCTTCGGCGGGGCGGTCGTAGCCGGGCAGATCGTCCATGACGATGGCCCCGCTGCCGGTGTATTCGTCGTAGTAGTCCATATGGCCCTCCATCATGGCAGTGCGACCCCCCAAAGCCGGTTCAGGGAGATAAGGCGCACCGGCTTGCCGCAAATGGTCTCCGGCAGCGCCGTCACCCGCTGGGTCACGACGACGACGGCGTCCAGCTCGTCGGATTCCAGGTAGCGCCGAAGCTGCCGCGTCAGCGCCGACGTGGCCGGGCGGCCCTTTTTTACCTCGATGCCCACGCGCCCCACGCGAAAGTCGATGCGGCGGCGGGGACCGAGGCGGTATTCATGCTCATAGGCCAGCCCCGCCTCGTCCAGCGCCCGGGCGACGGCGGCGTGTATGTCGTATTCCTCCGGCTGCGCCGGCATCCGCACCGCGGACAGCGCCGCCGCGATGGGGGAAGGATCGGAAACGGAGGCGTCCTCCGCGGCGGCGCCAAAGGGCTTTCCCGTCAGTTCTTCATGGTTCATTTGACCGTCAGTTCCTCAATAAATGCCTGCATCCGCTCGGTGACGAGTTCGGATGCCTTCATGCCCAGCAATTTATCCCGGCTTACCCATCTGTAGGCCATGGTTTCGCCCTCCTGGAGCGTGACGCAGTCCTTGTCGCAATCGGTGACGCAGAGGTATTCCACGTAGAGGGTATGCCTTTGGTCGCAGACGCGGCCCACCTCCGTCAGATCGTCGGCGCAAATGCCCGTCTCCTCCCGCAATTCCCGCAGCGCGCAGTCCAGCGGGCCCTCGCCCCGCAGCGCCGCGCCGCCGGCAGTGGCCTCCCACAGGCCGCCGTAGTGCTTGCGCAGGTCCCGCCGCATCAGCAGGTAATCGCCGCATACATGGCGCACGATTACGTCGCTCACCAGGTGGAACACGCCCTCGGGGATGGGCTCGCCCCGCACGAGGGCGAGGCCTTTGATCAAATTGAAATCGCGGTCGTAGGCGTCCCAGATTTCCATGACGATGCCTCCTTGAACGTCAGTCTTTCATCAGCGCCGCCAGCGGCTCGGGCAGAGGGGATTCCCTTTCGATCGTTTCGCCGTTGATGGGGTGCGTGAAACGGATGCGGGCGGAGTGCAGCGCGAAGCGCCCGGGCAGCCGCGCGTCCTCGGCTCCATAGAGAAAGTCCCCGACGATGGGGTGCCCCAGATGACTCAGATGCACGCGAATCTGGTGGGTGCGCCCGGTCTCAAGGCGCAGCCGCACGAGGCTGCGGCTTTCGCCGGTCCGCTCCACGAGGTAGTGGGTCACGGCCCGCTGTCCGTTCTCCGCATCGATCACGCGGCGCACGGTGGCGGCCTGCTCCTTGGCAATGGGCGCGTCGATGACGCCTTCGCCCGCCATGGGGCCCTCCACCACGGCCAGGTATTCCCGCAGGAAGGCCTGCGTGTGCAGCTGCCTTTGCAGCGCGCGGCAGGTGTGGGCGTTCATGGCCGCCGCCATCAGTCCGCTGGTGCCCTTGTCCAGCCGGTTCAGCGGGCGGAACACGAAGCCGGGGTTGTCCCGGAATCGGTAGGCCAGCCGGTTCTCCAGCGTGCCGCCGGGCTGCTTCGGGGAACACTGACAGGCCAGAGGCGCGCTCTTGTCGATGATGATGATGTCCTCGTCCTCATAGACGATGTTCACCGGCGCGTCCTCGGGCGCTGCGGCGTCCCGGGCGGCGTCCGCCAGCAGCGCCGTCACCACGTCGCCGGGCTTCAGGGGGTAATTCGCGTGGACGGGCACGCCGTTCACCAGCAGCCCGTTTTGTGCCTTGAGCGCGGAAAACTGGCGGTGGGAGACGGCCATATCGCTTCGGACAAAGTATTTCACCATGCGCCCGGCGTCGCGCTCTCCGGCCAAGGCGGTCAAGCGCCTCATAGCATCACATCCCCGCGTGAAATCCGGGATACGGCACGGGGAAAACGCCCCGCGTCCCGGTACAACAAAAACTCATAGCGAACAATGCGCTATGAGCCTTGTTTTCATTTTTACGGCGAACGCCGCCAATTACAGGGCGCGCTCGACCTTCTTGCTGCGCAGGCAGCGGGTGCAAACGGACATACGCTGCGGAACACCGTTGATCAGCACGCGAACCTTCTGCGTGTTCGGAGCCCAGGTGCGGCGCGTCTTGCGGTTGGAATGGCTCACGTTGTTGCCGTACACCACGCCCTTGCCGCAGATTTCACAAAACTTTCCCATACTCTATCACACCTCCTTCAAGGATATATCCACATCAAAACATTGGAATTATAGCATTTCCTGTCCCAAAACGCAAGTGGCAGATGTGTAAAACTTCTGAAATCATCAAAATTAACCCGGATATTGTAAAAAAACGAGGTTTTCAGGGGATGGCGGGCGGGCTTTGACTTGCATAATCGGTCAAAATTAGGTATACTGTTAATGGAGAGGTTTATGTGCGCTTATTCCTTTTCAGGGGAGGGCAGCAGGCCCCGACAAAAAGGAGGTTTGGATATGGATTGCAAATTCAATACCGATCTGGGCGTTGTAACGGTTAACGACGATGTGATCGTGCGCGTCGCCGGCTATGCGGCGCTGGACTGCTACGGCATTGTGGGCATGGCCTCCAAGCGCGGCACGGACGGCCTGGTGCAGCTGATGGGCCGGGAGAACCTGGGTCGCGGCGTGAAGGTGCGCGCCTCCGGCGAAAAGGTGGACATCGACCTTTTTATCATTGTGGAATACGGCATTTCGATCAGCGCCGTGGCCGCGGCGATCATTGAAACCGTGAAATACAAGGTGGAGCATCTCACCGGCGTGCCCGTGGGACGGGTGAATGTCAGCGTCGAGGATATCCGCGTCTGATCTGCACCGGGATTGCTTGTGGAGGTTTATCATGGCAGGTAAGAAAATAGACGGCATGTTGCTTAAGGAGATGTTTGCCTCCGGGGCGGCGCTGCTGACAAACAACCGGGACAGCGTGGACGCGCTGAACGTGTTCCCGGTGCCCGATGGCGATACGGGCACCAACATGTCCCAGACCATTACATCCGCCATCAAGGAGATCAACGCCAAGCCCTACAGCAGCGTGGCGGACGTGGCCAACGCCGCTGCCCGGGGTGCGCTGAAGGGCGCGCGGGGCAACTCCGGCGTCATCCTCAGTCAGATTCTCAGGGGCTTTGCAAAGGCCATGGTGGGTCATGAGGAGATCGACGGCCCGCTGCTGGCGGCGGCGCTGCGCTCCGGGGCGAACACAGCCTACAAGGCGGTCATGAAACCCAAGGAGGGCACGATCCTCACCGTTATCCGCGTCATCGCCGAGGAGGCCGAGGAGGCGCGGGACAAGCACGGCGACGTGGCGGAGCTGTTCAAGCTGGTGCTGGCCGTGGGCGACGCCATCCTCAAGCGCACGCCGGAGATGCTGCCGGTTCTCAAGCAGGCCGGCGTGGTGGACAGCGGCGGCATGGGTCTGATGGTGATTTTCCGGGGCATGTACGCGGCGCTGACCGGCGAGCCGGTGGACGCCGTGGCCGAGGTCAGGCCCGACGGCGTGCCCATGCCCGGGGAGTTTGTGGACGACCACGACGCCATCGAGGAGATCAAATTCGGCTACTGCACCGAATTCATCGTCACCCATCCCAGGCCGGACATGACCAATGCCGACGTGGTGCGCCTGCGCCGGCGGCTGGAGCGCATGGGCGACTGCGTGCTGGTCATCTCCGATATGAACGTGGTGAAGGTCCATGTACACACCAACGAACCGGGCAAGGCGCTGCAATACGCGCTGGAGCTGGGCGAGCTGGACGCCATCAAGATCGACAACATGATGGAGGAGCGCCGCGAGCGCGAGGCGAAGCTGGCCGAGGAGGCCGCGGCGAAGGCCGCCGAGCAGAAGGAGTACGGCATCGTGGCCGTGGCGCTGGGCGAGGGCCTGACGGAGATCTTCAAGAACCTGAACGTGGATCAGATCGTGGACGGCGGGCAGACCATGAACCCCAGCATACAGGACCTGGCCCGGGCCGCCGACGCCACCAACGCCAAAAACGTCATCATACTGCCCAACAACACCAACATCATCCTCGCCGCGCAGCAGGCCACCGAGCTGACGCAGCGGCATGTGATCGTGCTGCCCACCAAGTCGGTGCCCATGGGCATCTCCGCGGCGCTGGCCTTTGACCCCGCCGTGTCCCCGGAGGAGAACGAGACCGCCATGAAGGAGGCCGCCGAGGCCGTCCATACCGCCTCCATCACCTATGCCGTGCGGGATACCAACTACGACGGTCAGGAGATCCATGAAGGCGATATCATGGGCATGATCGACAACAAGCTCAGCGTGTTGGGCAACGATATCTCCCGGGTGTGCATGGACGTGACCGAAAAGATGGTGAGCGAGGAGGCCTCGCTGATCACCGTGTATTACGGCGCGGACACCGACGCCGCCGACGCCCAGGCCCTGCGGGACAGCCTGGCGGAAAAATACGCCGATTGCGACGTGGAGCTTCAGATGGGCGGACAGCCGCTGTACTACTACCTGATCGCGGTGGAATGAAGCAAAAACAGCAAATACAGACTCCAGGGGCGGCTCTGCGCCGTCCCTTCGTGCTTGTGGAGGACGGCGTGAGGATTATCCCATATGACGAAAAATACCGGGACGATATGATTTTTGTGGTGCTTTCGGCCAAGGACGCGCTGGGGCGGCCGCCCAGGCTGAACCCGGATTTGCTTGACGTGCAGGCGAATTACCTGGACAAGGGCGACGGCTTCTTCCTGGCGCTGGACGAAAGCGGTCGGGTGACCGGCTGCGTGGGCTACAGCCGGATCGGGGAAACGGACGAGGCGTTTTTGCACCGGCTGTTCGTCAAGCCCGGGCTGAAGCACCGGGGCATCGGCTCCGCGCTGCTGGAGCGGGCGGAGGCGGCCATGCGGGAAAACGGCGTCCGCGTTGCCCGCGTCCACCTGGGCGAGCCCCGGGAAACGTGGTTCGAATCCTACGCCTTCTATCCGAAGCACGGATACGCGGCGTATGCGCCGGGATATATGAGCAAGGAACTGTAGCGCCATGGACATATCACTTTCACAAATCAGGGGCATCGGCCCGGCCCGGCTGAAGGCCTTCGAAGCGGCGGGCATCCGCACGGTGCGGGAGCTGGTGATGTTCCTGCCGAGCCAGTACCGGGACCTGACCCACACCGTGCCGCTGTGCGAACTCAAGGCAGGGGATGTGGCGGCGGTTCGGGTGCGCGTGGCGGGGGAGGTCATGGAGCGCCGGGCGCGGCGGCTGCTCATCACGAAGCTGTACGTAACAGATGACACCGACACCGTCCAGGTCGTCTGGTACAACCAGCCGTGGCTGAAAAAGCAGATGACGCCGGGACGGGAGCTGCTGCTCTACGGCAAGGTGGAACACAAGCAGGGGTATATTTCCCTGGTCAGTCCCAGCATAGAATCGAATGAAGGGATGCTGCCCGTGTACCGCAGCATCCCCGGCATCCCGGCCAAGGCGCTCAGGCAGAGCGTGGAGGCGGCGCTGAAGCTGTGCGAGGGCCAGTGGCCGGACGAACTGCCGGAGCCGCTGCGGCGGCGCTACGGCCTGTGCGAGCGCAATTTTGCCATGCGCAATGCCCACTTCCCGGACAGTCCGGAGGCGCTGGAGGCAGCGCGGCGGCGCATCGCCTTCGAGGAGCTGCTGCTGTACCAGATTGCCCTGCGGCTGTTCAGAAACGCGGGACACGCGGGCGTGCGCATGGAATTTGACGACGGCGCGCCGGACCGCTTTTGGGAGCGGCTGCCCTTTGCCCCCACCGGGGCGCAGCGGCGGGTGCTTTCGGAGGTGGCCGCGGACCTGCGATCGGAAAAGGCCATGGCCCGCATGGTGCAGGGCGACGTGGGCAGCGGCAAGACGGCCATCGCCTTCGCCGCCATCGCGCTGGCCTGCCGGGCGGGCTGGCAAGCGGCGCTGATGGCGCCCACGGAGGTGCTGGCCCGCCAGCACTACGAGGGCGCGAAGGCGCTGCTGGGGGACATGGGCATCCGGGTGGGGCTGCTGGTGGGCAGTCTGACGCAAAAGCAGCACCGGCTGGCCCACGAGGCCATCGCCTCGGGGGAGTGGGACGTGGCCATCGGCACCCACGCGCTGATCACCGAGGGCGTGGAATACAGGCGCCTGGGGCTGGTGGTGACGGATGAGCAGCACCGCTTCGGCGTGCGCCAGCGCACGCTGCTGAGCGAAAAGGGCGATGCGCCCAACGTGCTGGTCATGTCGGCCACGCCCATCCCCCGCACGCTGTCGCTGATCCTGTACGGCGATCTGGACATCTCCATCGTGGAGGAACTGCCCCCGGGCCGCACGCCCGTGGCCACGCGCATCGTGCCGGAGGCGAAGCGGGAGGGGCTCTACGGCTTTTTGCGGCAGGAGGTGGCCAAGGGGAGGCAGGTGTACTTCGTGTGCCCGCTGGTGGAGGAATCCGAGGCGGTGGAGGCGCTGCCCGCGGAGAAGGTATACGAGGATTTGCGCGTAAACCGCCTGCCCGGGCTGCGCATTGAGCTGGTCCATGGGCGCATGAAGCCCGCGGACAAGGACGCGGCGCTGGAGCGCTTCCGCGCGGGGGAGGCGGACGTGCTGGTCTCCACCACGGTGATCGAGGTGGGCGTGAACGTGCCCAACGCCACGGTGATGGTGATTGAAAACGCCGAGCGCTTCGGCCTGGCGCAGCTGCACCAGCTGCGTGGCCGCGTGGGGCGCGGCTCCCACGAATCCTGGTGCTTTTTGATGGCCGAGCCGAACCCGCGGCTGAAGTTCCTGGCCTCCACCACGGACGGCTTCAAAATCGCCCAGAAGGACATGGAGCTGCGGGGCCCGGGAGAGCTGTTCGGCACGCGACAGTCCGGCACGCTGACGGCGGGCATCGGCTCTCTGGCCGCGAACGCGGAGCTTTTGAAGCTGACCCACGACGAGGCCCGCTTGCTGATGGAAAATCCCGAAGCGTCCGAGGCCCGCGCCGTGATCGCCCTGGCTCGGGAGCGCTTTGCCGACAGGCTGCGGGATGTGGCGGTCAATTGATATTCCCATTAAGTCGCCGTGGTTTTGCGCAAAGGGACTGGATTTTTGCCGAAATGCTGTTATAATAAGTACAATACCGGCGTGCTTCGACACACAGGGAGCAGGCGGGACATTTAGGAGGAAACTTTCATGAAGAAGCTGCTTGTCGTTCTGATGGCCCTGGCCATGCTGCTGACCGCGTTCGCGGCCGCTGAAGGCGCCCCGGAGGCGGAGGCTCCTGCGGTCGAGGCGACGCCGGAGCCTACGCCCGAGCCCACGCCGGAGCCCACGCCCACCCCCACGCCGGAGCCCACCCCCACGCCCACCCCCGACCCCGTGGAGGTCGCGCGGCAGGCGCTGATCGCCCAGCTGTCCAACACCTGGTACCTGAATGACATCATCGTCGAGGGCGAAAGCATGTCCCCGACCATTTTCAGGCTGGAGACGACCATGCAGCTCAACGCGGACGGCACGGCGCTGATCCATTCCGGCGAGACGACGGAGGATGGCACTTGGGACGTGGAAAAGGAGGCGGCGGTCATCACCACCGGCGAAAAGTCCATGACCATGACCCTCTGGGACGGCAACCTGATCTGCGAACAGGAGGGCATGATCCTGGTGTTTGGCGTTGAGAAGGCGGAGCAGGAGATGTATGCGCCCACCGAGCCGGTCAAGGCCGCCATGGAGGACTTCCAGGGCACCTGGATCAGCACCCAGCTGGGCGTGGACGACGTGTTCATGAGTACTTCCCTGCTGGATATGGATATCACCGCCATCATCGAGGGTAACGTCGTCAGGCTGGACGGCTTCATGTTCACCGGCGAAATGCTGGAGACGGAGCTGGTGAACGGCGCGCTGGTGTACCAGGCCCAGGACGACGAAAACGGCACCGTGGTGAGCGTCACCGTGCAGATGCTGGAGGACGGCATCCTTCAGCTGACCGCCACCGCCGATGAGCGCAGCATGGTCTTTATCATGGAGCGCGTGGTGGACGAGGCCTGAGGCCGCGTTAAAACCATATAAAAAAGATATAATATAACCTGAATTGACACCTTCGACGTTTTGCCCTAAAATATTGCAACAGGGTGTCGGCGTATCCATGCCCTGAAAGCGATTGAAAGAACATGACAAAGGGGACTGCGCGACCGCATGAATCAGCCGTATAACGAATACGATATCTTGCTTTCTTCCATCTTCAGCGACGGCACCGAAGCCTTCAGACAGCCCGCTGAGCCGGACGCGGGGGACTGCGTGGCCGTGCGGCTGCGCATCCAGAAGGGCGCGGAGGCCACGGTGATGCTGCTCAAGGATTTCCCGGCGGAGCAGGTGCATATGTCCCGCTACAGCAGCGATGATTGCTTCGATTGGTATGAGGCCAAGCTGTATTGCAAGCATAAGACCATCTTCTATTCCTTCCTGATCGAATGGAACGGGCGATACATACTCTATAACCGCCTGGGGCCGCACTGGGTGGAATCCGTGCCCTCGCCGGACCCCACCGCATCCTTCCGGGTCATCCCCGGCTTCCATGTGCCAGGCTGGGCCAAGGGCGCGATTCAGTACCAGATTCTGCCGGACCGCTTCTGCAACGGCGATCTGAACAACGACGTGTGGAACGGGGAATACTACTATGCCAACGCGCCCATCCGCCACGCCGCGTCCTGGGACGCCCTGCCCGAAAACGACGACTATCACTGCACCTACGGCGGCGACCTGGTGGGCGTGCTGAAAAAGCTGGACTACCTGCAATCCCTGGGGGTGGAGGCGATCTATTTCAACCCCATATTCGTCTCCCCGTCCGCCCACAAGTACGATGCCCAGGATTATTTCCACATCGATCCCCACCTGACCGTCATCGCCCGTGACGGGGGGACGGCGCTGAGCGCGAACGCGCGGGACAACGCCGCCGCTTCCATGTACCGCCAGCGCACCACCGACGCGGAGAACCTTGAGGCCAGCGACGCCTGGTTCGCCAATTTTTGCCGGGAGGTCCACCGCCGGGGCATGAAGATCATTTTGGACGGCGTGTTCAATCACTGCGGCTCCTTCAACCGCTGGATGAACCGGGAAGGCCTGTATGACGACGGCAAGGGGGCCTTCGGCAACCCCAAGAGCCCCTATCGCAGCTACTTCGCCTTCAAAAACGACTATGACTACCACTGCTGGTGGGATATCGAAACCCTGCCCAAGCTGTACTATGAGCAGTCCAGCGCTCTCTGCGACGAGATCTTCAGCGTGGCGGAGAAATGGGCCTCGCCGCCCTACAGCATCGATGGCTGGCGGCTGGACGTGGCGGCGGACCTGGGTCAGAGCCGCGCCTTCAACCACCTGTTCTGGAAGGAGTTCCGGCGCAGGGTGAAGGCCGTGAACCGCGAGCTGCTGATCATCGCGGAGCATTACGGCGATCCCTCGGAATGGCTGGAGGGCGACGAGTGGGACAGCGTGATGAACTACGACGCCTTCATGGACCCGCTTTCCTTCTTCCTCACGGGCCTGGAGAAGCACTCCGATTACCGCAGGGACGATCTGTACCAGAACGGCGTGGCCTTCTTTGACGGCATCTTCGCCGCCATGACACATCTGCCCACGTCCTCCGTCTATTGCGCCATGGACGAACTGAGCAACCACGATCACAGCCGGTTCATGACCCGCACCAACGGCCGGGCCGGGCGGCTGAACAACGCGGGCAGCGCGGCGGCCACCGAGGGCATCCGGCCCGAGGTGTTCCGGGAGGCGGCGCTGATCCAGATGACCTGGCCCGGCGCGCCCACCATCTACTATGGCGACGAGGCGGGTGTCGCGGGCTGGACGGACCCGGACAACCGGCGCACCTATCCCTGGGGCGGCGAGGACGCTTCCCTCATCGAATACCACCGGGCGCTTTCGCGCCTGCGCGCAGAGCTGCCCGCGCTGAAAACGGGCAGCGTCAAGCCCCTGTGCGCGGGCTACGGCTATATCGCCTATGGCCGCTTTGACGCTGACGAGGCCGTGGCCGTCGTCTGCAACAACACCGAGCGTCCCATGGAGCTGGATCTGCCCCTTCGGGATATAGGCTATGGCGAGGGAACGCGCGTCTATACCTGCTTCATCACCACCCAGCAGGGCTATGACGCGCAAAAGAGCGTCACCGGCCTGGTGACGGAGGGCGTGCTTCGCTATACCGCGCCCGCGTTCAGCGCCGCGGTGCTTGTGGCCCGGTGAGCCTCCCCGCAACCCCTTCCGCGCCCTCGATACGTCGAGGGCGCGGCTTTTTTTTCCTTTTTTTGAATTGAATGACAGTGGGCAATTTCCAGTGTAAAAGCCATGACTCGGGTCAAAATAGTTTCAGACTGAACGGCGCACGCCGGAAAGTCAAAACAATTTGAAAGGGGTCATTCAAAATGGCGAACAACAACACCAACAACCAGATCAATGTGCCCGAGGCGCGCGAAGCGATGTACAACATGAAGCACGAGGTGGCCAACGAGCTGGGCATCACCCTGAATCAGGGCTACAACGGCAACATCTCCGCCCGCGACGCCGGCCACATCGGCGGCAACATGGTCAAGAAGATGATCGAGGCCCAGGAGCGCCAGATGAGCGGCGGCTCCCGCTACTGAGCCATCCTGAGGCAAGGCGCGGCGCAGATGCGGGAAGCCGACCCGCAAAAGCGCCGCGGGCCTGCGGGTTCTCTTTCCCATGGGGGAGGGGGAACCCGCTTTTCGCGTGGACTGCCGTCCGGCGGCGCGGGATTTGAATTTTACCTATTATAACAAGCGGATACATTGACTTTTCATTAACCTCTGCCTATAATTAAATTGAAATGTTTTTCCATGCGGTGAAGCTGCCCCCGGACGCCGGGAAAACGGAGACGTCCGGCATAATGGAGGCGGTGGCGGCTGTATGATGCAATGGACGGCGCACGGGCATCCGGTGCGGCGCTTTTTAAGGGGGTGGTTCCGGGCATGTGCGGAATAGTGGGCTATACGGGCGGACGCGAGGCCGCGCCGATCCTGCTGGACGGGCTGGCCAGGCTGGAATATCGCGGCTATGATTCCGCGGGACTCGCGGTGCGCGACGGCGGCGAGCTGGCGCAGGTGGTGAAGGCCACGGGCAAGCTGCGCAACCTGGTGGAAAAGACGGACGGCGGGCGCGCCCTGCCGGGCAGCTGCGGCATCGGGCACACGCGCTGGGCCACCCACGGCGAGCCCAGCCAGACCAACGCCCATCCCCATGTCAGCGGCAATTGCAGCGGCACGGGCTCCGGCCCGGTGGAATCCGAGGTCGTGGGCGTCCACAACGGGATCATCGAAAACTGCGATGAACTCAAGGCGAAGCTGCTGCGCCACGGCTATCAGTTCTACAGCGAAACGGACACCGAGGTGGCCGTGAAGCTGGTGGATTATTATTACAACAAATACCGCCTCGGCCCGGTGGACGCCATCAACCGCACGATGGTGCGCGTTCGGGGCAGCTACGCGCTGGCGCTGATGTTCAGGGATTACCCCGGCGAACTGTTCGCCGCGCGCAAGGATTCCCCGATGATCATCGGCGTGGGCGACGGGGAGAGCTACCTGGCCTCGGACGTGCCGGCGATATTGAAGTATACGCGCAGCGTGTATTACATCGACAACCTGGAGATCGCACGCCTGACGCCTGATAGCGTCAGCTTCTACGATCTGAACGGCGACGAGGTCGAAAACCAAATCACGCAGATCACCTGGGACGCCGAGGCGGCCGAGCGGGGCGGCTTTGAGCATTTCATGATCAAGGAGATCCATGAGCAGCCCGCGGCGGTTCGGGACACGCTGGGCAGCCTGATCCGCCAGGGCGAAATCGATCTCTCCGGCGCGGGCCTCGCGGATGAAGCGCTGGCATCCGTCTCCCAGGTCTGCATCGCGGCCTGCGGCTCCGCGTGGCATGTGGGCATGGCGGCGCAGTATGTGCTGGAGGACATGGCGGAGCTGCCCGTCCGGGTGGAGCTTGCCTCGGAATTCCGATACAGGAGGCTGCCGCTGGACGAAAACGCGCTGGTCATCGTCATCTCCCAGTCCGGGGAGACGGCGGACAGCCTGGCGGCGCTGCGCATGGCGAAGCAGCGGGGGCTGCGGACCCTGGCCGTCGTCAACGTGGTGGGCTCCACCATTGCCCGGGAGGCGGACAACGTGCTGTATACGCTGGCCGGGCCGGAGATCGCCGTGGCGACCACGAAGGCCTATTCCGCCCAGCTGGCGGCCATGTACGCGCTGGCCGTGGCGCTGGGCCGGGCCCGGGGCAAGCTCGACGGGGACGCCTGCGCCTACTATGTCGGTCAGCTGCGCGCGTTGCCCGAAAAGATGGAGCGGCTGCTGGAGGACAAGGAACGCATACAGTGGTTCGCCTCCAAGTTTGCCGGCGCGCGGGACATCTTCTTCATCGGGCGCGGGCTGGATTATGCCGTCAGCCTCGAGGGCAGCCTGAAGATGAAGGAGATCAGCTACATCCACTCCGAGGCCTATGCCGCCGGAGAATTGAAGCACGGCACCATCAGCCTGCTGGAAAACGGCACGCTGGTCATCGGCGTGCTGACGCAGAACGACCTGTTTGAAAAGACGATCAGCAACATGGTGGAGTGCAAGGCCCGGGGCGCCTATCTGATGGGCCTGACGGGCTATGGCCATTACAGCGTGGAGGACACTGCCGATTTCACGGTGTACGTCCCCCGGGCGGACCAGCACTTCATGGCCAGCCTGGCGGTGATTCCCTTGCAGCTGCTGGGCTATTACACCAGCGTCGCCCGGGGCCTGGACGTGGACAAGCCGCGCAACCTGGCCAAGAGCGTGACGGTGGAGTGAAACCGAACGGATTCAGAATATGGAGGCGGCTATGTACACGATTTCGGATTTATACGACCTGGACCACACCCTGGCGGCGGACTACCTGCGAGGGTTCACCTGGCCCTGGGAGGCGCTCGCCGGCATCAAGGACATGATCCTGGCACTGGGCGCAAAGCTGGACCCTTCCGAGTACGCGGAGATTTCCGAACACGTCTGGGTCCACAGGACGGCAAAGGTGTTTCCCTCCGCGTATCTGGGCGCGCCCTGCATCATCGGCCCCAACACCGAGGTGCGCCACTGCGCCTTTGTGCGTGGCTCGGCGCTGGTGGGCGCGGACTGCGTGGTGGGCAATTCCTGCGAACTGAAAAACGTGATCCTGTTCGACCGTGTGCAGACGCCTCACTACAACTACGTGGGCGATTCCATACTCGGCTATCGCGCCCACATGGGGGCGGGGTCGATCACCAGCAATGTGCGCTCGGACAAGCGGCCTGTGACGGTACACGCTCCCGGGGGCGATCTTGAAACCGGACTTAAAAAGGTCGGGGCCATGCTGGGGGATTTCGTGGAGTGCGGCTGCAACAGCGTGCTGAACCCCGGCACCGTGGTGGGACGGGGCAGCAATATATATCCTACGTCCTGCGTGCGCAGCGTTGTGCCCGAGGGAAGCATTTACAAAAACGATGGAACCATCATCCACAAGGTATAAAGGAGCGTGTCATCATGCGGGTAGTCATTCAGGAGAACTATGACAAGATGTGCAAGTGGGCGGCAAGCCATATCGCCGCCAGGATCAACGCCCACGCGGCGGACCGTCCATTTGTGCTGGGCCTGCCCACGGGCTCCTCGCCGCTGGGCGTGTACGCGGAGCTGGCCCGGATGAACCGGGCGGGCGAGGTATCCTTCGGGAACGTCGTCACTTTTAACATGGACGAGTATCTGGGCCTGCCCCGGGAGCATGAGCAGAGCTACTGGCACTTCATGTGGTCCAACTTCTTTGACCACATCGATATCCCTCGTAACAACGTGAACATCCTCGACGGCATGGCCGCGGACCCGGAGGCGGAGTGCGCGCGCTATGAGGCGAAGATCGCCGCCTGCGGGGGCATCGACCTGTTCATGGGCGGCATCGGCGTGGACGGCCACCTGGCCTTCAATGAGCCCTTCACCTCGCTGACCTCCCGCACGGGTGTGCGCGCGCTGACCACCGATACGCGCATCGTCAATTCCCGCTTCTTCGAAAACGACCCCGAAAAGGTGCCGGCGAAGGCCCTCTCCGTGGGCATCGGCACGGTGATGGACGCCCGGGAGGTGCTGATTCTCATCAACGGCCACAACAAGGCCCGGGCCCTGGCGGCCAGCGTGGAGGGCGGCGTCAGCCAGAAGTGGACCTGCTCCGCCCTGCAAATGCATCCCGCCGCCATCATCGCCTGCGACGAGCCCGCCTGCGGGGAGCTGACGGTGGACACCTATAAGTACTTCCTGGACATTGAGCGGGAAGAGAGGCTGTAAATTCGAATTTCAAGAAAGGAAAACCTTATGGGCAAATACTTCGGCACGGACGGCTTCCGGGGGGAGGCCAACATCAATCTGACGGCGGATCACGCCTATCAGGTGGGGCGCTTTCTGGGCTGGTACTACGCGCAGCAAAAGCGCTTTTCCGGCAATCGGGCGCGGGCCAGAATCGTCATCGGCAAGGACACGCGCCGTTCCTCTTACATGTTTGAATACGCGCTGGTGGCGGGCGTGACGGCCAGCGGCGCGGATGCCTACATGCTCCACGTCACCACCACGCCCAGCGTGGCCTGGGTGACCCACGTGGACGAGTTCGATTGCGGCATCATGATCTCTGCCTCTCACAATCCCTTTTACGACAACGGCATCAAGCTGCTGGACGGCAAGGGGGAGAAGATGGGCGAGAATACGATCGCGCTGATCGAGGATTACCTGGACGGAAGGCTGAACGTGTTTGGCCAGCAGGTGAAGGAGCTGCCCTTCGCCACCAAGGAGAACATCGGCTGCACCGTGGACTATGTCAGCGGCAGGAACCGCTATATCGGCTATCTGATCAGTCACGGCATGTACAGCTTCCGGGGGCTGAAGGTGGGCCTGGACTGTGCCAACGGCGCGTCCTGGAGCATTGCCAAGGCGGTGTTCGAGGCCCTGGGGGCCAAGACCTGCGTGATGGGCGTGGAGCCGGACGGCCTGAACATCAACATGGGCTGCGGCAGCACCCATATCGAGGCGCTGCAGCAGTTCGTACTGGACAACCAGCTGGACATTGGCTTTGCCTATGACGGCGACGCGGACCGCTGCCTGTGCGTGGACGAGAAGGGCAACGTGCTGACCGGCGACCACATCCTGTACGCCTATGCCTGCTACATGCAGGACAGGGGCAAACTGGTGGACAAGCCCATCGTCGCCACGGTGATGAGCAACTTCGGTCTGTTCAAGGCGCTGGCGGAGCGGGGCATCGACTGCGTCAAGACCAAGGTGGGCGACAAGTATGTCTATGAATATATGAGCGCCCACGGCTGCCGCCTGGGTGGGGAGCAATCCGGCCACATCATCTTTTCCAAGTACGCCACCACCGGCGACGGCCTGCTGACGAGCCTGAAGATGATGGAGTGTATGCTGGCCCGCAAGAAGAAGATGAGCGAGTTGTGCGAGGGCTTCAGGATGTACCCGCAGGAGCTGATCAACGTGAAGGTCTACGACAAGGCCGAGGCCCAGGCCGACCCCGATGTGCAGGCAAAGGTGCGCGAGGTGGAGCAGACGCTGGGCGCCACGGGCCGCATACTGGTGCGCGAATCCGGCACGGAGCCCGTGGTCCGCGTGATGGTGGAGGCCGAGAGCGACGAGCAGTGCCTTGCCCTGGCCCAGTCCGTCGTGGATGTGATCGTGGAAAAGGGACACGCGGTGAAATAAAGCCTGGCGTAAAAGCCGGACCTGAGCAATACAAGAAAGGCCAGCAGGGCAAGCAGACCGGAAAAGAGAGCTTCAACACCCTGGCCATGCCGGTATTCCTCCAGCCGGAGATCAAGCGCCGGGCCCAGCGGACCGGCTATGAGACCGCCCTGCACGGCGCGCTGGACGAGCAGGAGATGAGCTTTAACCTGGACCGCATCCGCAACCAGGCCGACGCCGAGGCGTTGGAGCCCGCGGCATAAGGAACGTCTGAACGGTGATGCCCAGGCCCTTGGGCCTGGGCATCACGGCTTGAAGAGGGGCATCAAAGCCTGATGTAACGAGGGGAACTACTCTGTGACATATCCCGTGTTACAATAATCCCGGAAAATTTGAGGAGGAGATTACATGACGCAGGAAATGAAGGAGAAGGAAAACGAGACGATCGAACTGAAAGAGGAACAGCTGGAAGAGGTCGCGGGCGGTGCAAAGCCCATTGGGTTTGGGTATATAGATTACACGAATATCAGGCAACCTAAAAAGCCACAGGAATGAGCGCCTGAAGTCAATGCTCTGTTCAATCGCTGAATAGACGACATCCCTCCGGCGGTGAAGCGAGAGGCCGGCGGTCCGCCACAGCGTGGCGGAGGGGTTCCGAATAATCAAGACACTGAGCAGTAACAATCGCTTCCGGCTAACAGCTCCCCGTCCCCGCTCCCCGCATCCTCAGCATGTCCCCGCACTCCAGGCCATCCGGCGCGTCCATGTCAAACAGCATCATTGGAACGGCCGCCTCGCCGATGGGCGCGCCGTCGGGGTCGGTCATATGGCTGGCGATGAAGCGCAGACCCAGGGCGTTGGGGGAGAGAACCTCCAGCGCATCCCCGGCGCATATGCGGTTGCGCAGCTCCACGCGCACACGCCCGCCGGGCAGCCGCTGCCTGACCACCCCCACAAACACGCAATCCTGAAGATACGCCCCGTCCTCCGGGGCGTGTTTTTTCATTTCTCCGAAGTAAAAGCCGGAGGCATAGGCGCGGTGGCTGACGGCGTCCAGCTCCCGCCGCAGCGCGTCCAGGGGCGCGGGGGCCGCGCCCGTCATGGCGTCGATGCGCCGCCGGTAGGCGCCCGTCACGGTGGCCACATAGTAGGGGGATTTCATGCGCCCCTCCAGCTTGAAGGACGTGACGCCCGCGCCGGCGATCTGATCCAGAAAATCCAGGCAATTGAGGTCAAAGGAGCTGAGGATGGTCGTGCCGTCCGCGTCCTCCTCCACGGGAATAAATTCCCCGGGACGCTTTTCCTCCACCAGATGGTAGCGCCAGCGGCAGGACTGGGTACACGCGCCGCGGTTGGCGCTGCGCCCGGTGAGATAGGCGCTGATCATGCAGCGGCCGGAATAGGCCATGCACATCGCGCCGTGGACGAAGGCCTCCAGCTCCAATTCGGCGGGGACCTTCTGGCGCAGCCGGGCGATCTGCTCAAGGCTCATTTCCCGCCCCAGCACCACCCGCGTCGCGCCCATGTCATAATAAGCGCGGGCCGCGGCGTCGTTCAGGCAGTTGGCCTGGGTGCTGATGTGGATGGGCAGCTTTTCCGCTGCCCGGCGCAGCGTGGCCACGGCTCCGAGGTCCGCCACGATGGCCGCGTCCGCGCCTACGTCCAGCAGGGCCTGGCCGTAGTCGCCCAGCGTCTCGATTTCCCGGCTGTCCATGAAGGCGTTGACGGTCACATACAGCTTTTTGCCCAGGCTGTGGACCCGCTGTGCCGCCGCCCTGAGGGCGTCCATGGAAAAGCCGGTGCGCCCGGCACGCAGCTGGAGCTTTGGCCCGCCCACATACACCGCGTCCGCGCCAAAGCGCAGCGCCGCCTCAAGGCACTCCATGTCCCCCGCGGGGGAGAGCAGCTCATATTTCGGCATGGTTACCTCCTGAATACATGAAAACAGGCAACAGTCCGCTGCCGGAGAGAGCCCCGCAGGTGGCTGCTGCCTGTCGTCTGATTTTTGATTAATCCTCGTCGTCCTCGGGGATGTAGGTCACGTCGTCCCAGTTTTCGGGCCTCAGGCCGATGTTGGTGCGCGCGCCCTCGATGCGGGGGTTCAGATAGGTTTCGAACAGCCAGTTGGCATAGGACACGGTGATCAGCTTGTTGAAGGCCACCATGAACACCAGGTACAGCATCGCCACCACCAGCAGCACCTGCATCTGTATGCTGGGGATCAGCAGAATGAGCCCCAGGGCCAGCGCCGGCAGCACCAGTGTCGCCAGCTTGATGATCACCGCGAAGGGCAGCTTCGCCAGGGACAGCAGAATGGAATTGCGGATCACGTCCTTAATCTTCAGGTCATAGGTGATCAGCATCGGGTAGGCCAGCATACTGGAGAGAGTCCACACAATGGTCACCAACAGCACCAGCGCCGTGGGCACGATGTACAGCATACTGTTGCTGAGCATACCGCCGTAGAAGCGCCAGCAGGTGTACATCAAAAAGGGCAGCACACCGTCAATAATGGAGACGACGAGGGATTGCTTCCAGTTGGCCTTGAGGGCGTCCTTGAAATCGCTGAGGACAAAGCTGTGTTCGTCCCGGGCCCAGTTGCGCAGCACTTAGGTCACGCCCGCGTTGAAGGGGCCGGTGATGGCCACGCAGGGGGCCATGATCAACAGATAGGTGGCCATAAGCCCCGCGATATCATCCGCGGTGGCGGCGATTTCGCCCCCCAGCATGTTGTACAGCGTCAGAAAGTTCAAGAGACTCCATATGATGGCGGGGATCCAGACGACCATGTACAGCAGGTTCACGCCGAACAGCGCGCTCCAGCGCACCTTCAGCACTTCGCCGAACAGCTGCCGCCGGTTCTGGGGCAGCTGTTCCAGGGTGAAATCGCCCTTGCCCTGCTTGCCGTAGAAGTAATTGTTCATCAAATTGCCAAAGAATGCCATGGGCCTACCTCCGTATACATAGCGCACAGATATAGTATAGTATACATCGAACGCACTCTTTTTGCAATACGCAAACATTAAAAATGACTGTATTTGGACATTCATGTTGCAATTTTGACAGGAATAAGCTATAATAACGATTATTACGGGAAGAAGAATGAAATGCCGGACGCAGGAAACTGCGGCGACGGGCGTTCATTCACCCGGGGAGGCTGCCATGCGACCTACGATTATGAAGATTTCCACCGACGCCATCGCCGCAAATGCCCGCGCGATCCGCGCGCGCATACCCCGGTCGGTGCGCATGATGTGCGTCATCAAGGCCAACGCCTACGGCCACGACGCCGTTGCCACGGCGCAAAAGCTGGCGGCGGCAGGGGCGGATGCCTTTGCCGTGGCTATTGTGGAGGAGGCGGAGCAGCTGCGCGCCGCGGGAATCGGGGGCATGATCCTGATTCTCGGCGGGGCCGGCGAGGAGAGCCTGCGCCAGGCCGTGCGCTGCGGGGCGTCCCAGGCCGTTTATACGCCGCGGATGCTGGATATCCTTCAGGATGAGGCCCGGCGCGCGGGCGTGCGGGCAAAGGCCCATCTGAAGCTGGATACCGGCATGTCCCGGGTGGGCGTGTACGGCGAGGAGGACCTGCGGGCCATGCTGCACCACTGGCGCTATTGCCCCGACGTGGACATGGAGGGCGCGTTTACCCACCTCTGCGCCGCCGACAGCGACGCGTCGTTCACCGATTTGCAGCGGCGGCGCTTTGAAGGCGCGCTTTCGCTGATTCGCGAGGCGGGCTTTGCGCCCGTCGCCCACGCGGCAGCCTCCACCGCCATGCTCAATCCCGCGCTGCAATACGACATGGTTCGCCCGGGCATCGCGCTGTACGGATCCTGTGTGCCGGAGATGGCGTCAGAGCTGGTCAACGCCCAGACGCTGGTCACCCGGCCCATTCGCATCCAGCGCATCGCCACGGGGGACACCGTAGGCTACGGGCGTACTTTTGAGGCCCGGCGCCCGACGCTGGTGATGACGCTGCCCATCGGCTATGGCGACGGCTATCCCAGAATATTGAGCAACCGGGCGTCGGTGCTGGTGCATGGCCGACGCGCGCCGCTGATCGGCAGGGTTTGCATGGACATGGTCATGGCGGATGTTACGGACATCCCCGAAGTCTCGCCGGAGGACGAGGTGGTGCTGATGGGTCGCCAGGGCGATGATTGCATCACCCCGGATGAGCTGGCGGAGCTGGCCGGGACGATTCCCTATGAGATTATGCTGGGCTTTGGACCGCGCGTTCGCACCCAGCTGACGGACTGAAACCGAATGTGAGGGATACGGAATATGACGACGGGTGAGATGTGGAAGGCAAGCGCGACGACGCTGTTTTTGCTGATCCTGCTGAATTTGGCGCTGTTCACGCTGGGCAATACCCCGTGGATGGTCCTGGGGCTGGTGGTGCTGGCGGCGTCGATGTTCTTCTCCTTCCGGCAGGGCATGGATTTCGGCCACAACGCCTGCTGCATCCTGCAAACTGTGAACCGGGCGCAGCAGCCCGACAGCGCCATGCAGGGCCAGCTGGAGCAGAAGGTGGTCAAACAGGCCTGGAGCGTGGCCAGGGGCTTCAAGGGCGTGCTGGCCGCGGCGCTGATCCCCTACGCGGCGGGCTGTCTGTACATCACCTGCTCGCTTCTGAACGTGGAACCGCTCATCATTCCCACGCGTCTTATTTCGTGGGTGCTGGCGTCCCCGTTCTGGCCCGTGGTGCTGCCCTGGTACAATACCTTTGACCGGCTGACCGGCGTGGTGGCGGCGGTGCTGATGATTTCGCCCTTCGTGCTGCCGCTGTGTACCTTCGCGGGCTACCTCCAGGGCCCCAAACTGTGGGCAAAATCCGAAAAAGCCATGGCCGAGGGCAAGCGCCGGGCCAAGGCAAAATCCCGAGTTGTGCGCAAAAAACAGGTTCCCAGATCGCAGAGACCTGAAATTTGATATTTTTTCGAAAAACCGATTGCAAATATTGCACAATTATGATATAATTTAGGCAATATCATAGGTGGAGTTATGCGCATCATATCAGGAGAAGCCAAGGGACGCACGCTCTACGCGCCGTCCGGCTCGGATACGCGCCCCACATCCGACAAGATCAGGGGCTCGCTGTTCAATATCATCGGCTCCCGTGTGCTGGACGCGCGGGTGTTGGATTTGTTCGGCGGAACGGGCGCGCTGGCGCTGGAGGCGCTGAGCCGCGGGGCTGAGACCGCGGTCATTGCGGACAACTCCAGAGCCGCGTGGCAGGCGATTGACCGCAACGCCCGCAGCGTGCTGAAGGATGATTTTGAATACCGCGCCAACATCCTGCAAATGGATTACCGCAGCGCCATCGGCGCCTTGTCGGGACAGATGTTCGACCTGGTATTTTTGGACCCGCCCTACCGCATGGTCCAGGCTTACGGCGAAGCGCTTTCGCTGCTGTACGCGTCGGACATGCTGGCGCCGGGCTGCCTGGTGGTCATGGAACGGCAGAAAAGCGCGGATGTGGCGCTCCCGGAGCCCTTCAATGTGTTTGATACGCGCGTCTACAGCGATACCGCGGTGGATTTCGTGGAAATCGGAGCCGCCCGGGTGGAGGAGACAACAGAGGATTAAACCGGTTAACCCGGGCAGACTAAGCTGCATCAGGCGGCCGCCGGATGCGGAAAGGAAGGCTGAACAATGGATCGGGATCAGGAAAAATTCTACGAGGATGAGGAGCAGGAAAACCGCGAAGCTCCGCAGGCGCAGCCGGCTGAAGAAGTCAATGACATGCGTTATTTTCTGGAGCTGCTGAAGCACATCCGCGCGGCGATCAACGCCGGTACCAGCGTGCCGTTTTCCGGCAAAAAAATCATCGATGCAGAAAAATGCCTGATGATAATTGACGACATGGAAAAAAATCTGCCCGACGCCGTGCAGTACGGCTTGCAGATGTATTCGGAGCAGGAACGGCTGATGACCGAGGCCGAGACCAAGGCCATGAACCGCATCAGCTCTGCCGAAATGCGCGTCAACGCCGCCCTGGAGCGCGCCCGCGAGGATGCGGAGCAGCGCGTGATGGACGCCGAAAACGAGGCCCATGCCATTCTGGAGGACGCTCAGGCCCGCGCCGATCACATGATCGACGAGAGCGAGATTTTGCGTCAGGCCAGGGAGGAGGCCCGCATCATCCGAAACGACGCCCGGGTCGAGGCCAGCGAGCTGCGCCTCAAGGCCCAGCACGACGCCTACCAGCTGCTGGCCAACGTGGAGGACCAGCTGACGGAGGCCTGCAAGAACATTCGTCGCCGTCGCGCGGAGCTGGGCGACGAGGAGGAATAACCCCTTCCCGAATCCAGAGCCATGCCGCCGGAGCGCTCAAGCGAAGCGTTCCGGCGGTTTTTTATATTTTTCTGAAAACGGCACATGCTATAAGTATATGTCCCATCCCGTCGCCCGGCGCTTTCGCGGGGGCGGGACGGCGGCAGGAAGATGGCCCGCACCCTTTGGGACAAGGGCCTTTCAAACCCGAGGAGGATGAGCATGGACCGTATTTCGGACGCAGACGGTTTTTCCCGGGAGGACGCGGCGCGGCTGTTGCGGTATTCCGGCGCGGCGCGGCTTTCGCTGCCCTTTGCGCAGGCGCGCAGGCTGGCGGCGCTGCTGAAGGAGGCCGAAGAGCTGTACGACGTGGACGGCGTGGAGGATCAGGCACTTATGCAGCTGGTGCGTCAGGCTCCGGCGATTGCCGATTGCGCCGCCCAGGCGCGGTCCGGGGGCGGCGCGCGGCTGCCCGCCCGGAGGGGCGTGCCCAGGATCGAAAGCGTCATGGCCGCGCTGTGTTCCAACGGCGATGGGAAACTGACGCAAGGGCGGCTGCTGGATGCCCTGGAGGCGTTGGACGGGGTGGGGGAGCTGACCATGGCGGAGCTGTGGTCGGCGCCCCAGGCGCTGCGGGTGGCGCTGTCCCGCTCGCTTCTGGATGTGGCGGCGCGCATTGTCAAAAGGGGTCGGGCCTGCCGCGCGGCGGCGCGCTGGGTCCGGTGGCCGCGGGTTGCGCCGGGCATGGACGCGGCCTTCATCGAACACGCTTTGAAGCGCGCCGGGGAGGAGGGGTGCGCCGACGCCCGGAGCCGCCTGGAGCGCGCCATGGCCCGCCGGGGCGTATCCCCGGCCCAGGCCGTCGCACAGGCCCAGGCGGAGGGCACGGCGCAGCTGCTCAGGCTTGAAGGCCTGCTGTCGGTGCGGCGGATGCTGGACGGGCTGAATTGGCGGAATTGCTTTGAAGGGCTCAGTCGGGTGGAGCGTGCGCTCCGGGAGGACCCGGCGGGCGTGTACGGGCGCATGGACGATGCCTCCAGAGACGCGGTGCGCGACCAGGTGGCGGCCATCGCCCGTCGCGCGCGCCTTTCGGAGAGCGCCGTGGCCCGCTATGCCCTTGCGGCCGCCCGGGAGGACGGGGGCCCCGGCGGCGTCTGTCGCTGGCTGTATGACGACGAAGGGCGAAGGGAGCTGCTGCGCCGCATGGGGCGCGGGAACGCGCGCCTTGCGCGCATGACGCCAGACCCCTCGGGGAAGCGCACCGTCGCGGTAATCTGCGGCCTGGCCGTGTTCATGGGGCTGGGGCTTTCGATTTGCGCGAGCGGCGGGTGGCTGTCCGCGCTGTGGGCGGTTCCGTTGGGCTTTGGCTGCGCAGAATCTGTCGCTGCGCGGCTGTTTGGCCGCTGGGTACGCCCCGCACGCCTGTTGAAGCTGGAAATGGATGCGGTGCCCGACGATTTGCGCACGCTGATGGTCATGCCGGTGCTGCTGTCCAGCCCGGAACGCGCCGGAGACGTGTGCGCCCAGCTGGAGGCGCTGGGCTGCCTGGAGAGGGACGGGAACATCGATTATCTGCTGCTGGGGGACTTCGCGGACGCGCCCTCGCCCCACATGCCGGGGGACGCTTCGGTCCTGGAGGCCGCCCGGGAGGGCATTGCGCGGCTGAACGCGCGCGCGGAGCGTGGGAAATATATGCTGCTGGTGCGCCCCAGGAAGCTGCTGGCGGCGGACGGCGTCTGGATGGGCCGGGACCGCAAGCGCGGCGCGCTGGAGGACCTGAACCGGCTGCTATTGGCGGAAGCGGGGGCGGGGGACGCCTTTTTGACGGAAGACATGGGCCCTGAGAGGCGCTATGCCTATGTGATCACTCTGGACGCGGACACGGTCATGCTGCCCGGGGAGGCCCGTCGGCTCATCGGCGCGATGGCCCACCCTCTGAACCGCAGCGCGGGCGGCAGGGGCTACGCCGTGCTGCAGCCGCGCATGGAGCAGCTGCCGTCGGCCTGCGCAAGCGGCTTTGCGGCGCTGTTCGCCGGCCCCGGCGGGGTGAACGCCTATCCCACCGCCGTATCCAACCTGTGGCAGGACATGACGGGCCGGGGCATTTACGCGGGCAAGGGCATCTACGATATCGCCGCCTTCCACAGCCGCTTGGACGGGGCGCTGCCCGAGGGGCGGGTGCTGAGCCACGATCTGATCGAGGGCGCGCTGGCCGGGGCGGGCTACCTGGGCGACGTCGTGTTTTACGACGGCTATCCCGCCACGCTCTTTTCATTTTTGAAGCGGCTGAACCGCTGGACGCGGGGCGACTGGCAGCTTTTGCCCCTGCTGCTTGCTCGCGGGCGGCTGTCGGCGGCGGATCGCTTTCGGATGCTGGACAACCTGCTGCGCTCCTTGCGCGCCCCGGCACTGCTGGCGCTGTTCCTGCTTTCGCTGTGGACGGGAAACGGCGGCGCGCTGCTGGCGGCGCTGCTGGTGAACTATCTGGAGCCGATTTTGAGCCTGCCGCGGTGTAACGGGCGGCTGTGGCGGCTGGCAACGGCACATATGGCGATCCTGCCGGCGCTGACCTGGTGCGCGCTGGACGCCTGTCTGCGCACGCTGTGGCGGCTGGGGGTTTCGGGCAGGCGGCTGATGGAGTGGGTCACCGCCGCGGACGCCGAAGCGGAGCGCCCGAACGGCACAATTCGCGTGCCCGGGCGCGTGGCGGCGATCCTGGCGCTGCCGGGGCTGCTGGTGCCGGGATGGACGACGGCGGCGCTGGGGCTGGCGGTGCTGTTTGTCATCGCGCCTCGATGGATCGGGGGCATGGAAGCGGATGGCCCGGAGGAGGAAGAGCCGCTGTCGCCCCGGGTGCGGGGTCTGTTTATGGCGCTGGCCCGGGATACCTGGCGCTTTTTTGAGGAATCGGTGCCCCCGGAGGGTAACGGCCTGCCCCCGGACAACGTGCAGCTGGACCCGCCCACGGGGGCGGCGCGGCGCACGTCTCCCACCAATATCGCGTTGTATTTGCTCAGCTGCCTGGCGGCGAACCGGCTGGGCTTTTTGGGCGTAGAGGAAATGCGGCGGCGCATGGCGGCGACGCTTTCGGCGCTGGAGCGCATGGACAAATGGCGGGGCCATCCCTACAACTGGGTTGACATCGACAGCCTCGCTGCCCTGAAGCCACGGTATGTCTCCAGCGTGGACAGCGGCAATCTGGCAGCGGCGCTGCTGACCTGCGCCGCTGCGGTGGAAACGGGGGAAGCGCTGTCCGGGCGGATGCGTGCGCTGGCGGAGGGCATGGATTTCGCGGCGCTGTACGATGCGTCCCGGGAGCTGTTCGCCATCGGCATGGACGCGGATACCGGACGTCTGAGCGACGCCCACTACGATCTCATTGCCTCTGAGGCGCGGATCCTGAGCTATGTCGCCATGCTGCTGGGACAGGTCCCCGTGCGCCACTGGCGGCGGTTGGGCCGGGGCTGCGTCCGCGTGGCGGGGGGCGTCGCTCCCCTTTCCTGGAGCGGCACGATGTTTGAATTTCTGATGCCTCTTTTGTTCATGCCGGCTCCTGCCCACACGCTGCTGGGCGACGGAGCGCGGACGGCGGTGGCGGCCCAGCGGAGGCATGGGGCACGGCACAACCGGCCCTGGGGCGTGTCGGAATCGGGCTGCTCGGCGCTGGATGCGGCGCTGAACTACCAGTACCGGGCCTTCGGGCTGCGGGCGCTGGCGCTGAGCGGCGAGTCAGCGGAGGATGTGGTCGCGCCCTATGCCGCGGCGCTGGCGGCGATGGTCGCGCCCAAGGCGGCTGCCGAAAACCTGCTTCGTATGCGCGACATGGGCTGGTCGGACGCCTGCGGCCTGTACGAGGCGGCGGACTACCTGCGCGCGGATGCGGCGGGGAACCCGTCGCTGGTGATGAGCCACATGGCGCACCACCAGGGCATGGCGCTGTGCGCGCTGTGCAACGCGCTCACGGGCTTTTCCCTGCGGGCGGACTTCATGGGACAGCCCCGGGCCCGGGCGCTTTTGCCGCTGCTGGAGGAACGCCCCTGCCCGCCCAGGGCGGCGCGCAGGGGCGCGGCGGTTCGCGGGTATTCCGCGCCGCCCGCTGCGGCGCGTCGGCTGGCCCGGGAGGCGGACGCAGACGTGCGCGTGCCGGAGACCTTTCTGCTGCACGGGGACGGCGCGCGGGTACTCTGCACCTCCGACGGCGCGGTCCACTACAGCCGCTATGGGCTCGACGCCACCCGGTTTTCCGGGGATTTGCAGTGCCGCGCGGACGGGGCCTGCGTGCATGTGACGGACGCCGGAACCGGCGCGGATGTGGTGCTGGGCGGTTCGGGGAGCCGCGTCTGGTTTGAACCGGGGCTGGTCCGCGTTCAGGCGCGCCTGAACGGGCTGCGCTTGACGCTGGCCGTCTGCGTCTCGCCGGAGGATGGCACGCTGATCCGAACGCTGACGCTGCGCAACGCTGGCGACAGGCCCGCCCGTTGCGCGGTGGCGGATGTGGCCCCGGTGGCGCTTTCGGGAGAGGGGGACTGGCGGGCCCACGCGGCGTTTCAATGCCTGTTCGTGGAGAGTCTGCGCCCGGCCCCGGATGCCCTGCTGTTTCGCCGCAGGCCGGGCAGCCGCGGCGCGGGCGGGCCGGTACTGGTCCACCTGGCGCGGGGAGACGGAAAAGTGGAATGGGAATGTGATTATGAAAGGCTGATCGGGCGCACGGGGGATCCCGGGCGCGCGGGCGGCATCGCCATGGAATGGACGGGCGGCCTGGGCGCGACGCTGAACCCCGTCAGCGCGCTGCGGGTGTGGCTGGAGCTTGCGCCCGGGGCGTCGGCCAGGGTGGATTTTATGCTTTCGCTGCTTCAGCGGCAGGAAGACGCCGATGCCTGGCTGGGCCGGTGGCGCGGGGCGGAGCAGTCCCGGCGGGCGATCCGGCTTTCCGGGGCGCGGGCGCTGGCGGTGATGGACTTCGCGGGCCTGAGCGCGTCCCGACAGCATCTGCTGCAGCGGCTGGCGGCGCTGCTGCTGGATGGCAGGCTGGCGGCCCAGGCCCGGGGCAGCCGCCCGGGGGAGGACGGCGCTTCGCGGGAACAGCTCTGGCCGCTGGGGCTTTCGGGAGAGCTGCCGCTGTTGGTGATGCGCACATTCGAGCCCGGGGATGCCGGGGCGGTGCGGGAGCTGATCCGCGCCCACGGCTTCTACCGCGCGCTGGGCCTGGCGGCGGACCTGGTCCTCGTGGACGAGGGCGGGGACGGCTATGCGCGGCCCGTGCGGGACATGCTGGAGAACCTGGTGGATGCCAGCCACCTGAACCGGCTCCGGGGCGTGCCGGGAGGCGTGTGGGTGCTGGACGGAGTCTCTCTGGACGCTTCCCGGCGGCGGGCGCTGTACCGCTTCGCTTCAGCGCGCTTTGATGCCGACCGGGATTTCTATATCCAGGCGCGGGGGCTGCTGTCGGCCGCGGAGGGACGCCGGGGCGAAGCGCCGGGGCCGATGCCCGCGGGCGCGGATACGCTTAAGCCGTTTGAGGCGCTGGCGGACAACGGCTATGGCGGCTTCGTGCCCGGGGGCTATGCCATCCGGGTGCGGCCCCGGCGCGTCCCACCCGCGCCCTGGTGCAACCTGCTGGCAAACGACCGGGGCGGCATCATGCTTTCGGAGCGGGGCGGCGGCTTTGCCTGGCAGGGCAACAGCCGCTCGGGCCGCCTGACCGCCTTCGGCAACGACCCGCTGCGGGAGAGCTGGGGGCTGATGCTCTACCTTGCGGACGGCCGGGCGAACACCCTGCTGCGGCTGCTGCCCGGCGAGGATCCCCGGATGCCCTTTCACGTCTTTCACGGTCCGCGGGCCACATGCTACGCCTTCGATACCCGGCGCGTCGCGGGGGAGGTGCGCTTTGCCATGACTTCGCAAAGGCCGGAGGTGACCATGGATGTGCGAATCGAAAACAGGGCGCTCCCGGGTGGGAACACGGCGCTGGTGGGGTTTGTGGATTGGCTGCTGGGCACGGATGACAGGGACGCGGTGTGCCTGAACTGCTGGTATGAGGATGGCGCGTGCCTGGCCACCGGCGCGTGCGGCGGGGCCGCGTACTTCATGGCGGCGGACGCGGGCGCGATGCCGGGGCCGGGGCGCTGCGCCTTCCTGGGCCGAGGGACGTGCATGTGGCCTGAGGGCATCTCCGGTCCTGCCCGGGACGGGGGTTGGACGCTGCGGGTCCCCCTCGGATTGAAGCGGGGGGAGCGCAGGACGCTGCGCCTGATCCTGGGCTGGGAAAAGAATGTGGCCGCGGCCCGGCAGAGGCTGCGCCAGCTGCGCGATGGCAATGCGGAGCAGGCAGTTGAGCCCGCGCGGTTTGAAATGAAAAACCCGGACGCGGCGCGGCTGCGCGGCGGCAATGCGGAGCAGGCAATTGAGCCCGCGCGGCTTGAAATCGACACCCCGGACGAGGCCCTGACCCGCCTGGCCAACGACTTTTTGCTGCACCAGGTTCGCGCGGCGCGGGTGCAGGGACGCACAGGCTTTTATCAGCCCGGCGGAGCCTATGGCTTCAGGGACCAGCTCCAGGACATGCTGGCGCTGATGCGCGTGGAGCCGGAGCGGGCGCGGGAACACCTGCTGCGCTGCGCCGCGCGGCAGTTTGAGGCCGGGGACGTGATGCACTGGTGGCACGAGCCCTTCACGGGCGTGCGCACGCGTATCTCCGACGACATGCTGTTTTTGCCCTGGGTGACGGCGGCGTATGTCAGCTATACCGGGGATACGGGCGTGCTGGAGGCACGCGCGGCCTACCTTGAGGACGTGGCGATCCCCCCGGACCGGGAGGATATCTATTGCCAAATGCGCCCCTCGGACGCCGTGGACACGCTGCACGGTCACTGTATGCGCGCCTTCAGGCGGGCCGCCGCCACGGGGCCACATGGGCTATTGCGCATGGGCGCGGGAGACTGGAACGACGGCATGAACCGTGTGGGAGCGCAGGGCCGGGGCGAGAGCGTGTGGCTGACGCAATTCGCCATCGCCTGCGCGAACCGATACCGCAGTATCGTCCCCGACCCGGCGGACGGGGTGTGGCTGTGGCGGCTTTCGGAGCAGCTGCGCGGGGCGGTGGAGGCCCACGGCTGGGACGGGGGCTGGTACCTGCGTGCCTATGACGACGACGGCGCGCCCCTGGGCGGCGCCGGGTGCGCCGAGTGCCGGATCGACGCCATCTCACAGGCCTGGGCGGTGCTGGCGGACTTGGACGCCGGGCGCTGCCAAAAGGCGATGGACGCCGCCTGGGAGCGGCTTGTGGATGAAAAGCTGAACCTCATACGCCTGCTGACGCCGCCCTTCGAGGGGCGCGGCGGGGATGTGGGCTACATCCGCGGGTATCCCGCGGGCGTGCGGGAGAACGGCGGCCAGTACACCCACGGCGCACTGTGGCTGCTGCTGGCGTTGATTCGCATGGGCGATGGGTCGCGGGCGCACAGGGCGCTTCAAATGCTGCTGCCCTTCCGCCATTCGGACACCCCGGAGAAGGCGGAGATCTACCGCTTGGAGCCCTATGTGATGGCAGCGGATATCTATGACCGGCCCGGCGGCGCGGGGCGCGGCGGCTGGAGCTGGTACACGGGTGCGGCGGGCTGGATGCACACCTGCATCCTGGCGCTGCTGGGCTTTGAACGGCTGGGGGACAGGGTGCGGCTGAACGCGCTGTTGGGCGAATGGCCCCGGGCCGGCGTGACGCTGAGCTTCGGCGGCAGCGTCTATCACCTGGCGTGCGAAAAAAACGCCGCCCGCGTGACGCTGGACGGCATGGCTGTGGCGGACGAATATATCCGCATGACGGACGACGGGAAGGCGCACGAGGCGGTGTTCCCCGAGAGAAAGGAGCCGGTGGTTGAGGGCAAAGCGCAAAGCTGAAGCCGCGCCGCCGCGTTGGGCATTTGCGCGCGGCGCTCCATCCCGGGCGCCGGTGAGCCCCGTCACAGATTTGGCTTGAAGCCCTCTCCCAGCACCTCGTGGGCCTTGTTGGCGATCACGAAGGCCTTGGGGTCCGCGGCGAATATGATCCGGCGCAGGTGCATGGCCTCAAAGCGATTCACCACGCACAGCAGCACCTGTTTGCGGGTGTGGCTGTACATGCCCATGGCCTCCAGCGCGGTCACGCCGCGGTCCATTTCAGTCATGATCCGCTCCGCGATGGCCTGGCTGTTGTCAGAAATGATGAAGTAGGTATGGGCGGAGTTGGGGCCCTCCAGCACCAGATCCACCATCACATTGCACAGAAACGTGCTGATCAGGCCGTACATGGCGGCCTGGGGCTCAAAGGCGAAGGCGCTGGCGATGATCACCAGGCCGTCGAAGAAAAAGATGCCGTAGCTGACCCGCAGCACCGGGATCAGCCGGTGCAGCAGCGATGCCAGCATGTCCGTGCCGCCGGTGGTGGCGCTGCCGCGCAGCACCAGGCCGAAGCCGATGCCGCTGATGGCCCCGCCGTATACTGATGCCAGCAGCATGTCGTCCGTGGCGGCGGGCAGGGGAATATGGTCGATGAGCAGCGACAAAAGCAGCATGGCGATCAGCGAGCGCACGCCAAAGCGAAGCCCCATGGATTTCATGGAGATCAAAAACAGGGGCACGTTCAGCGCAATGTTCACCGTGCCGACACTGATGCCCAGCAGGTGGTTGAGCAGCTGGCCCACGCCGGTGAAGCCCCCGGCCACCACCTGGTTGGGAATCAGATACATCTTATAGGCGACGGCGGCCACCAGCAGGCCGGCGATCACCAGCAGGTTGTTTTTAAGCTCTGTGCGAAGCGTCGTGTTCATGGCAAATCCTCCTGTGACGGCCCGACCATTTTATCACAAAACCCCCCTGAATTCAATGGGAACACAACGCTTTCCAGTGGCATAGTGATAAACAGACCCCCACAGGGTCAATCCTTGGAAAGGCGTGGGAAATATGTATTATGAGACGATGCCGCTGTACCCCGCCCTTCGCCCCGGCTGCGATCAGGAGAGCTGCGTGCGCCTGCCCATGTTCGGCGGCGAACGCGGCCCCTCCGGTCCGGGCGGCGAAGTGCGCCAGTGCCGTCGCGTGACCATTGAAAATCCCTGCCGCCCCGGCGAACGGGCGGAGGTGCTGCTGGGGCTGGACGCCTGCGGCAACCTGGTGGTGTGCGTCCACCGGGAGGCGCGCTGCGACTGTGATAACTGCCGCCCGCCGCGTTGCCTGCCCGAGCCCTGCTGCCCGACGCCGCGGCGCGGGTGCGGCAGGGGAAGGCTTTACGGTACATGGAGTTAGAATCCCGGGGAGCTGCCTGATAAATTGGGCAGCTCTTTTACAGGAATATGTGAAGGACAATATGCATATATATTGGCGGATTGTTCCACGAAAGGGTGATATGGATGGAAAAGATACGGGTGATGCTGGCGGACGACAACCTGAACCTGCTCAAGCTGCTGAAGGATTACCTGTCGCGCAAGCCGGATATCGATCTGGTGGCGGCGGTGTCGGACGGTGTGGAGATCCCCGACGCCGTGCGACAGTTCGCGCCGGAAATACTGGTCATGGATATCATCATGCCCCGGCGGGACGGGTTCATGACCCTGGAGGCGCTGAACGCCATGGACGCGGCTCTGCGGCCCCGGGTGATCGTGCTGACGGGGCTGGCGCGGGACGACTTCATCGTGCGGGCCATACAGCTTGGCGCCAGCTATTACATGGTCAAGCCCTTCGATATGGGGCTTTTGTATGAGCGGATCGTGGAGGTCGCCCGGGAGCAGACCCCGGCCGTCGTCGCCCCCGGCGCGGCTGCGGAGGGGGCGGAGGAATCCGTGGACGAGCAGATCACCAATCTGTTTTTGACCCTGGGCATACCCGCCCACATCAAGGGCTATCAATACCTGCGGGAAGCGGTGCGCATGGTGCTGGAGAACCATGATGTGATCAACCGCATCACCAAGGAGCTGTATCCCGGCATCGCCCGCCGCTTCGATACCTCCGCCAGCAAGGTGGAGCGGGCCATGCGCCACGCCATCGAGGTGGCCTGGACCCGCGGGCGGCTGGACGCCGTGAACCAGATGTACGGCTATCGCGTCTTCGCCCGGGAGGACAAGCCCACCAACGGGGAGTTTATCGCCATGGTCTCGGATAAAATCGCGGTGAAAAAGACGGCGTGAAACGCTTGCCTGCCGTGGCGTCGGTGTAAGTGGCCGCGTCCGATTTCCGAAGCGTTGACGGTTGACGGTCTCATCCGGCCATGCGTGGCGAAGCGGAGATATAGCCTTCCCCGGAGGGGATGGCTATATCTCCGCGACACCGGCTTTGGCACAACGCTTCAATCATCAATCTCCGCTCTTAAATTCGGCCGGCTTCAATGCCGCGCGCTGCACTTCGTATTCAAGAGATCCCCACGCTCAAAACCCTGTTGCCCCGGCTTTTGATATCCGGCTCAAATCACATGCCGCGCAATGGTCCCGGGCACCTTTTTCAGAAGCAAACCCCACCGGTTTTGCTTGACAAGGGCGCGGCGGCGCCCGCGACGTCACAATCATTCTTCTCCGTCCGGGGGAAGGGTGACCTGTGGCGGCACGGGCGCCGCCGTTGTATTTGCGGGAATGGATGACGGTTCGGAACCGTTAAAACGGTCGTTTCCCGGGAACCGGAGCATTTGACGGATGCATGTATACGCACATGTGTTGCCTGTTTTGCGGGATTGTGTTACAATAAACGCGACCATACGGGAAAACGATGTTGCCACGGGTCAGACACCGTGGGACGGATGGATTTGCGCCTGTGGCGGCATCCCGGCTATTTTTCCGCAAAGCATCCGCCGAAGCGGTTGACCGTTTCACAAAAAGCCCTTATAATGGTAGTCAATCCGTCGTGACCGGGGTGCGACGCCGAGGGAAGGTATGACAAATGAAGTCAGGCATGTTTTCAAAGCTGCTTTGCCCGAAAGCACCTGCGCCGACGGGCGCTATAAAGCCCCCGGGAGCGCCTGTCAGGCTGATCGGATACGAGGGCTATCGCTTTTCGGCGACGGGGCTTACGCTGTACGCCATGTATTCGGGGGATAGAGCCGTTTGCCGGGTGTCCACAGCGCCGATGCCCGACCAGCAGAGGCGGTACGACATCCGCGGGGAGGGACTGCACCTTACGCGGCGGTGCGCCGAAAGCCCCACGCTGTTTTACGGCGTGCGCTATCCCATCCGCGAGGGCGATTCGGACGAGGTGGCGGCGGAGGTGGAATACCTGGATGCCAGGCGGTTCAGGCTGCTCATGCCGGAGGGATCGGTGGACGTGGAGGTGCTGACGGAGGGCGGCTATCTGTACAGCCGCGGCGGAAGGCTGGTTGCCGGCTTTTTCAGGCGCGACGACCCCGCCCGCACCCGCGAGGAGGTTGGGGACGCGGCCTGCGCGAGCTATCAGGCCTGGTGCGAGGAAGCGCTGCCCGACAGGACGAGGACTCTTATGCTGTGCCTGCCGTTTCTGGGAATCTGCTGACGGGGAACACAGCCGCGAATCGACGATATATGAATGGAAGGGCGAAACAGACATGAACAACGAACTATTGACGCTGCTGGAAAAGGACGCGCGCGTGACGCCCGCGCAGCTGGCGACCATGCTGGGGCGCGAGGAGGCGGACGTGGTCAATGAGATCGCCGAATATGAAAAGAACCACGTGATTCTGGGCTATCCCGCGCTGATCGACTGGACCAAGACCGACGACGAGCTGGTGACCGCGCTGATCGAGGTGCGCATCGCGCCCCAGCGGGGGGACGGCTTCGACCGCATTGCCGAGCGCATCTATCAATATGAAGAGGTGGAGAGCCTCTATCTGATGAGCGGGGCCTACGACCTGGCCGTCACCATCACGGGCCGGTCCCTGCGGGCGGTGGCGGAGTTCGTACACGCCCGGCTGGCCGTCATCGACGGCGTCACCGGCACGGCCACCCACTTCATTTTGAAGAAGTACAAGGAAAAGAATCACCTGTTCACCAAGCTGCCCGAGCAGGAAGAGAGGGTGTTGTTCGTATGATCGATTATGAATCCGCGCTGTCGGCACGGGTGAAGGGCATTGCGCCCTCCGGCATACGCAAGTTCTTCGACCTGCTGGAAAACATGGACTCGTCGGACGCCATCTCCCTGGGCGTGGGCGAGCCGGATTTCGTCACCCCCTGGCACATTCGGGACGCGGGCGTCTACGCGCTGGAAAAGGGCTTTACCAAGTACACCTCCAACGCGGGCCTGGCGGAGCTGCGCCGCCAGATTTCCAATTACATGTACCGCCGCTTCGCGCTGAAATACGACCCCATGAAGCAGATGGTGGTCACGGTGGGCGGCAGCGAGGGCATCGATATCGCCGTGCGGGCCATCGTGAATCAGGGCGACGAGGTGATCGTGCCCGTGCCCTCCTTTGTGTGCTACGGCCCCATTGTGGAGCTGGTGGGCGGCGTGCCCGTGTATGTCCAGACGAAGGCGGAGGACGAATTCCGGCTGACCGCCGAGGCCCTGCGCGCGGCCATCACGCCCCGCACGAAGCTGCTGGTGCTGCCCTTTCCCAACAACCCCACCGGCGCGATCATGGAGCGGGCCGATCTGGAGGCGATTGCCCAAGTGCTGCGGGGCACCAACATCATCGTGCTGTCGGATGAAATTTATGCCGAGCTGACCTATGGCCAGCACCACGTGTCCATCGCCAACATCGAGGATATGTATGAGCGCACCCTGGTGGTCAACGGCTTTTCAAAGGCCTACGCCATGACCGGCTGGCGGCTGGGCTATGTCTGCGGGCCCCAGGAGCTGATAAGGCAGATGCTCAAGATCCACCAGTATGCCATCATGTGCGCCCCCACCACCAGCCAGTATGCCGCGGTGGAGGCCATGAAAAACGGCGACGGCGATATCCAGACGATGTGCAAGGATTACGACTACCGCCGCCGTTTCCTGCTGGACAAGCTGCACAGCGCGGGCTTGACGTGCTTTGAACCCAAGGGCGCGTTCTATGCTTTCCCCTGCATCGCCTCCACGGGCATGACCAGCGCCGAGTTCTGCGAAAAATTCCTGATCGCGGAGCATGTGGCCGCCATCCCCGGCACCGCCTTCGGCCCGGGGGGCGAGGGCTTTGTGCGCATGTGCTATGCCTCCTCCCTGGCCAATCTCAGCGAGGCCATGGACCGGCTGGACAGGTTTCTGAAGGGACTGCGCTCTTCCGGCGGGTCGGTCTGATGCGGAAAGCTGCTTCCCTTGGCATCCAACCCTTTGTTCCCAAAACGCTTTTCCGCCTGCCCGGGAAAGCGTTTTTTGCGCATTATCCGCGTCAGGCGGACAACGCCGAAGGTTGTACAAGGCAGACGATATCTGGTATAATGACAGCAGGATGCGAAAAGATTACTGAAAGCGGAGAAATATCCATGAAAAAGAAATTGTTATCCGTGTTGATCGCGCTGGCGCTGCTGCTGGGCCTTGCGCCCGCCGCGCTGGCCGAGGTCGGGGCGGCACTGCCGGAGGCGGGTGACGTGGTTCACGGCTTCGAGGTGATCGAAACGCGCGATTATCCGCTGATGAACGCCGTGATCGTGCGCTTTGAACACCAAAAGACCGGCGCGGAACTCTACTGGATCGCCAACGACGACATCAACCGTGCCTTTGACCTGACCTTTTTTACCGAGGCCATCGACAACACGGGCCTGCCCCACGTGTTTGAACACGCCACGATTCAGGGCTCTGAGAAGTATCCCGGCGAGCAGATGTTCTTCAATCTGAAATATCAGACCTACAACACCTTTATGAACGCCCTGACGAGTCAGTGGCTTACATCCTATCCCGTTGCCAGTCTTTCCGAGACACAGCTTTTGAAGCTGGCCCAATTCTATACCGACGGCTGCTTCCATCCCATCATCATGGAAAACGAGCATATCTTCCGCACGGAGGCCTGGCGCTATCGGCTTGAGAACCCGGAGGACGCGCTGAGCATCGAGGGCACCGTGTACTCCGAGATGCTGGGCGCGATGAATTTGAAGCGGCAGGCTTTTGTCAACCTGCTTCGCGCCGCCTTCCCGGGCTCCATGGCGGGCAATGTGGCCACGGGCGACCCGGAATTCATCCCGGACATGACCTGGCAGGCGCTGAAGGACTATCACGATTTGTATTACCATCCCTCCAACTGCGCCGCATATCTGTACGGCCAGTTTGAGGACTACGCCGCGTTTCTTGAACTGCTGGACGGCTATTTTTCGGCCTATGAAAGGCGTGAGTTCACCCGCAACGATTCGAACTATACCCCCATCACCGAGCCGGTAGAGCTGTCTGTGCCCTATGCGGTGGAGGCGGGCGCAAGCACGGAACACGCCTCCAGCGTCCTTTATGCTTTCGTTTGCCCGGGCCTGAGGCAGAACCAGGCCGATGAGCTGGTGCTGGACACGATGACCGATCTGTTTTTGGCCAAAGCCTCCGATTTGCAGCAGCATCTGCTGACGGCCATGCCCTATGGCAGCTTCAGCGCCAGCATCGAAATGAACGGCCCCGAGGACGCCATACTGTTCATAGCCGAAGACGTGGATAGCGGGGATGCCCAGACCTTCAAAGCCATCGTGGACGAGGAGCTGGCAAGGGTGGCGGAGAACGGCTTCCCCCAGGCGCTGGTGGACAGCGTTGCGTCCTCCCTGGCGATCTCCGCCCGGCTGGTCCGGGAGAACAGCAACCCCGTGGAGAGCATCATCGTGCCCATGGTCAACCGGTACGCCACCAGCGGCAATCCCTGGGACCAACAGGACTACCAGGACGGACTGTTCAGCATAAACGACTGGAACAGCCGGGGCATGTACGCACGGGCGGTGTCCGACTGGCTGCTTAACAGCCAGACCACCGCGCTGGTGACCACCTGGCCTGAACCGGGCGCGAAGGAGCGGAAGGACGCGGCGCTGGCCGAAAGACTGGCTGAAATCAAGGCCGGCATGACCGAGGATGAGATTGCCGGGATCGTCGAAGCCACCAACGCCGAGGCCCCGGAGGACCATTCCGCCGAGTACGTGGAGCAGCTGAAGGCCGTGACCGTCCAGTCCCTGCCGGAGGAGATCAAGCGGTACGACGTGTCCGACGGGACGGATGCGGACGGCATCCGCCATATCGACGTAAAGGCGGCGGTGGAGGGCATCAGCCAGGTGGATATCTTCCTGGATATCTCCTCACTTCCCCAGGAGGACATCCACTGGTTCGTGCTGTACACCCATTTGATCAACGCGCTGGACACTTCCGCGCACACCCGGGCGGAGCTGGCCAGCCTGTTCAGCCGCTATCTGTACAACGGCATCATCTCCCTGGAGCTGCCCGAGGACGGCGAGGGCGGCTATCATCCCAGCCTGCGCATGAGCTGGCTTGCCCTGGATGAGGATTTGGCCGCGGGCTACGATCTGGTGCGCGAGCTGGTGTTCGATACCCGGGTGGATGAGCCCGAAAAACTCATGGAACAGGTGCGGTCCATCCGATCCGGCATGAAGAACAGCATCACCGCCAACCCCGTCAGTCTGCTTCTCGTCAGGTCCCTGGCGCGCGGCAGGGAGGCCTTTGCCTACAGCAGCTTTGCCACGGGCGTGGCGTATTACGAGTTCCTGGATGAGGTGGAGCAGCTGCTGGCGCAGGACCCCGACGCGGTGGTGGCAAAGCTGCAAGGCATCCAGAAGGCGCTCAACAACCGCACCAACGCCGTGACCATGTGCGCAGGAAGCGATGAGAGCATCGCCCTGAACCGGCGGCTCCGCGAACAGTTTCTGGCCTCGCTGGATGCGCGCGATACACAGCGCGCCGAATATGACTTCCCAGTGCCCGCGGCGCGGGAGGCGCTGATTATCGACAGCGGCGTGCAGTTTAACCTGCTGGTGTGCGATCTGGAAAGCTTGGGTCTTGAAGCCTACGACGGCAGTCTGGACGCGGTGTGCAAGCTGGTGAGCGATACCTTCCTGGTGCCGATGCTGCGCGACAGGTACGGCGTATATACCCCCTGGAACGGCATCAACGAGAATTACTTCATGATCTATACCTTCCGCGACCCGAACATTGCCGAGACCTTCAAGGTGCTTCATCAGCTGCCGGAGCTGGTGGCGGGACTGGAGCTGGACCAGGATACCCTGGACGGCTACATCATGAGCGCCTATTCCGACTATGCCACCCCCCTGGGTGAGCTGACCGGCGCGGCCACCGCGGCGGTGGACGTGCTGCAGGGACTCGACCCGGCGCGCCGCCTGGACTATATGCGCCAGCTGAAGCGCCTGACTCCCGATACCCTGCGCGCCAAGGCCGATCTGTACGCGAAGCTGAATGAGGCCGGCGCGTGGATGACCGCCGGCGCGGCCTCCGTTATCAACGCCAACGCCGACCTGTTCGACGCCGTCCTGAACCCCTTCGGCGCGGTGGACAACACCCGGGTGGCGCTGAACGACGTGACGGAGGGCGGCGATCACTATGACGCTGTGCGCTTTGCCTTCGAGCAGGGCCTCATGGCGCCGCTTTCCGGGGATGCCTTCGGCGTGGACGAGCCCGCCACCCAGGGCGACCTGCTGACCGCGCTGTATGTGCTGCTGGGCGGCGAACGGGACGCGGACGCTGCGCTGGCCGCCTTCGCGGGCTACGGACTGGTTGGCAGTGATACCGATCTGAGCGCCCCTATAGCGCCCGGGGATATCCAGAGCCTTGTGAGCGCTCTGACGGGGCAGGCCGCAGGGCCCCTCGCCGACACCGCCGCGTCCGACGCCGTTACCCGCGGCGAGCTGGCCGAGGCGCTGCTGGCGCTGATGCAGGAATAGGAATGAACGCCGTTTTCCCGCGCATCGCCGCCATAAAGCCTGATAAATTTTACGGATATATGTCGAACATGCAACCTATTTGTCATATACCGCGTCTATAATCCGTGGAAGCGCCGGAGGCTCTCCGCCCTGGCGCCGACATGAAAGGAGACGCGGCATGGCAAAATACCTTCGTATGCTGGTGGCGTGGATGAGCCGCGCCCACAGCGCGATACTGTCTCTGAACGACAGCTTTGAGACCAACTTTTCCGACAAGGAGCTGCACTTTCTGGTCATCGGCGCCGCCGGGCTTTTGCTGATACTGTTGATTTACCCGGTGTTCAGGCTGCTGGCCAACAAAAACCGCGTGCTGGCCATCACGTGGATCTATGTGCTGACCGTGCTGGCGGTGGCGAGCTTTGCCATCGAAATCGGCCAGTACATCACTGGCACCGGCGACATGGATTTCGGCGACATTGTGGCCGGCATGGGCGGCTTTTTCGCCGTCACGGGCGTGATCGTGGCGCTGCAAATCATCCTGTGGGCGTTCAGGGCGGTTTCACGGCTTGCCCGTGAGCGCCGCAGGGCCCGCGGAAGCGCGGCCGTTTGACGTACAATCGCCCCGGCTTTGAGCCTTCGGTTCGCATGTCGAACCGAAGGCTCAATATCTTTCGACAACATTCATTTGACTTTTCATCAAAACAGAGTAATATAGTAATCGCGCGAAATGCGCTCAGGAGGCGGAGCATGGTTACAGACCGCAAGCAGTGGTTCTTCAAGGGCATCAAGGCCGGCATACCCATCATGCTGGGCTATTTCGCGGTGTCCATCGCGCTGGGCATCTCGGCGCGCAACGCGGGCATGACCGCGCCCCAGGCGACCATTGCCAGCGCGCTGATCATGGCTTCGGCGGGGCAGTACATCGGCTTTACGCTGATCGCCGCGGGCGCGAGCTATCTGGAGGTCGTGGTGATGGAGGCCATCGCCAACGCCCGCTACCTGCTCATGTCCTGCGCCCTGTCCCAAAAAGTGGACAGTGACCTGCCGCTGCGCCACCGTCTGCTGATGGGCCTATGGATCACGGATGAAATCTTCGGCGTGTCGGTATCGGTGGAGGGCAGGCTGAACCCCTGGTACAACTACGGCATGGCCGCCGTGGCCACCCCCGGCTGGGCGCTGGGCACGCTTGCGGGCGTGGTGCTGGGCAATGTGCTGCCCGCCCGGGTGGTCAGCGCGCTGAGCGTGGGGCTGTTCGGCATGTTCATGTCCATATTCGTGCCTCCGGCCCGGAAAAACCGGGTTATCGCGGCGCTGGTGGTCGTCAGCTTCGCGGCCAGCTATGCCTTCAACGCCGTTGCGTGGTTCGACGGCATATCCTCCGGCATGAAGATTATCATACTCACCGTGGTCATTTCCCTGGGGGCGGCCCTGCTGTTCCCGGTTGAGGAGGATGCCCATGCAGCATAACGTCTATCTGTACATACTGGGCATGTGGCTGATATCCTATCTCATTCGCGTGCTGCCCCTCACGCTGATCCGCCGGCAGATCACCAATCGGACCATACGATCCTTTCTGTATTATGTGCCCTATGTCACGCTGGCCGTGATGACCTTCCCGGCCATCCTCTCCGCCACCCAGAGCCCGGTTTCGGGCGCGCTGGCGCTGGCCGCGGGGCTTGTGCTGGCTTGGCTGGGGGGCAGTCTGTTTCAGGTGTCCGTAGCCTGCTGCGCGGTGGTGTTTGTGGCGGAGCTGGCCATGCGGCTGTAAAACGCAAAGATTTAAACGGAGTTGTGCGGACGATGAAGAGCTTCAGGCATCTTGAAGAATATTCGGTCATGGAAATCAACGGACTGATGGATTCCCTGCGCAGGAGCTATGATATTGTGCAGCTGGTGGACGTGGAGGAGTGCCGCGTGCTGGAGGTAAAGGACGACGGCTCCATCCACTACGGGCGGGAGTGCTTTCGCGTGTGGAACCGAAACATGCGATGCGCGAATTGTTCGGGCTATCAGGCGTGCATGACCCACTGCGCCACGGACAAGCAGGAACATATGGGCGGGGGACGGCAGCTGGCCCATTCCATACCGATCTATCTGGAGCTGCTCAGCGGCGATTTGGAGCTGTGCGTGCTGGACTGCGTCAAGATCATTACGCCGAACCATGAATCCGGCGGCGCGGACGAGAGCGACGACCCCAATTACATCAGCACCCACGACGTGCTGACCCGGCTGTACACCCAGGAAAAGCTGTTCTATGAGGTTCGCAGGCGACTGATCGACGATACGGGGCATACCTATTTGATCATCATGGGCAACATCCGCAATTTTACGCTGGTCAACAAGCTGTTCGGCGTGGAGGAGGGCAACCGCATCCTGGTGGGCGTGGCCGATATATTGCGCGAGGAGTGCGGCCCCGAGGAGGTCTACGGACGCTTCCGGGACGATCGCTTCGTGCTGCTGGTGCGCAAGGAAAAATTCCGCGAGGAACGCTTCCTGGAGCCGCTGCAGCGCGTCCGCCAGCTGGTGGAGAGCCCGATTTTCACCGTTCGGGTGCAGATGGGCGTCTATGAAATCACCAATCCGGAGCTGCCCATCTCCACAATGCTGGACCACGCGGATCTGGCGCTGGCCTCCATCCGCGAATCCAGGGACGAGCCGATTGCCTGGTTCAAGCCCAGCCTGATGGAGCGCAAGCTGAAGGATCATTCCATCGTGGCGGACTTTGAGCAGGCACTGAAGGACCATGAGTTCCAGATTTACCTGCAACCCCAGGTGCGCCACGACGGAAGGGTCTACGGCGCGGAGGCGCTGGTGCGCTGGGTCCGGGGAAACGGAACGGTGGTGCCGCCAATGGAGTTTCTGGGCGTGCTGCACCAGTCGGACCTGCTCAGCCATTTGGACGCCTATGTGTGGGAGCAGGCCGCCCGGCAGCTGGCCCTGTGGAAGGACACGGAATTTGAGGATTTGTACATCTCCGTCAACGTCGACCCCTCGGACTTCTACTATTTCGATGTGCCAGGCCTGCTGGCGGATCTGTGCCGCCAATACGATATCCCTACAGAAAAGCTGCGCGTGGAGATCACGGAGACCGCGCTGGTGGACGATGTGGAGCGACAGAGCCGGATCGTGGACCGGCTGCACGAGCAGGGCTTTTTGGTGGAGATCGACGACTTCGGCAAGGGCTCCAGCTCCCTGAGTATGCTCAAGGATATCCACGCGGACGTGCTGAAGATCGATATGGGCTTTTTACAGAGCAAGATCAACCTGCATCGCAGTCGGATCATATTGAAATCCGTCATTCGCATGGCTGAAAACCTTAAAATGGACGTGATTACCGAGGGCGTGGAGACGCGCAAGCAGGTGGACAGCCTCAAGGAAATGGGCTGCGGCGGCTTTCAGGGCTTCTATTTTTCGCGTCCCATCCCCGTGGCCGACTTTGAAACTGTCGTGCGCGAGCTGAGAGGATGAGCCAAGACGGCATCGGGCAATGGCGCCGGAAGATTTGCCTGATTATTGTCTCCGGCAGGCTTCCGCGCTGGCCGTCCCATCGCGCCTTCCGGTTTCCGATTTTCCGCTGGGAGGGTGATTGCAACGCAGCTTCAACAAATCATCGACCGGGCCAGGCGCGTCGTGGTCTTTACGGGCGCGGGCTTTTCCACCGCCAGCGGCATCCCTGACTTTCGAAGCGGGGAAGGGCTGTATGCGGAGGAATGGGAGGGCATGTCCCCCGAAATGCTGCTCAGCCGGTCCTTTTTCTATTTGCATCCCGAAAGGTTTTTTGAGTTCTACCGCGCACGGATGCTCCATCCCGAGGCACAGCCCAACGCCGGACACCGATGGCTGTATGACCTGGAGCGTGCGGGCCGTCTGCGGGGTATTGTGACCCAGAACATTGACGGACTGCACAAGCGGGCCGGAAATCGCCTGGTCTATGAGGTGCATGGCAGCATATGGGAAAACTATTGCATGGACTGCAACGCCTTTTACGGCCCCCAAAAGCTGCTGGAGAGCCGGGGTATCCCGCGCTGCGAGCGCTGCGGAGGGGTGATCAAGCCCTGGGTGGTGCTTTACGGTGAAGCGCCCGACAAGTACACCTGCATGGGCGCGTGCCGGGAAATATCAAATTGCGACGTGCTGATCGTGGCGGGAACGTCTCTCTCCGTGGAGCCCGCGGCTTCATTCCTGGCGTACTTCCACGGGCGCGACCTGGTGGTCGTCAATCGAGAGCCTACCCCGGCGGACGCGCGGGCCACGCTGGTGGTTCACGGGGATGTCGCCGAAACGCTGAGCGCCGTGCAAATCTGAAAAGGTCCATATATTCCCTGGACTTGTAAGAGATTGGAAAAACATATTTAATAAATGATAACAGAAATATAACATCTTATAACGCGATTATCTTGCGCTATAGGATTTTTTTTCTTGTCAATTTGTGAAAAATCATATATAATACGTATATCTGGTGGTAGATATATCCATATGCCACCAAAGGGCTTTTATTGCCTGAAGATCACGGAATATAATCGTACTGACAGCGGTGCTTTATCCATTCAAAAATGACGCAGAGCAGGAGAATGAGCTATGAGTAACAGCAGTTCCAGGAAATTCATGCGGGCCATCGCTTTGATGCTGGTGGCAATGCTGACCGTTGTTTCCATGCCGAATGTCGGCCTGGAGACCTGGATAGCCAGCGCAGAGGAGGTCAGCCCGGGCGAGGTGGAGAACACACCGCCGACGGAAGAAGCCGGCGGCGGAGCCGTAGCGGGCGAGGGGGGAGGCCAGGCGCAAACCGAAGCCTTGCCTGTCGTCGATGGCGCGACTCCTGAAGCGGCTGTGACGGCGGATGCCACGGCTGTCGTCGTCGCGCAGGATCAGCCCGTGGCCGTTGAGGGCAAGACGGAGGCGGATGCCTCTGTCGTCGCGCCTGAAAGCGCCACGGATCCCGCAGCGGATGCGCAGCCCGAGAGCGCCGATGGAAGCGCTCCGCAGGAACAGCCTGCGGTGGCTGTTGCAGAAGCGAATGGAGCCGTCAATGCGGAAGGCACTGTCGGAAGCGAACATATTAATAAGGAAGAAACAGGTGCGGAGGCGGCTGCGGCCGACGCGCCCGTTCAGAATACCGAGGCTCAGCCTGCCGACGCCGGGAACGTGAACATGGCTCCCGAGGCCGAGAGCGCCGGAGCGGAAGAGACTGAAAAAGCCCAGGACGCCGGAGTGGAAAAGACCGAAACCGCCGAAAACGCCAAATCCGAAACGACCGCCGAGACCGAGAAGGCTGAGACGACCGAAGCCGAAACGACTGATAAGGCTGAAACCGTCGAGGCCGAGACGACCGAAACCGCCGGAGCCGAGACGACCGGGCAGGCTGAAACCTCCGAAGCCGAGAAGGCCGAGACGACCGAAACCGCCGGAGCCGAGACGACCGAGCAGGCTGAAACCTCCGAAGCCGAGAAGGCCGAGACGACCGAGGCCGTCGAAACTGAAACGACTGAGGGAGCCGAGACGACTGAAGCCGAAATGACCGAGCAGGCCGGGACCGCCGAAGCCGAAACGACCGAACAGGCCGAGGCCGCTGAAACCGTAGCGAGTGAGGATGCCGCGGTGGAGACCGCAAATCCCTCCGAGTCCGCCGAAGCGGCCCCCGCCGCGGAGGCCGCGCCTGCGGCGGAAAAGCCCGTCGAGGCGACAAATCCCCTGGGCGCCGCGACAGCCGCGACGGTGGAGACGATTCAGGAGGTAACCGTGCCTCCGGTCAGCATCACCTTCGAGGCGAGCAACGCTGTGGCCGGCAGTGAAGAAGCCCCTCAGGACGGCGTCTATGCCGGTGGCGCGGGCGTCATGGGAGCGCAGCTTCCGGCGGTAACCCCTGCCAAGCTGCCCGAGGCCGAGGCGAACACGCCTGCCGAAGGCCTGGTCGTGGCGCTGCAGCAGAAGATCGATGAGGCGCTGAAGCAGATGGCCAGCCTGTCCGGCAAGCTGATCGTCACCCTGTCCAAGGATTCCACCTACGCGGGCGACATCACCATCAACAAGGACAGCTACGGAACCGTGGCCGACGACTTCCAGCTGGAGCTGGCTGCCGAGGACGCGGGCGAGGACGGCCTGCAGGCCGGCGGCAACACCACCATCGACGGCAATGTGTCCGTCAAGGGTGTCAACGTGCTGATGAAGGGCGTGCTGCTGGCGCTGAACCGCAAGATCAGTGTCGAGGATGCCAGCCTTGACTTTACCGGCACCAATAACGGCGATAATGTCCAGGTGGAGGTGGGCAATAATGCCTCCGCGAAGATTACCACCGGCGAGGGTGAGGACCAGGTCACCGTGCTGGCCGCGGAGGGCGCGAAGTCCACTGAAATCATCACGGGCGAAGGCGACGATACCGTCAACGCCACGACCATGAGCGGCGCGCTGAGCGTAGATACCGGCGCGGACGCGGACACCATCAATCTGAATATCATGGCGGGCACCGAGCAGGTGACCGTGAACGCCGGCGACGGCGACAATGCCCTGAACGTGATCGACAACGGCGCGCAGATCGAAATCGCGACCGGCGCCGGCGACGACAGCATCGCGCTGGACGTGCGCGAAGGCACCGGCGACCTGAACGTGGATACCGGCGCCGGCGCGGACACCGTCACGGCCACCAAGGGCGACCACGGTGAGAAGGACGAGCGCAAGCGCGACGACAGCACCGGCAAGACGCTGACCATCAAGAACCAGGGCGGCACGAACCGCGTGATCATCGATGTGTCCGTTTCCGACGCGCTCAAGACCGTCAACATCTCCGGCAACGCCAAGGGAGACAGGATTCACCTGGTGGGCGCGCTGAAGCCGTATGATGTAAATGAAGGCTTCAACCCCATCACCGGCCAGCCGGGCAACCTGAATCTGGTGGGCGAGGGCGGCCATACCCTGAACATCATCAGCGGCATCGCGGACCACTTCACCGATGCCCTGACGGGAAAGAAGACCGTGGAGATTTCTCCCACGGGCACGACCTATACCTTTACCCCGGATGAGAGCTTTGTAGACTATGTCGTCAAGAGCCCCGTCAACGGCATAAAGCGCTTTACGTTTGACGCCAGCGCGCCGCTGACGCTGAGCAACCTGATCATCGATACCGGCAAAACGAAGGATTCCGGCGACACCCTGAACCTGAAGGCGCTGAGTTCGAAGGGCCTGAACCTCATCCTGCGGGGCAAGACCATCAACATCGACGGCGCGATTTACGCCGACAATGTGCTGGCCGAAGCCTCCGCCAGCACCCGCAACGCCAAGAGCGATCTGAAGTTCAGCGGCGTGGGCAAATTCATAAACAGCGTCGGCGACGCGGCCTCCGATCTGTTCAGCGTGTTTGACAAGGCTGAGATCAACGTCGGCGCGTCCGGCGAGATCCACTCCCGCAACGACATTACGCTGAGCGCTGAGGTCAACCACAAGGGCGGCATCATCACGGTGACTCCCAACATCAATGTGGTCAACATCAAAATCGCCACCGCCGCCGTGAACATCAACAGCGGCGCGAAGCTCAGTGCGGGCGAGAGCTTCGGCGACATGCAGGGCTCTGAGGACGGCACGGTGAATCTGACCTCCAGGGTCACCACCACCTTCGGCCTGAACGACGAGGGCAAGCCCAGGAGCGGCTATCCCCTGGCCGTGTCCGTGGTGCTGGACGATGCCATCGTCAACGTCGCCAGCGGCGCGTCCGTCACGGCGACGGGCGATATCAATGTGAACGCCTCCGACGATGTCAAAATTGCCACCGTCGCCAACTCCGGCATGGCCGGCGCGCCCTTCGCCATCGCGGTGAACGTGCTGAACAGCAACGTCAGCGCCCTCGTGGGTGGCGTGCTTCGCGCGGGCAGGAATGTCAGCATCAAGGCCAACGGCAATATCAATTCCATCATGGAAGCCAGCCGTGGCAGCAAGCAGAGCAATATCTCCGGCGGTTATTTCGCCGTGAACGTGGTCAACCAGGACGTGGAAGCCAAGGTGCTGTCCGGCGGCAAGGTGGCCGCGGGCGGCGCCGTGAAGATCAACGCCAAATCCGACGCCGATATCACGACCTCTGCTGTCGCCAGCCAATCCTCTGACGGATCGAGCGGATCGGGCAAATCGGGCGGCACGATGGCCAAGGTGCTGGGCGTGGTGAAGTCGATCTGGAAGCCCATCAAGGAAAAGATGGGCACCTTCGGTGGCTGGGTGGCGGACAAGATCGTCAAGAGCCGCATCCAGAAGCGCATGGACAAGCTGCTTTCGGATGTGGCCGAGGGCAATTATACCGTCAAGCTGATGGAGAACGCCGACAACGCCAAGAAGGGCGTCGCCAGCGTGACCACCAAGAACGCGGATGACAAGCTGCAGGCCACTGTCAAGGTGACGCCCAACAGCGGTTATTCCGTCAAATCCGTCCGGTTCCGCTATCTCGTGCCGGGCGAGGATCACTATACCTATGGCGATACCACCGACAAGGGCAACGGCGAGTATACCTTTATCGCGCCCAATGCCAACGTCGAGGTGGTCATCGTGTATGCGGGCGGCTCCAGCAGCGGTGATGCCGATGGCCTGCCCGCCGCCCCCACTGCGGCGGAGGGCGGCGCGGATGCCGATGGCCAGGCAGCGCCCACCGCGGCTGCCGAAGGCGAGCCCGCCCCCACTCCGAAGCAGGATGACGAGGATGAATACGGGCTGAGGGACCTGTTCAAGGAGGAGGAGTCTGAGCCCGAGGAGGACGTCTACGGCCTGCGCGATCTGTTCAACGAATCCACCGCCGGCGCGACGGACAGCGGCGAGGACGACGAGGATATCTATGGCCTGGCCGAGCTGTTCGACGAGAGCAAGGCCTCCAAGCTGACCATTGAAAAGAGCGAAAACGGCGCGATGGTTACCTATCTGGAGGACAAGGACGGCACGGGCCTGAGCACCCTGGCCCCCGGCCAGAAGGTGCTGTTCGTGCCCAACCCGGACAAGGGCTATAAGCTGACGGAGAATTCCCTGCAAATTTCCTACCACGTCACCGTTGGCGGGGAGGATATCAAAAAGACCGATACCATCACGGCGGACAGCCAGGGCCGGTATATCTTCACCGTGCCTGAGAGCCTGATTACCGACTACGGTCTGAACCTGAAGGCTGAATTCGAGGTAAAGCCCGAGGACGAAAAGGACAGCACCGACCGCACCAACACGCAGCTGGTAGGCGCGGTTGCGGTGGCTGTTGTGAACAACGACAATGTCGCCGCGATCGAGGACGGCGCCACCGTGACCCCCGGCGGCAAGCTGTCCATCATTGCCAACGAGACCACCAATGTAAACACCACTGCGGACGGTACCGCCGTGGGCAAGCCTTCGGCCGAGCAGAAGTCTGCCGACGAGGAGCCGCTGGACGACGAAGCGAAGCCCCGGATTGTCAGCAAGAACGAATATGTGTCCGAAGCGAAGTATGGCCTGCGCCTTGAGGGCTTCGACAGCGCGAAGCTGACGGAAGGCACCACCGAGGAGGGCAGCTATACCTATACGATCCAGGGCGACGACGAAAGCGCCAAGAGGGAAAACACGCCTACCAAGGTCCTGTTCTCCTACATCAAGGGCGGCAGCCGCCAGACCCAGGAGATCGAGGTTGCCGACGGCAAGTATGTCATCGACCCCAAGGATATCGACGCCGGCACTACCGCGGAAATTTCCTTCCTATATATAAATGAAGCGGGCGAGACCTCCGGCGAGGTCAGCTACAAGGTCGCCAATCCCATCAACATCACCTGGAACGATATCGCCAGCACCAACGACAAGGGTGAAATCGAGAAGAACGAGGATGGCAGCATCAAGACCGAGTCCATCGGCGAGGTCAAGTTCAAGTCCTCTGAGGACGGGAAGTTCCGCTTCACCGTCAGCGCGAAGGCGGACAAGGGCTACAAGATCGAGGACAGCAACGTCACGGCCACCTTTGTGGACCGGCTGGGCAAGCAGCAGAAGGTGACGCTGACCAAGGATGGCGAGGACTATGTGCTTGACGTGAAGGGCGCAAATGTTCCCGAGGGTGAGCTGATCACCGTCAACGCAGAGTTCACCGAGGATCTGCACAAGGTCGCCGCCTCCGCCGAAAAGGGCAAGGTGACGGTCAGCAAGGAAAACGCCAAGGTCACGGACACCGTGACCGTGAAGCTGACGGCTGAGAACGGCTACAACGGCGGCAGCATCACGGTGAAGTACAAGAACAACAAGGACGAGGAAGTCACGATTTCCGAGGGCGATATCACCAAGAAGGACGACGGCAAGTTCTCCTTCCAGGTGCCCGCGGATATCAAGGACGGCGCGGAGCTGACCGTTTCCGGCACCTTCAAGGCGAACAACATCGACCTGAATGTGGAAAGCGCCACCGCCGGCGGCAGCAGCGACAAGAGCAACATCAAACTGAGCGAGAGCGGAAAGGCCTATGGCGGCGAAAAGGTCACCGTCACGCCCAAGGACGATCTGGCTCTGGAGGGCTATAAGATCACGAAGCTGACGCTGTCCTACTATCCTGATGGCAGCAACAGCCTCAAGACCATCACGGTGGACGGGGATGCCTTCGAGGTTCCCTCCGATGTACACGACGTGGGCTCCGCCGGCACCAAGCTCAACCTCAAGGTTGAAATGGCGCTGATGGAGGTCGAAATTCCCGAAAAGACCGAGCTGACTGACGGCAGCATCGTAGCTGTGTCCAAGCGCGCCGACAAGGGCGGCAAGGTGATCGTGAACGTCAAGCCGGAGGAAGGCCATCGCCTGAAGTCGGGCACCCTCAAGGCTGAGATCAACGACGGCGCCAACAGCAGCCAGGTCGTGCTGAGCCGCATCAATGACAAGCAGTACAGCTTCACGCTGCCTACGGATATCGATGCTTCCAAGGTAAAGGTCACCTTTGTGGCAGAATTCGAAGAGGGCCAGGCCGACAGCTCCCAGGTGGAGACCAGCCTGGGCGTCAGCGTGGCCGTGGGCGTGGTGAGCAGCAAAAACATCGCTGAGATTCGCGGCGGCAGTGTCACCGCAGGCGGCGATATCGAACTGAGCGCGGAGGGCTCCGGCAAGGCGGAGACCACCGCTCAGGCGGGCTACAGCAAGGGCAACGTGGGCCTGGCCGGCGCCATCGCGGTGCAGGTGGCCTCCGCGGACACCCGCGCGCTGCTGCACAAGGCTCAGAACGGCACGGGCGTTGTGACGGACGGCGGCCTGAGCCTGAATGCCGAAAGTAACCAGACCTTCGGCGTCACCGGCGACGCCTCTGCGAGCAAGAATGTCCAGGCCAACAGCGCCGGCGTCGGGGCAGGCATTGCCGTGGCCGTGAACGGCGCGGACGCCACCGCTGCCATCGAGGACGGCGTGGTGCTGAACCCCCAGAAGCAGATCAAGAGCGTCACCGTGAGCGCCAGCCAGAAGATCAAGGATAAGGTAACGGCCAAGGCGGGCGCGACGGGCGGCACCTCTGTGGTGCCGGTGCTGGCGCTGGATATCTTCGGCAGCAGTGCGACCGCCGAAGTCGGCAAGCTCCGCGACAGCGCGCTGGACGTCTCCGGCAGCCTGAAAATCAAGGGCAGCAACAAGGCCAACCACTCCATTCAGGCAGACGCCTCCGCCAAGGGCGGCGCGACGTCGCTGGGCGGAGCCTTTGGCGTATCTGTGATCGGCGACAGCGCTTCCGCGCTGCTGAAGCAGAGCGTGAACACCAAGAGCGTGGCCGTGGCGGCCACCGCCATCGCCGCCTTGAGCGAAACCGCCACCGCTGGCGCGTCCGGCGGCGTGAAGGGCAAAAAGGACGAAAAGGGCTCCTCCGGCAGCACCGACAAGCAGACGGACAAGCTCCTGGGCGGCGCCGCCAACCTGGCCGGAAAGAACAAGTCCAAGAGCGTTTCCACCGATAAGATCAAGTCCCAGACCGCCAACCGCCAGAAGGCCCAGTCCAGCGAGGGCAGCGTGGCCGGCGCCGGCGCTGTGGTCGTGAACGTGATGAATAACAACGCTTCGGCCGGCATTGCCGACGGCGTTGACGTGACGGCAGAGGGCAAGGTGTCCGTGACGGCCACCAACCGCACCGAGGCCGTGATCAAGGCTAACGCCAGCACCACCAAGTCCGATGTGGGCGTGGGCGTCGGCGTGGGCGTGAACATCGTAAACATCAAGAACAGGGCTTCCATCGGCGACGGCCTGATCGAGGCGGATCAGCTGGAGGTCCTGGCGCGTATGCCCGAGGCCGAAAAGGCCCCCGAGGAGATCAAGCCCGTCAAGAGCCCCGAGCAGTTTGACGATGAAGTCAGGCAGTCGGTCCGGGAGGCGGTGCTGGATCTGTTCAAGGAAATGGGCATCAGCGATGATGGTATTCTCCAGACTGCCGTGGCCCAGTTCGCCCAGCAGTTTGTGGATGAGATCCTGGGCCTGCCGGAGCTTGCGGAAGTCAAGAAGCTGGTGGACGAGGGCAACTTCAAGCAGAAGCTCCAGTCCATTTTGCCGATGGTTGAGGTTGAGCTGAAGGGCTATCCGACCCAGCTGGTGGAAGCCTTCACCGTCATCATCCGGCAGAGCTGCGATACCATGAGCCTGACCGACGAGGATATCAACAATATCATTCGGGATGTCATGGACAAGGTGGCGAACAGCCTGGTGGACACTGCCAGCCAGATGGCCACGGATGTGCTGCAAAACGTGAAAAATGGCCTCGTCTCCGCGACGATTGGCATGATCAAGGACGGCCTGAGCGGCAAGGGCTGGAAAGCCGACAAGCTGAAGAAGCTGCTTACCGACAGTCTCAAGGCCGGGTTCGCCGGTTTGCAGAAGCGGGTCGTGACCGATACCGTCGAGGCGGTGAAGCTGAACCTGCCGGTTCTCAGCAACGACAACGTCGAATTCGTGGAAGAGATGCTTAATGGCGCCGCCGTTGCGAAGCTCGAGTTGATCGTGAACAACATCCGGGAGAACTTCCGCACGCAGGTGTTCGATTACGAGGCGCTGATGAACAACTTTGCCGGCAAGGACCTGGCGGAGTTTGCAAAGAAGAATCTGAAGAGCGCGCTGGCCAATTCCGGCGCAGTGGTCCTCAGCGATGCGATGGACAAGGCACTGTCCAAGTTTGCGACGGAGGTCGAGGTTTCCAGGGAGGAGCTGAGCGACAAGCACGTCATCACCACCGAAGCCATCTCCGGCGCAGGCGCCAAGGACGTGGGCGTTGCGGGCAGCGTGGCCGTGGCCGTGGTGAACATTGACACCCGGGCGACCGTCGCCGACAGCGACAAGGCCATGACCGTGACCGGGCTGACCAACATCGACGCCGCCGAAGCCAGGCGAGTCAAGACCACGGCCTCCAGCGCGCTGGATGCAAACGGCAATGCCGATGACAACAAGGGCGCGGGCGAGGACAAGAAGGCCGACACCGGCGACGGCGAAGCAGCCAAGAAAACGATCGACTACAAGAACGACAAGCTGCATGTGACCACGGGCGTGGGCGGCAGCGCGGAGTTCGACGGCCAGGCCGCGGACACCAATCCCCGCGTGCTGCTCACCATCCAGGCCGGCTACAAGCTGCCCGACGGTGCAAAAGCTACCTATACATATACCGACGATCAGGGCAATGAGAAGAGCGGCACCGTGGATATCCAGAAGGATGGCAAGGATCGGTACTTCTTCCGTCCCTACTACGGCGACGGCGTGAAGGACAACAACGCCACCTTCACCGTGGAGTTTGAAGAGGACCTGCACAGTCTGCCCGCGGCGGAGCCCAACGGGGCCATGGCGCCCACCGGCGTCACCGTCAGCGTGGAGGGCCGCGAGGCCAAGGACGGCAAGTGGAGCGCCAAGGTTGGCGATATCGTCAAGGTGACGGTGCCGAAGGCCTACGGCGTGAAGCTGGACGAGCTGACTTATACCTATACCGATGCCTCCGGCAACAGCCAGACGGTCAAGATCACCAAGGAAGCCAGCAGCAACGCCAGCGAGGTGGTCTATGCCTTCAGGATGCCCGAGGGAACCGTCAAGAACATCGATGCATACTTCGACTGGGAC
>JAFUCP010000098.1 GCA_017459565.1 Clostridia bacterium | reverse complement strand
CGCCCCAGTAGCAGTTTAGCTTTCTTCCATTCCCGCTTGATTGCCATGCTTCTGCATGGTTGGTTTTTGTCTCTTTTCTCGTGTTGGTTTTTCGCACAAACCGTCCCCACTGTACATGAGGGAAAAATGTTGAAAGAACACATTGATTCTGGTATAATAGAGTCATAAGCTTGGATGCCAGAAACCGCGCGGATGACGGCGCCAGACCGCCCGGGATGGAACAGGCGGGCAAAGAAGAAGGAAAAAGGATGTTGTTCATGTTTTCAGGCGCAAGGAGAAAAAATACATGGCTGGGGCTGCTGCTGGCGGCGATACTGTCGCTGAGCGGCGTTTTGAGCGCGTTGGCGGAGGAACAGACGCCTGCGACCGGCGTTTTTAAAAATCCGGAGCTCGCGCAGAAGATCGACGAGGCCGCGGAAGAAGCCGCCGAGGTGGGCTGGTCGGAGCTTCGCATTCCACTCAGCGTCCACGGGATCAGTCAGGCGTTTATCTCCCCGAATGCCATCGCCGTCGGTCAGCAGCTGATCGACAGGGGCTATCAGGCCTACCTTACCGGCGGCGCGGTGCGGGATATGATACTGAATAAGTCCGTCAACGATTTTGACATCGCCACGGACGCGCCTCTGGAGCTCTGGCAGGAGCTCTTTGGGGATGACCTGTTCCTCCATGGCGTGGAGGGCAGCGAGCTGCAATACGGCTTGGTACACTATAACGGCGAGGGCATCGACCTGGCATCGCTGTGCAATGTACCCGCCTTCCTAATGGGCCTGCCCGGCGTGCCCGAGACTGATCCCGAAGCGCTCACCGCGGATTCCCCGCTGTATGACAGCTACGGCCGGGATCTGACCATCAACGCGCTCTACTACGATCTGGCCACCGGAGACATCCTGGACTATCACGGCGGCCTGCGCGACATTCAGGATAAGGTGATCAGGGTACTCGTGGATCCGCATGCGCAGCTGGCGAACCGGCCCGCGCAGATGATCCGCTACCTCCGCTTCCTCTCCCGCTATGAGGGCAGCCGCTTCTCGCCGGACCTGGAATCCGTCATGCAGCATTGTCTGGACTATGTCGGGAATATGGATCCCTCCAACGCTCAGAACCAGCTTCGCCGCATGTGGATCGGCGGCTATGCCGTAACCTGCTTTGACACATTGCTGGACTACGGCCTGCTGGGTCACTTCTATAAGCCCGTGGCCGAGCTGTGCGCCGACGAGGCCTATCTGGCCGAAGCGCGCGCCGCCCTCGCCGCGCTGGACGCCGCCTACGATAAGGGCGAGGACATCACCACCCCCATGGGCACGGCCGCGATACTGCTGCCCGCCGTCCGCAGGCGCCTGGACACCATGAGCGCCGAGGACGCCGTGGAGGCGGCGCTTGCGGAGATGGACCCCGTGTACGGCTTCTATGGCGACGAGCGCGACCTGACTGCGCAGAGACTCCTGGAGCTGCTGTCTTCCGGAGAGGCGCAAGCCGCGTCCACCGGCATATTTGCCAATGAAGAGATCAACCGCATGATTGACGAGAACTACCAGCGGGTGCAGGGAGAGGGCTATGCCGAGCTGCGCATTCCCATGTCCCTGCATGGCATCACCGATGAGATGCTCACCGCGAACAGCATCGAAGTGGGCAGGAAGCTGATGGAAAACGGCTACGAGGCCTATGTGGTTGGCGGCTGCATCCGCGATTTCATCCTGGGTACGGACAGCAATGACATCGACATCACGACCAACGCCACGCTGGAGCAGCAGCGGGCAATCTTCGGCGATGCCCTGGAAACCCACTGGGGCGGCGGCAGGGTGTTCGGCGGCGTAATATTCCCCAACGAGCTGGTGGACCTGGCTACCTACCAGAATATACCCGCAGCCTTTTACGGGATCTCCGGCGTGCCGGAATTCGACCCTTCCTCCACGACCAGCGATTCCCTGGTGGCGGATTCCTTCCAGCGCGACCTGACGATGAACGCCATCTACTATGACATGTCCAACGGGGATCTTGTGGACTACCACGGCGGTATTCACGACCTGCGCGATGGCGTGCTGAACACCATGGTGGACGGCTCTGTCAAGGTACAGGACGATCCCAGGGCGATCCTTCGGGCCATCCGCTTCAAGGCGCGCTTTGGCTTTGAATTCTCCGATAGCCTGGAACGCGCCATCCGGGAATATGGCGTGGCGGGTATCAGCACCATGGGGCGTTCGGATGTCGTCATGAACGCCAGCAAGATGATGGTCGGGGGCTATTCCTCCAGCGCATGGCGCATACTCGCGGATTACGGCCTGCTGGACGCGCTTTATCCGCCGCTGATCCGCCTGGCGGACGACGAGAAGTATCTGAACTACCTGGACAAGGGCCTTATGTACATAGACCAGCTGGTCAATGACAGCGGCGAGGATGTCTCCGAGGCGCTGGCCCTGCTGGCCTTCCTGCAGCCGGAGATTGATCGCCGGGCGCAGCGCTCCGGCTACGAGACCGCCCTGTGCGGCGTACTGGACGAACAGGAAACCAGCTTTATCCTGGATCGCTCCCGGCCGGATATCGAATGCATCTCCCTGCTCGCCCACGACATGGAGCAGCTGTCCTCCCGCTTCCTGAAGGACGCGGTCCGGCAGTCCGAATACTTTGAGGACGCGCGGGCGCTTCTGAACATAAAGGCGCAGACGAACAGCGCTCTGGCGAAGCAGGCCGAGTTCTGGAATGAAGCCGACGCGCAGGAAGCGATGGACGCCCTGGACGACGCGGCTTAAACGACGTGTTGCAGCGTGTGCCGGCGGACGGGAAAGCCCGTCCGCCGGCAACATATTGATGGCACAAATAGTCAAAGAGACAAGGGAAACAGGATAAAAAGCGCCTCCGAAGAGACGCCTGAAGGATAGTTGGTTATATGGATGACGTGTCACGGGGACGTTTCTCCTGGCACAAATGCATCATGTGCAAAGGCCACCATGACAGCGCGCATTGTTCACCTCTATGGGGCCACCGGTTCAAATTCTGCCCAGGCCGCCAAAAGGGGGCTGTCTCAAAATAGAGGCAGCCCCAGTGTTTTGGGTTGCGGCGTGCGGGATATGCGAACCCGCTTCGCGCCGCAACCGGGTTCGGGCACAGCCGCGCAATTGACAAAGCGCCCCTGTAATGATAAGCTGATCAATATAAAGGATAAAGAGGGAATGTGACAATGTTAGATCAGATCAGACTGAAACGGCTCAGCATCGTCCTATTCGTTCTATTGCTGATCACACTGGTCATTCACATGGAATCCCTGGTCCGGTTCAACCGAAGGGCGCTCTACATTCACGGCAACGACAGCGCCGAAGCGGTTCGAATGGAAATTGACGCCAGGGCCGACAGCACCAGCACCTGGCTGAAACGGTCCTTTCAGATGGACGACGGCCGCGTGGTCGATCTGACCGGGCAGACCATCGACGGCACGCTGGTCAACCAAAGCAGGGATGCCGTTCAGGATTGGGAGCTGCGGATCAACATCACCGGGGACTGCTTTATCAACCAGGCCTGGAACGGCGAAGTGGAAATTCACCAGTTTGTCGGCACGGACGCGGAAAAGGTCCAGCGGATGAACCTGCAAAATTACCAGCTGGAGGACGTGACCTTCAAGAACTACTACGACGGGGATTTGCTGATCCCCCTGCAGCAGGGCGATTATGTGATCTACTACCCCAGCACCCGCTTCAGCGAAATGCCCGTCGACGGCGGAGGCGACGTCAAGATCGGCGTGATATTCTATTATCTGGACGAGCTGGATTTGTCCGATTATGATTTGCAGCTGCATTTCCACCGCCAGTTTACACAGGGCATCACCTTTTGTATCTTCATCGCCCTGGCCGTGCTGAGTCTGATTTCCGTGATCATGATGATCGCCGGCAATGTCGCCTACCGCCGGGCCGTAAAGGAGATGGAGCTGCGCAAATCCGGCATCTTCAGCATGTCCGATATCTATGACCTCATCTACATCATCCACCTGCCCACCGGGGAGATGACGCCGGTTTCCGTGGACGACAAGGTGGAGCGCGAGCGCCCGAAGAACCGCACCGCGAAGGAGCTGCTCACCGAGCTGATCATGCGGGACGCCGAGGAAGTATACCGGGACTGCATGTTGGAATTTGTGGACACGGACACGCTGGCCAGCCGCCTGAAGGACCGCAACAGCGTCGCCATCGATTTCCGCAGCATCCAATACGGCTGGTGTTCCATCCGCTTTTGCGCCATGGACCGCGTTGAAGGCAAGCCTCTGGAGAACGTGGTCTTTACCGTGCAGAACATCAACGACGAAAGGGAGGAGCAGGAGGCCATCGTCCACCGCATCGAGGAGGCCGAATCCGGCAACGAGGCCAAGGCCGCCTTTGTGGCCAGCCTGGCCCGCGATTTGCAGCATCCGCTGCAAAGCATGGTCGATCTAAGCGGCAGAATCCTCGCGGAAAGCGACGGGGATGCCGTCAGGCATTATGCGCGCAGCGCCCACGGCGCGGCGCAAAGGCTGCTGACGCTGACCGACGGCCTTGTGGACGGCTTCGGCATCGAATCCGGCAAAATCCAGCCCGCTTCCGAGGCCTATTCGTTGCGACGGCTCCTGACAGACACCCTGCAAACCGTCCTGCCCCAGGCAAGGGACAGCGGGTTCGACGTGGCGGTGGACGCCTCGGAGACACTGCCCGACGGGCTCTTGGGCGATGCCAGGCTGCTCCGGGAGGTCCTCGTAAATATGGTTTTCGGGAGCCTTTCCGCGGCCGACGGCGGAAGGGTGCAGCTGGCCGTCTACGGAAAGTCGTTGGAGGAGGGGATTCACCTGCTCTTTTCCGTGCGCGTGCAGTCGCAATCGGCGAACGTGCGCGAAGCCTCCGGCCTCGGCGCGGATGTGGTCTCCGCCCTGCTCAACGGCTTGGGTTCGGCGCTGAAAACCGTCCGCTCCCCCGCCGGCCACAGCGAGGTCTACTTTGAAATCGAACAGCGCGTGCTGGACGCCGCGCCCATCGGGAAGCTCTGCGTCGGGGACGCGGAGGGATGATTCGGGCGGCCCGACTGCTTCACTGATCTGAATTCCGACGAAAGGAAACCGCAAGATGGTTACTATCGGCTTTGGCATCTGTTTGGTGATCTCGGTTCTGGCCACGCTCCTGTTCGCCATGAGAAACGACGATCATGTAAACAGATATGACTGGTCCATATCGCTGCTGCTGCCGTTCATCATACTGGCTTATTGGATAAAGACACAGACCGCCTCGCAGGAAGCCGCCCTGATCCTGTTTGTATTCATCAACCTGGCCTCCACGGTGCTGCTGGCCGTGATACTGTTTTCCATGCTGCGGCACCTGAAGATACCCGTGAATCCCTGGGTGAAGTTCGGCATATACGCCGCCACGTTCGCCCAGCTTCTCCCGGTATGGACAACCGTCCACAGGGGCGCGCCCGACGATCTCATCCAGATCACAAACACCGGGGACGGCTATTCCACACGGATGCTGGGCGGCTCCTTCGCCTTCTCCTACTTCACCTTCGCGCTGGTGCTGCTGATCGTCATCATCGGCGTCGTGTCCATTTTCCAGGCGCGGCAGAAGACCTATTCCCGGCGAACGCTGGCCTTTTATATGCTCTTCGTGTTTGCAGGGATGCTGATGTATGCCCTCGAAAGCCTGCTGGACATGAATTTCTCCGCCCTGCCCTATCTGTATATGACCGGAGACGTGCTGCTGGTGCTGAATTATGACCGCAACCGCACCCACGATATTTCCAGCCTGATTTCCGACAGCCAGAAGGCCATGAGCCGCGGCTATGTGGCCATCGGCCTCAACGGGCTGTTCCTCAGCGCGAACGAGCGGTGCTTCGATTTTCTCCCCGACCTGAAGAGCCAGCGGGCCGACACGCGCCTTTCCCAGGACAGCCCCTCCGGGAAAACCCTGCTGGGCATCATCGAAAATTACAAAACCAGTGGAACCGCCGCGGCCACGTTCCGGGCGCAGGACAGGACCTTCGCCTATGAAATCGCCCCATTCAGGTTCCACCGCCGCGGGCTTTCCCAGGGCTATCTCATCGATATCCGGGACGCGACGGAGGAGACCCGGAACATGGAAATCCTTTCCGATTTCAACGCCCGTCTCAATCAGGAGGTGGCCGAAAAGACACGGAGCGTCGAAAATATGCAGGAAAAGCTGGTCCTGAGTCTGGCGGACATGGTCGAAAACCGGGACAGCAACACCGGCGGCCATGTCAAGCGAACCAGCGACGTGGTGCGCATCCTGGTGGAGGATATCCAGGCAAACCGGTATTTCCCCCTCAGCGACACCCTGGCCAGGGACACCGTCCGCGCCGCGCCTATGCATGATCTGGGAAAGGTCAGCATCGATTCCAGCATCCTCAACAAGCCCGCGCGGCTGACGCCGGAGGAGTTCGCCATCATGAAAACCCACTCCACCATCAGCGGACAGATGGTGAAGATCCTGCTGGACGGCATGGAGGAGCCCCATTTGGTGCAAACCGCCTATCATGTGGCCCGCTATCACCATGAGCGCTGGGACGGCAAGGGCTATCCCGAGGGCCTGGTCGGCGAAATGATCCCCCTGGAGGCCCGGATCATGGCCGTGGCGGACGTGTATGACGCTCTGGTCAGCAAGCGCGTCTACAAGGAGCCCATGAGCTATGAAAAGGCCGCGCAAATCATGCGGGAGGGCATGGGCACCCAGTTCGACCCCAATATGTATATCGTGTTCGTGAACTGCCGGAGCGCCCTGGAGCGCTACTATTCCCTCGCCCAGTAAGAGCGGCGGGGGCGGTCTTATCGCAATCCATCATATTCCCATCGTCTCAAATTATCCCTTTCCTATTGTGGAAAGGCCCGGGCTGTGGTAATATACCAGCATACTGGTATTTATCGGGAGGGCATGGTTCGGCCATGAAGGCACAGCTCATCAGGCAGGCTTTTTACAAATCGGTTCCCGTCATGGCGGGCTATCTGGTATTGGGCATGGGCTTTGGCATCCTGCTCCGCAACGCCGGCTACGGCGTGGTATGGGCGGCGGCCATGAGCCTGTTTATCTATGCCGGCTCCATGCAATACGTGGGCGTGGGGCTGCTGGCCGGGGGCGCGTCCGTGCTGACGACCGCCGTCACCACCTTTATGGTCAACGCCCGGCACCTGTTTTACAGCATCTCCATGATCGACAAGTACAAGGGCGCCGGCAAATACAAGCCCTATCTGATCTTCGCGCTCACGGACGAGACCTATTCCCTGCTCTGCGGCGCGAAGGCGCCCGAGGAGGCGGACAGCGGCCTTTTCTGCTTTCTGGTTTCCCTGTTCAACCACGGCTACTGGGTCGCGGGCAGCGTCATGGGGAGCCTGCTGGGCACGGCGCTGCCGTTTTCGACGGCGGGCATCGAATTTTCCATGACGGCGCTGTTTGTCGCCTCGTTTACGGAGCAGTGGATCACCGCGAAGGACCATCTGCCCGCGATCACCGGCCTTTTGTGTACGCTTTTGTGCCTGTTGGTTTTCGGGCGGGACAGCTTCCTCGTTCCCGCCATGCTGTTGATCACCCTCGTGCTGGCGCTGCTGCGCGGGCGAAAGGAGGGTGCAAAATGAGATCGGCCGTCCTCATCGCCGTCATGTCCGCCGTGACCATCGCGCTGCGGGCGCTGCCGTTTATCGTGTTCAAGCGCCAAACGCCGCCCTGGGTCGCAAATCTGGGCAGGGTCCTTCCCCCGGCCATCATCGGTATGCTGGTCGTCTACTGCCTGAAGGATGTTTCGCTGTCCGCCCGCCCCTTCGGATTGCCGGAGGCGGCGGCGGTGGCCTGCGTCGCGGGCGTGCAGGCGCTGAAGCGCAATTCCCTGCTCAGCATCCTGGCGGGGACGGCGCTGTACATGACGCTGATACAGCTGGCGCTTTAGCGGCCCGCATTTATTTGAAAAGTTGGTTACAATTGGCATGAAATGTGCTATAATGAAAACGGCACGTTTTCCGGGGCGGCGGCCTGTGGAGGGCAAGACGCCGACAATCGAACAAAGTCCCGGCGGCGGCGCCTTGCGCAAAGTCTGTCGCCCGCGACGGGCGACCACAATTAAGGAGGTATGACCATGCGATATGAAATCAAGGGAGAGCCCATGCCGGTCGTCATCTGCCAGGTTGACAACGGCGAGACCATGATCTGCGAATCCGGCGCCATGAGCTGGATGACCCCCAACATGCAAATGGAAACCAGCGGCGGCGGCATCGGCAAGGTGTTCGGGAGGCTGTTTTCCGGCGAAAACGCCATGCAGAACCACTACACCGCCCGGGGCGGCGCGGGCATGATCGCCTTTGCGGCCAGCTTCCCCGGCTGCATACGGGCCTATGAGATCACCCCCTCCACCCCCATCATCTGCCAGAAGCGGTCTTTTCTCGCCTCCACCGGCGGCGTGGAGCTGAGTACCCACCTGCAAAAGAGGCTGAGCGGCGGCTTCTTCGGCGGCGAGGGCTTTGTCATGCAGAAGATTTCCGGCAGCGGCACCGTGTTCCTGGAGATCGACGGCGCGACGGTGGAATACAACCTGGCCGCCGGGCAGCAGCTGGTGCTGGACACCGGCTATCTGGCCATGATGGACGCCACGGTGCAGCTGGATATCCAGGCCGTGAAGGGCGCGAAAAACGCGCTGCTGGGCGGCGAGGGCTTCTTCAACACCGTGGTCACCGGCCCCGGCAGGGTGCTGCTGCAAACCATGCCCATGTCCAACTTCGCCAGCATACTGGCCACGCTGCTGCCCCACAACACCAACAGCTGACCGTACAAAAGGGCGATGCCCACATTCGCGGTGCGTCGGCCAGAACATGAATACCGGAGACAAAGCAATGAAGCAAGCAGACGCACAAAGCCAAGGCCCCAAGGCGGGCCGTCCCGCCTCCGCGCCCACCCCGCCGGAGGGGCTGACCACAAGCGAGGCCGCCCGGCGCGCGGCGGCGGGACAGGGCAACCGCCAGACGGCGGAAAAGGGCAAGAGTACCGGCCGCATCCTGGCCGACAACCTGTTCACCCCGTTCAACCTGCTGAATTTTGCGCTGGCCGCGTGCCTGGCGCTGGTGGGCTCCTGGCGGAACATGCTGTTTTTGGGCGTGGTGTTTTCCAACACGCTGATCGGCACGGTGCAGGCGCTCAGGGCCCGGGCCACGCTGAACAAGCTGCGGCTGCTGGAGGTCCGTCCCGTGCGCGTGATCCGGGACGGGCAGGAAAAGAAGCTGCCCCCGGACGAGCTGGTGCTGGGGGACCTGGCGGTGTTCAGCGCGGGCGACCAGCTGCCCGCCGACGCCGTAATCGCCTCGGGGCTCTGCGCGGCGGATGAATCGCTGCTCACCGGCGAAAGCGAGAGCGTCGTCCACCGCCAGGGGGACACGCTCATGTCCGGCAGCTTTTTGACCGAAGGCCGCGTCACCGCCCAGCTGACCGCCGTGGGCGACGATTGCTATGCCGCGCGGCTGATGAAGGAGGCCAAGCGCATCCGCTCCCCCAGGTCCGAACTGATGACCCAGCTCAACCGCTTGGTATCCCTGGTCAGCAAGCTGCTCATCCCCATCGGCATCCTGCTTTTTCTGGAGCAGGTCTACATACTCAAAACCCCGGTCCGCGAAGCCGTGCCCCCGGCCGTCGCCGCCATGATCGGTATGATCCCGGAGGGGCTGATGCTGCTCACCTCCGTGGCGCTGATGGCGGGCGTGGTGAAGCTGGGGCGGCGCAGGACCCTGGTGCAGGAGCTGTTCGGCATCGAGACCCTGGCCCGGGTGGACACCCTTTGCACGGACAAGACCGGCACGCTGACCACCGGGGAGATGGTCCTGGACCACGCGCTGCCCCTGGACGCCGACGAGGCGGAATTCAGCCGCCTGGCATCGGACTTCGTTTCGGCCTTCGAGGCGGAATCCGGCACCCTGCGGGCCATCGCCGAAGCCTATCCCGCGAAGGGCAGCCGCGCCGTGCGCGCGGTGCTGCCGTTTTCCTCGGCGCGCAAAAAATCCGCCGCGTCCTTTGAGGACGGCAGGACGCTGATCCTCGGCGCGCCCTCCTTTGTGACAGACGACGTGCCCCAGCCCGCCGCGCAGGCCGCGGAGGAGGGCTTCCGGGTGCTGCTGCTGGCGGAGGCTGACGGCGCCATCGACGCAGAACAGCTGCCGCCCGTCAAGCGGCTACTGGGCCTGTTCATGCTGCGGGAGACGCTGCGCCCCAACGCGAAGGAGACGCTGGAATGGTTCGCCGGCCAGGGCGTTTCCGTGCGGATCATGAGCGGCGACGACCCGCGCACCGTAGCCGCCGTCGGGCGGGCGCTGGGGCTGCCGGGCTGCGACAGGCGAGTGGACTGCGCGAAGCTGTCGGACGAGGCCCTCGCCGCCGCCGCGGAGGACGGCGTCATCTTCGGCCGGCTCACCCCGGAAAGAAAGCGCATCCTGGTGGAGGCGCTGAAGGCCAAGGGCCGCAACGTGGCCATGACGGGCGACGGCGTAAACGACATTCCCTCTCTGAAGGCGGCGGACTGCTCCATCGCCATGGCCGGCGGCGCGGAGGCGACGGAACACGCCGCCCAGCTGGTGCTGCTGGACAACGATTTCAACGCCCTGCCGGCGGTGGTGGCCGAGGGGCGCAGGGTCATCGGCAATATCACACGGACCGCGTCCCTGTTTCTGCAAAAGACGCTGTATTCCCTGATATTGAGCGTGCTGAACCTGCTGATCGCGCTGTTTTTGCCGCTGCGCTATCCCTTCCAGCCCATCCACCTCACCTTCATCGGTATGCTGTCGGTGGGCGCGCCCTCGTTCTTCCTGGCGCTGGAACCCAGCAGCGAGCGCGCCCGGGGCAGCTTCCTCAAGCGCATCATCCTCACGGCGGCCCCCGGCGCGCTGGGCGTGGCGGGCTGCGCGCTGGGGGCGATGATCGCCAACCATCTGGGCACGCCGGACGAAATCGCCTCCACCATCGCGGCGCTGTCGGCGGGCGTCATCGGGCTTTGCAACCTGTACGCAACCTGCATCCCCTTCACAAAGCTGCGCCTCGCGGTCTGCGTGGCGATGAGCGCAGCCTTCGCGGCGCTGGTCGCCTTCATGCCGGGGATGTTTGCCCTCAACACGCAGCTCATGGGCCCGCAGCACTGGCTGCTGCTGGCGGAGCTGACCGCCGGGGGCGTCGCGGTGCTGGCGCTCGGCAGGCTGGCGCTGCGTCCGGTCATGAAGCGGCTGTAGCGCAAGGCGCAACACTTGAACCCATCAGACCACAGGAGGTGCGCATATGGCTTACAGCACAGACGTCGCGGCGGCCAGGGCGCTGGCAGAAAGGCTGCACGAGGGCCAGACGGACAAGGCCGGCCTGCCCTACATCACCCATCCCCAGCGCGTGGCTTCGCGGCTGGAGGACCCCGAGGCTCAGGTGGTCGGCTGGCTGCACGACACCGTGGAGGACACCGCTCTTACGCTGAAGGAGGTCGAGGCCCGCTTCGGCCCGGAGACCGCCGCCGCCGTGGACGCCGTCAGCCGCCGGGAGGGCGAGGCCTGGCCGGATTATATTATGAGGGTGCGGGCCAACCCCGTGGCGCGCCGGGTCAAGATCAGCGATCTCATCGACAACAGCAACCTCAGCCGCATCCCCCGCGTGACCATGAAGGACGTTCGGCGTCAGGCGAAGTACAACCAGGCGCTGGAAGCACTGCTGGCAGATGAATGATTTCCCGCGCCGGCATGTGACAGTTCTGTGACGATTGATCTGGTACAATGTCCCCGTAAACAGAAATACGGCGACGCCGGAAGCCGTAACCCCATGAGACGGCAGCGCAGCGACGACCCCGAAGGAGGGTGTATTTATGGAGAACAGGCGTGAACGGCACGATGAAGAAACCCGCGTGCTCGACCAGACAGAACTCAACCGCATCCATGGCGGCGTCTTCCAAGACCCGATTTTAAGCATAACAAACGGCCAGACCTTCAATGTCATCTGTTCCACGTGCGGCTATAAAACCCCGCACAGCTTGACCAGCGATGGGAAACTCATCTGCAACTTTTGCGGCACAGTGGCCGATATGTAAGGGAGGTATGATCATGAAGAACAACAATGAGCGGCGCGACAGTGAAATCCACGCGCTTAACCAGAAGGAACTCAATCACGTCCAGGGCGGGTTCGATTATTACGGGTCCGGCTTAGGCTCAATGGACTTTAACTTCAGCGGCGTCGATGACGGCCAGACCTTCAATATTTTCTGCCGCACATGCTGCTTCAAGACCCCGCACAGCATGACCCGCGAGAACAAGTATTTCTGCCATTTCTGCCGAACAGAAAACAAGCCATAAGGAGGGCGCGGCTATGGAAAACGGGAACAGCCAGAAAAGCGGTGAGCTTCGCCGGCTCAGCCCGGAGGAACTCCGGGAAGTCTCCGGCGGCACGACCAGACCGAACAAGGCCATCAACCTTCTGTGTTCCAAGTGTCGCGTCAGGACCCAGCACAGCCTGACCAGGAAGCATCGGTACATCTGCCTTATTTGTGGAACAGACAACACGCCCAATGACCCCATGGTTCAATGACGCCAATCGACTTCCGCGGCGATTCTCGCAAACCCAAAGAAGCGCAACGAGGCGAGATTTTCATGGAAAACGGGAACCATCCGCACCATGAATAGATCAGCAGACTCACCCCTCAGGAGCTTGAATCCGTCAGCGGGGGTATGGGGACCATGCCATCAACCTCCAGTGTCCCAAGTGCGCCTTAAAACTCAGCACAGCCTCACCGCCGACGGAAAATACATCTGCATGATCTGTATGGTGGCAGAAAAAACCTCACGATAATAGCGCGGCCCGCGCCATCCATGCCTTGCCCCCTGCTCAGGCAGCATTTCGCCGCCGTGACAGAGGCAGACAGCGAAAAATGATCCGCCCGACTGTCATGTTGGCGGAAGGCGACCTCATCCGCCCTTCGGTGCACCTTCCCAAGGGGGAAGGCTGAAACGGCGGAGGTGTTTATCAGCTGCGCAGTGGTGTTCGAAAATGACCTCATCCGGCGCTTTGCGCCACCGGGGCCTGCCGGCCGGCCTCGCCAGAGGGGGAAAGCGATATCACCCCGTAGCCACCAACTTCAACTCCACTCTCCACACTCCACTCTCAGGAACCCCCGTTCTCAACGGCCTGTCCCAATTTCATTCCGCCGCGGTAAATTCGCTGCCATCCCAGTACAGCTCCACAAGCTCCGTTTCATATTCGCACTTGAAGATATCCTCCACGGTGAAGCTGCAATAGTATGTCCCCACGGGCAGGGGGGCATATTCCACTTCGATAGAGCGGTACAGCGTCAAGGGGGCGCTGGTGATATAATAATCGCGCTGCGCGTCGTTCTCCTTGTTCACAGGGTACAGCAGCCGGAACTCCTGTCCCTGCATCTGGTTGAAGGATATGACGGAGCGGCTGGGCATCCGCGTCTCCTTGTTGTAGCCCTGCCACAGCCCGATCGCCTCATATTCATATATCAGCTCGTCGCTGTCCTCGTCGTAATTCGAAACGGCCATCATGCGGAGGTTGAGGACATTGGTCCCGATCTGCACCGGCACGTTATACAGGGACTGATCCTCCAACAGATCGATCAGGTACGCGCAGCACGGCTCACCCTCCATGGTGGGCCAATGCCCGTTGGTATCCATCGCGTACCAGAATTCCATGGCCTCCCTGTCCACCTCAACCAGCGCGACGGTGTTTCCCAGCTCGCAGATCTGCCCCGTATCCTCGTCCTCAAAATAGAGGTTGTACTTGCAATTGAGCATACGGCTGGACTGATTGGTAATCTTCAGCCGGGGCAGCCCATGATCATCCCGGGACAGCTCCATCCCCAACCGATAATCCGGGATTTCCTCGATCTGCGTCAGCCTCCGCGTGCTTTCATATACCCAGTCCGGCGCGCTCCAATCGGCATTGACGGCATCCAGCAGCGCCAAATACGGCGCGTTTTTGCAATTCTTTTCGTAGATGTCCAGCTCCTCGGGCGTCATCTCCGGCGCGAAGCAGAAGGACAGCCCCTTTGATTTGCTCCTGCCGCTGCCCTTGATGTTGTAGGACACGGCATTGTCCAGCGCGCTGGCAAGGGCGTTGCGGCAATCGGCGTCCAGCAGCGAAATCGTATCCTCGTTGTAGAGAAAGCTGCCGATATCGATCATGTCTATATCCTCGGTGCCGTATCGCTCCGCGTCGCTCAGATAGTTGAACAGCACGTTGAACCGCGTGGGCATGCTCTCGTAGAGCCGCCCCACATATTCAAACAACCGATCAAAGCCGCGGCCAACCTCGTCAATATACTCCAAATCGATCAGCGAATACGTCAGCTGCGTCTCCGACAGGGTATCGCCCTTCTCGGCATACTTTCTCTGCGCCGCGTCGCAAAATTCGCAGCCCAGCAGCTGCCCGTTGCAGCCCGGATCGCGGTAAAGCTCATACATCCACTCCGAAAAAGCACTGCCGTAGCCCGCGGCCACCTCCTCCGAGGCGACCATGAAATTCGCATACGGCGCGAGAATCTGGGCCGTCTCCAGGCTGCACATCAGGCAGGCATCGATGGCGACCAGCTCAAAATACACGCCGCCCCCCGCAAGGGCCTGCTCCAGCTGATAAAGGTACATGACGTCGTTGTCAAACAGCTCATCCACAAAAAGCCCCGTGCGGCTGCCGCCGCCGTGGTCCCACAGCAAAAGCATGTACTTCTTCGCCGGATAGGACCGCTGGGCCCATTGTATGAAGTCCGACAGGGTTTCCGGCGCGGACATGCTGGCCAGGGGCTGCTCGTCCACCAGCTCCAGCTTTGGTTTAAAGCCGTATTGCTCCTCATCGTACGCCACTTCAAAGGCATAGCGCTGCAAGCGGTCCGTGGCAATGTCCACGCCCAGCGAAAGCCCTTTTTCGTTCATCTCCATGCTGTGCCACTGCCGCGCTCCGCCGGTCTCTACCAGCACATTGACGCCTTTGGCCTGCCAGTCCACCAGCTCAATGCCCGTCTCCTGGTTCACCGCCACCTTCGACGGGAACCACATGGAGGCGATCTCCCGCAGGTTGTAGCTCGCCAGCGCGTTCTGGGATTCCAGGTCAGAGCCGCACATGTACATCATGACCGTCCATTCCGACAGCTCCGCCGCCTCCGCCCGCGCCGCGGGCCCGGTCAGCGCCGAAAGCCCCGCAAGCGCCAGCAGACACAGGGCGTATCGCAACAGCTTTTTCATAGGCAGATATCCTTTCCGGGCCGGATGCCCGTCGCTTGTGAACTGAAAACAATATAGCGCATATTTATCCAAAACGCAAGTGGCGGCGCTCTTTTTTTCGCGAGGCGGAATTGTCGGTTGTGCGCCGGGCGCGGATGTGATAAAATGCTGCGTGGGCCCATGCATATGTCAGCAAAAGAGGGAAAAACATGCCAAAGCAAAAAGCGCCCCGGAACAGGACGATGGATACCCCCGTCTCCCAGGGAGCCGAATACCTCGCGCGGTGCATCTCAATCGACGCCCCCGTGAGCGACCTTCGCGCCGTACTGGACCGCACGGTCCTGGGCGACAGCTTTGCCGTGTGCCCGCTGCTGCCGGAGCAGAGCGTGGATCTGATCATCGCCGATCCGCCCTACAACCTGACAAAGACCTTCGGCGAAGGCACGTTTGCCAGAAAAAAGCCCGGGGACTACGAGGCGTACACCCGAAGCTGGCTGTCGCTGCTCCATCCCCTGCTCCGGCCCGGTGGCTCCATCTATGTGTGCTGCGATTGGCAGTCGAGCCTGATCATCGGGCGGGTGCTGGGCGATTATTTCAACGTCAGGAACCGCATCACCTGGCAGCGGGAAAAGGGCCGCGGGGCCGGGTCCAACTGGAAAAACGCTCTTGAGGACATATGGTTCGCCACCAGGGGCGACGGCTACACCTTCAACCTCGACGCCGTAAAGACCCGGCGGCGTGTCCTCGCCCCCTACCGCGAAAACGGACAGCCCAAGGGCTGGGCGGAGACGGAAGACGGGAATTTCCGGGATACCTGTCCCTCCAATTTCTGGGACGACATCACCATTCCCTTCTGGTCGATGCCGGAAAACACGGCGCATCCCACCCAGAAGAGCGAAAAGCTGGTGGCCAGGCTGATGCTGGCCAGCTCCAATCCCGGCGATACCGTGCTTGACCCCTTCCTCGGCTCGGGCACCACCAGCGTGGTGGCCCGGAAGCTGAACCGCCATTATCTGGGCATCGAAATCGAGGCGCAGTACTGCCTGTGGGCGGAGCAGCGCCTGGAGGCCGCGGCCTCAGACGCGCGGATACAGGGCTATGAGGACGGCGTTTTCTGGGAGCGGAACGCGCTTTCCCGGCAGGGCCGCGCTCCCCAAAAGGGCCGCGCCCATGTCGCGGAGGCCAGGGACGAAGCCTCCTCCGGCAAGGGCCGGTAGCGGGCCTTGCCGCCTGCGCGGCCTCAAACGGCGCTTACGGGGCGCGATGGGGCCGCTTTCCGCATATGCCGCTTACTTTTCCGCCTTTTTGCCGCCCGTGCGCTTCTTGCGCGCGCCGCCCGTGCGCCGGGCGGTCTTTTTCTTTGCGGGCGCTTCCCTTTCAAACTTCACCGCCGGGCCGTTCTTCGCCGCCTCCACCAGAAACACGGAGAACCGGCGTATGCCGTCCATGAAGCGGTCGGACTTCGCGCTGCGCTGCGCCTCGTCCCGCTGGCCGGCCATGTCGCTCAAAAACTTTTCCCACTTGCCCGTTGTGACGGCGGAGGCGATCTGCTCCGGCACCACGGCGATCAGCTGCCGTCCCTTTTCGGTGGACAGAATGGTCTTGCCCTGCCGCCGGGCATAGCCCACGTCGATGAGCCGCTCGATGGTGGCGGCGCGGGTGGCCGGGGTGCCCAGGCCGGAGGACTTCATCTGCTCCCGCAGCGCCTCGTCCTCGATATCCCGGCCCGCGTTCTCCATCAGCTTCAGCAGCGAGGCGTCCGTGTGGGGCGCGGGGGGCTTGGTCTTTAATGCCTTCACCGTCGCCTTCTCCACCCGGCGCGCGTCCCCCACGGCCAGCCTGGGCAGCGGCGGCTCCCTGTCGTCCTCGGCCTTGTCGCCGCGGTACAGCGCCCGCCAGCCCTCCGCCAGCGGCATAGCTCCGGTGGATTTGAAGCTGTGCTGTCCCACCTGGGTGATCACCTTCGCCGCCTCATACTCGTAATTGGGATAGTGGGCCGCGATCAGCCGCCGGGCGATCATGTCGAACAGCATCGCCTCGTCCCGCGTCAGCGACGCGGAGTTCGCCGTCTTTTCCGTGGGCACGATGGCGTGGTGGTCGCTGATCTTGGCATTGTCGTAAAAGCGCTTGGACTTCAGGCCCCAGTTCAGCTCCGGCGCGTTCACGAAATCCTGATAGGCCGCGGGCAGCCGCTTGAGCGTCGCGGCGATCCTGGGCTTCATGTCGTCCGGCAGGTACCGGCTGTCCGTGCGGGGATAGGTGATCAGCTTGTGGGTCTCATACAGCGCCTGGGCCGTCTTGAGCGTCTTGTCCGCGGAAAAGCCCAGCTTCCGATTGGCCTCCTGTTGCAGGCTGGTCAAATCGTACAGCTGGGGCGGCGGCACCTGTTTGCGATCCCGCCGGCTCTCCCGCACGGTCCCCTCCCCGCCCGTCACCGCCTGGCAGACAGCCCTGGCCTGCGCCTCGTCCATGCAGCGGGTGTCCCGGGTCTCGGGGTTCTGCCAAAGGCCCTCGTAATCGCCAAAATCGGCTCGAATCTCCCAGTAGTCCGTGGGTACGAAGCGCTCGATCTCCATGTCTCTCTTTACGATCAGATTCAGCGTGGGCGTCTGCACCCTTCCCACGGACAGGTGGGCGTCGTAGGCCAGCGAAAAGGCCCGGGAGGCGTTCATGCCCACCAGCCAGTCCGCCTCGCTGCGGCAGCGCGCGCTCTCATACAGCGAATCATAGAAGGCGGCGGGCTTCAGCTGGGCAAAGCCCTGCTTGATGGCCGCGTCCGTCATGGAGGATATCCACAGCCGCTCCACCGGCTTCTTGCAGCCCGCCATCTGATAGATGTACCGAAAGATCAGCTCGCCCTCCCTGGCGGAGTCCGTGGCGCAGATCAGGCTGTCGAACTGCTTGTCCAGCATCAGCTTCTTCACCACGGCAAACTGGCTCTTGGTGCCCGGCAGCACCTTCAGGGGGATGCGCTCGGGCAGCATGGGCAGATCGTCCATGCTCCACTTCACCCAGCGCGCGTCCGTCTCCCCCGGCTCGCACAGCGAAACCAGGTGGCCGATGGCCCACGTCACCACATATTCCTCGCCCAACAGGCAGCCCTCTCCCCGGCCCTTCACGCCCAGCACCCGGGCGATATCCCGGCCCACGGAGGGCTTCTCGGCCACGATCAGCTTCTTGGTCATATGTCTCTCCCATCCTTGTCGAGGCTTTGCGACTGCTTTATTGTATCAGCCGCGCTTTAAGTTTGCAACCCGTCGGCCCTTGTCCCCGGCGGCGCGGCTGTAGTATAATGTATGGGACACCATACAGGAGGGCTTTGGGCATGGCGGGGCGGCAATGGCTGCTGGCGACGCTGTCGGAGGACGCGCCGCGCCTGGCGGCGGAGCATGGATTGGGTCTTGAAATCGACGCGTTTTGCACGGCGGCGAATATGGACGAGGGCTTTCCCCAATGGGACGCGGCGGTTCGCGGGCAGCTGGCCGTGGCCCCGGGGCGGGTGCTGCACGCCCCCTTCGCAGAGCTGTTCCCCTGTGCCATCGACCCCGCGGCCCGGGCGCTGGCCATGCAAAGGCTGTGCCGCGCTGCGGATATCGCCCGGGGCTATGGCATCCGGCGCATGGTGGCCCACTCCGGCTTCATCCCCCGGGTGTACTTCCCGGAGTGGTTCGAGGCGCGCTCCGCGGAATTCTGGCGGGAATTTCTTGAAAAGCAGGGCGCGGACTTTGAGCTGCTGGTGGAAAACGTGCTGGACGAGGACCCGCGCTCCCTGGCTCGGATGCTTGAGGCCGTGAACGACCCCCGCGCCCGCTTCTGTCTGGACGTGGGCCACGCCAACGTCGCCTCCCCTCGGCCCCTGTCCGCCTGGGTGGAGGCGCTGGCGCCCTTCCTGTCCCACGTCCATTTGCACGACAACCACGGCGGTTGGGACGAACACAACCCGCCGGGCGGCGGGACCATCGACATAGCCGGGCTGCTTGCGCTGCTGGACCGCCTCGCGCCCAAGGCCAGCGTCACGCTGGAGTGCCCTGACGCGGCCGGGGCGGCGGCGTGGGTCGAAGGGCTCCGGCGGCATACGCAGTGCCCGGCCTGACGACAGGCCGGGCCGAAAATGACCGCATTTTGCGGGCGATGCCAGCGCGGCAAGCAAAAATCCCCGCCGATGCTCCTTGATCGGCGGGGATTTTGTGTTTGCGGGCCTTGTCAGCGCTCTGAGCGCCCGGCCTGACGACAGGCCGGGTGCCGCTTGCTGAAACGGGCTTATCTTCCGTACTTCTGCACAGTGTACTTCTCGCCGAAGGTATCCACGGTGGCCCGCCTGATTTTCTGCTCGGTCACGGGGCGGTCCTGGAAGCCGGTGCGCGTGGCGGCGATGGCGTCCACCACATCCATGCCCTCCGTCACCCTGCCAAAGGCGGCGTAATCGCCGTCCAGGTGGGGCGCGTCGGCGTGCATGATGAAGAACTGGCTGCCCGCGGAATTGGGCATCATGCTGCGGGCCATGGACAGCACGCCGCGGCTGTGCTTCAGATTGTTCTGCTTAAAGCCGTTGCGGGCGAACTCGCCCTTGATGGAATAGCCGGGGCCGCCCATGCCTGTGCCCTGGGGATCGCCGCCCTGGATCATGAAGCCGGGGATCACGCGGTGGAAGATCAGGCCGTCATAGAAGCCGGAGGCCACCAGGGTGACAAAGTTGGCCACGGTATTGGGCGCGATTTCGGGATACAGCTCGGCCTTGATGACGCCGCCGTTTTCCATTTCGATGGTGACAATGGGATTGCTCATGGAATTTTCCTCCTCGCATTGATCATTCTCGTTCAAGCTTTTCAGGTTCGGGATAATCCACCTCGAAGGTATTCACGCGGATGGTGGAAATCACCTGTCGGGTCAGCGGCAGATAGCTGCTGTCCGTGGGCTCGGAGGCGATGGCGTCCAGCGCCGCCAGGCTCGCCTCGTCGGCCGCGCTGCCGAAGGCGGCATAGCTGCCGTCGTATTCGGGATAGCTGCCCTGCATGATGAAGAACTGGCTGCCCGCCGTGTCGTAGCCGCTCTGCCGGCACATGGAAATGGCCCCGCGCATGTGGGAGATGGGGTTTTCAAAGCCGTTCTCCTCAAACTCGCCATAGATGGCATAACCGGGATCGCCGGTGCCGTCGTTGTTGGGGTCGCCGCCCTGTATGAACACGCCCGCCACCACGCGGAAGAACTGCTGGCCATCGTAAAAGCCGCCGTTGGCCAGAGAGATGAAGTTCGCCACCGTGTTGGGCGCCTGCTTCGGGTACAGCTCAAAGCGCATCCGCTTGCCATCGCGCATGGTGATGGTGGCGACGGGGTTCGGCGCTTCTTCCACCGTCTGCTTGGGCTGCGAAAGGTGCAGCAGGAGGATCAGCAGCGCCGCCAGCAGCACGCCGCCGACCGCGGCCAGCGCCGCCACCCTGCGCCAGTCGCTGAAAAAGCCGCCGCGCCTCACTCGGGATTGCATGAACGGGTCGCCTCCGATTTGTCAGAAAAAATGATGCTGCGCTTTCTTTCAACCATTTCATCCACGCGGGCGATATATTCGCCGATGTTGCGCACGTTGGGCGCGCGCTCAATCCGCAGGGCCCGGTCGAACAGCCACTTCGTGATGGCTCCCGCGCCCAGCGCCAGCACGCTGACGGTCTCCTCCATGTTGCCGATGTTGTACAGGCAGGCCTTGCCTGGCTTCGCGTAGCCCACGTTTTCCAGGTTCCCCGCCATATACTTTTGCCGGTAGAGGTAATAGGGCCGCCAGCCCCCGTCCATCAGGCGCGCGCGGGCCATCGCGATCATCTCCGCCGCGCCCTCGCGGGTCACCTGGCCATAGCCGTCCCCGGCCACTGCCAGCTGCTCGTGCAGGCGGCTGGAGCGCTTGATGGCCAGCGAATGGACCGTCACGCTGTCGGGGGACAGGGCCTCCACCACGTCCAGGGTATGGGCAAACTCTGCCACGCCCTCTCCAGGCAGGGCGGCGATGATGTCCATGTTGATGTCCTCAAAGCCCAGCTTGCGCGCAAGCTCATAGGCGGCCACGGTGTCCGCGCCGGTGTGGGCCCGCCCGATGCGCCGCAGCGTATCGTCGCTGAAGGTCTGAGGGTTGACGGATATGCGGCCCACGCCCCTGCTCTTGAGCATCTCCAGCTTCTCCCGGTCGATGGTGTCCGGCCTGCCCGCCTCCACGGTCCACTCCACGGCCCCGGGGAACGCCGACTGCGCCGCGGTGAGGATGCGCTCCAGATCGCCGCAGGGGATGGCCGTGGGCGTGCCGCCGCCGATGTACCCCGCGCGCAGGGACATGTCGGCGCGGTCCATCAATGCCCGGCAGAGGTCGATCTCCCGCAGCAGTGCCGCCACATAGGGCCCCACCAGACTTCCGTCCCCGATCTCCCCGGATGAAAAGGAGCAGTAGGAGCAGCGGGTGCGGCAGAAGGGGATGCCGATATACAGGTCGAACCGGCCCGGCCCGGCCTCGCGCAGCCCGCGCTGCATACGGGCGATTTCCCCCAGCAGCGCCGCCCGATCCTCGGTCACGTCGTAGACCTCGGTCACGTGAGCCACGGCCTCGTCCAGCGTCATGCCTGCCTCCATGGCCTCGTACAGGAGCCGCGTGGGGCGGATGCCGGTCAGGCTGCCCCAGGGCGGGCGCATCCCCGTGAGCTGCCGGAGCAGGTTGTACAGCGCCTGCTTGATCTGCCGCTTGCGCAGGCGCTTGACCTCCACCTCAGAGCCGGCCCGCGCCGGCCGGGAGAGTGAACTCTGCTGCCCCTGGGATACCCAGCAGTCCGTCCAGAGGCCGTCCGATTCGGTGAAGCGGTGTTCAAAGACGGTCTCACCCGCCTCCAGGCTGATCTGCACATCGCCGTAAAACAGGCGCAGCACGTCGCCCAGGTCGGAAAAAAAGCGGGGTTCGTCGGTGCGTATCCAAATCATAGCCGGTAGCGCGCCCTTTCTTCTCCGATGGTGGTGGCCTCGCCGTGGCCGGACAGGACCTTGACCCCGCCGGGCAGCTCAAACAGCGCTTTCAGCGATTGCAGCATGGCCCCCGCGTCGCCGCCGTGCAGGTCCAGGCGTCCATAGCCCGCGCAAAACAGCGTGTCGCCGCTGAACAGCACGCCCTCCCCGGCCAGATACAGGCACACAGAGCCCTTCGAGTGGCCCGGGGTGCGCAGTATGTCAAACGTCATGCCGCATACCGACAGCCGTTCGCCATAGGCCCGCGGCTGAAGCGCCGGGCCGGGCATCTCATGCACGCCCATCAGGTGCGCGTACCCGTTCAGCCGCGCGTCGCCCAGCATCTCGGCGTCCTCCGCCGCCACATATACCGGCGCGCCGGTTTCCCGCGCCAGCGGGCCCGCCCCGAGGATGTGGTCGAAGTGGCCGTGGGTCAGCAGGATCGCGCCCAGCTGCCTTTCGCCCACGGCGCGCTTCAGCGCGGGGAAATCGTCCCCGGGGTCGATGACGGCGCAGTCCCGCCGCCCGGCCACGGAGACGACATAGGCGTTTTCCCGAATCATGCCGCACAAAACGCGGGTTATTTCGAGGCTCATAGCGCTCTCTCCATCTGAAATATTATCGCGGCGATGAGCAGAGCCTTATGCCGCCGGCTCGTTGCCCAGGGTCAGCGTGTGGTCCCGCAGGTTCTGCCAGCTCAGGCGGTTCAGCGGGTCGTACATCACTTCATCCATCGCCTCCGCCGCGCCGGCGTCCTCAAACAGGGGGCGGTTGGCCTCCCAGTCGTCCAGGCAGTCGTCCAGCAGCGCGCGCACGGCGCAAAAGCCCTGCCAGAACGCCTCCTGCCGCGCATCGTCCATGGCCTCAAGTGCCTCGAGCAGGTTGGCGCGAAGCGCGTCCACCTCGGGGTTGTACAGCGCGTATTCCACGGCAAAGGCGCACACCCGCTCCGCCGCCTCCGCGGTCTTGAGCGAAGCGCCCGCGGTGCCGATCTCCAAATCCGCCAGCGATTCAAAATAGCGCTCCGCCAGCACTTCCACGGTGGGCGCGGGTATGGGCTCCGGCGTCTCCATGGCCTCCGCAGCCTCCTCCGCCAGCACGGTGCAGCCGCCCAGCAGCGCCAGGCACAGCATCAGCATCAGTATCCGTTTGATCATTTTCGTTTCCTTCTTGTGATGATTTTATTGCAAGCAACCTCCGATCCGCCCCTTCCCGGCGGATCAGAAGCCCTTTTTGCTGTCCAGCAGGATCGTCACCGGGCCGTCGTTGACCAGGGACACCTGCATATGGGTGCGAAAGCGCCCGGTTTCGACGTGTACGCCCTTTTCCTCGATGAGTCGCTTCACCAGCTCGCACAGCGGCTCGGCCACCTCGGGCCGGGCGGCCTGTATGAAGTCCGGCCTGCGGCCGTGGCGCGCGTCCGCCAGCAGCGTGAACTGGCTGACCAGCAGCACGCTGCCGCCCACGTCGGCCAGCGAAAGGTTCATCTTGTCGTTTTCGTCCTCAAACACCCGCAGGCCCGCGATCTTTTCCGCGCAATAGCGGGCGTCGGCCTCGGTGTCGCCCGTTTGCGCGCCCACCAGCACCATATAGCCGTCCCCTATTCTGCCCACGCTCTCCCCCGCCACCGACACCTCGGCGCGGGTGACCTTCTGTATGACGCAGCGCATAAACAACCTCCTTTGAAGCCGGGATCAGCCGTTCACCCTGCTGACCTCGATGATATCCGGCCACTTGTTCAGCTCCCGGATGATCTTGGCCAGCTGCTGGGTGGTCTTGATGACCAGCGAGATGTGGAACAGGAAGGTGCTGTCCTTGAGGGTATGGGCGGAAATGGCGCTGACAGGCACCTCCATGGAGGCGAACAGCACCGACAGCTCCGCCAGCAGGCCCGTGCGGTTGTAGCACACGATGCGGATCTCCGCCTCATAGGTGCCGCCGGAATCCCGGTCCTCCCAGTCGACCTCGATCAGCCGGCCCTGCTCCACGCCCGGGTCCTTGAGGCTGACGCAGTCCGCCCGGTGGACCGAAACCCCGCGCCCGCGGGTGATATAGCCGATGATCTTGTCTCCCGGCAGGGGGGAGCAGCACTTGGCAAAGCGAACCAGCATACCGCTTTCGCCCTTCACGATCACGCCGTTGGAGCTGCTGCTGGAGCTCTTGCGGGGCGGCTCCGGGAGCTGCTCCGGCGGGATGGCGGGGGGTTCCTCCAGCTTGTTGGTCTTTTTGTATTCGTCAATCAGCCGGTTCAGCACCTGCACGGTACTCAGCCCGCCGAAGCCCACCATGGCGCAGACATCGTCATAGCTCTGCACGGAATAGCGCTTGTACAGCGATTCCACCAGCTGCGGCTTGTTCAGCTGGGACATGCTGTAGCCCAGCCGCTTGGCCTCCCGCTCCAGCAGCTCCCGGCCATGGACGATGTTTTCGTCCCGCTGCTCCTTCTTGAGCCACGCGCGAATCTTGGCCTTGGCCTCGCTGGTCTTGACGATGTTCAGCCAGTCCCGGGACGGGCCGTGAGAGGAGGACGAGGTCATGACCTCCACGAAATCCCCGGTCTCCAGCTGATGGGCCAGGGGCACAATGCGCCCGTTCACCTTCGCGCCAATGCAGCGGTTGCCCACCGCGGAATGGATGCGATAGGCGAAGTCCAGCGGCGTGGCCCCCCTGGGCAGCGAAACCACGTCGCCCCGGGGCGTGAACACGAAAACCTCGTCGGCAAACAGGTCGAATTTCAAAAGCTCGCTGAAATCGCCGGGGTCCTTGGCATCGGACTGCCAATCCAGTATGCGGCGCAGCCAGCTGAGCTTGGTATCCAGCTCGTCGGCGGCCTTGCCCTCCTTGTAGCGCCAGTGGGCTGCGATGCCGTATTCCGCCGTGCGGTGCATCTCAAAGGTGCGAATCTGCACCTCGAAGGGCCTGCCCTGGTTGACTACGGTGGTGTGCAGCGACTGGTACATATTGGCCTTGGGCATACTGATGTAGTCCTTGAACCGGCCCGGCACCTGCGGCCAGATGGTATGCACGATGCCCAGCGCGAAATAGCAGTCCTGCTTGGTGTTCACCAGCACACGCACGGCGATCAGGTCCATAATCTGGTCGAAGGACTTGTTCTGGCTCTTCATCTTTTTATAGATGGAATAGAAGTGCTTGGGCCGTCCGTCGATTTCGCAGCGTATGCCCGCCTCGCTGAGCCGCCCCTTGAGTTCCTGGGTGACCTGGGCGATCAGCTGCTCCCGCTCCTCGCGCTTCATGCCCACCAGGCGCACCAGCTCATAGTAGCCGTCCGGGTCCAGATAGCGCAGGGACAGATCCTCCAGCTCCCACTTCACCGTGTACACGCCCAGCCGGTGGGCCAGCGGCGCGTAGATATCCAGCGTCTCCCGGGCGATGGGCACCTGGCGCTCCGGCTTCTGCCATTTCAGCGTGCGCATGTTGTGCAGCCGGTCCGCCAGCTTGATCAGCACCACGCGGATATCCTTGGCCATGGCCAGGAACATCTTGCGCAGCGTCTCCGCCTGGGCCTCCTCGCGGTTGGCGAAATTCAGCTGGCTCAGCTTGGTCACGCCGTCCACCAGCAGCGCCACCTCTTCGCCGAACAGCGAACGGATGCCGTCCAGCGTGCAGCCCTCCACGTCCTCCACGCAGTCGTGCAGCAGGCCGGCGGCGATGGTGGTGGCGTCCAGCATCAGGTCCGTGAGGATCACAGCCACCGCCAGCGGGTGGCTGAAATAGGGGTCGCCGGACTTGCGGACCTGGCCCTCGTGGGCCTTTTCCGCGTATTCATAGGCCCGCTGTACCATGTCCATGTCGTCGTCCGGGTGGTATTTTCGAATCCGCGAAATCAGTTCCTCCGGCCCGATATAGGGGCGCAGATTTCCTTCAGACATGTGCGAGCCTCCTTTCAAGCATCCTGTTGCGCGCGTTCCTTCTCCCGCCAGCGCTGCATGACGCGCCACACCGCGCTCTGCTCCGGGCTGGCCTTGGCCCGCGCCAGCCGCCGCAGGGCGACGGGGCGCGAATTCATATCCAGCTCAAACAATCCCATATCCGCCATGGCCAGGATCGCCGCCGCGGCGGCGGGGGTACTCACGGGTCCCTGCGCGGCGGCATCGTCCGTCGCCGCCTCCTCGGCGGTCATATAGGCCAGCTGCGCCAGCGACAGGCACCAAACCGGCCTGCGCACCACGCGCATGGCGGCCCTGTAGGCAAGGCGAAGCCCGTCGATATCCGGCATCACACCCCCCGGGCCGCCACAGCCCGCAAGGCGAAACACCTGCGCGCCGCCCGCCTCGGGCGCGGCCTCTGCCGGTATCCCCGCCAGCACCAGCCGGTCATAGCTTCGCGGCACGCGTCCCTTTGCGGGACAGACGCACACTGCGTTGAACGCCCGGGGATCCGCGGGCAGCTCGCCCAGGCAGAGATCCGGCGGGCAGCTGGCGCACAGCTGCATGAGGCGCTGCGTCGCGGCGATATCAAAGGTCAAAACCAGCGTGCCCTGGGGCCGCTTACGCAGCCAGTCCGCCAGCGTCTCATCGTCGATTTCCGGCGCGTCCCTTATCTCGGGGGGGATTTTTTTATTATAGAATATCTCTGTTAAGAATTCGCATTGCAGGGCGGATTCATCCGCAAGTTTTGACCGCAGGCGCCCGTCCACGTCCGCGTCCGCCAGCGCCTTCACCTGTAGCTGCGGTTCGCTGCGGCCCATCCAGGCGTTCATCTCCACGGCAAACAGCGCGTCCACGCTGCCGGACAGCTGCCCCGCCCGGGACCCCTCCCGAAAGGCGATGCCACCCAGCCGGTGCCCGCCCTGGGCCAGCGTCAGCTTCAAATGCGCGCCCTCCGCCCCCACGGCGCGGGCCTCCACCACCTCTGCCGAGGCGCGGAACAGCGGCGCGGGATTGCCGAAGCCCGTGGGCTGCAGGTCCTCCAGCGCGGCGACGAAACCCGACGTGACGCTTTCAAAATCCAGCGGCGCGTCGTACTCCTGGACGGGGATATAGGCCTCCGGCGCGACATTTTCCGTCAGCCAGGCATCCATGGCGCGGACAAAGTCCTCCAGCCTGTCCGGCAGCAGCGTGAGCCCCGCCGCCTGCCTGTGCCCGCCGAACTTCACCAGGGTGTCGGCGCAGCCCGTCAGCGCGGCGTGAATGTCCACGCCCTCGATGCTGCGGCAGGAGCCGGTCATTTTGTCCCCCTGATCCGAAAGCAGGATCACGGGATAGTGGTACTGCTCCACCAGCCGAGAGGCCGCCAGCCCGATAACCCCGGGGTTCCAGTCCCTGCCCGCCAGGATCAGCGCCCGGTGGGCGAGGAAATCAAAGTCCTCCAGCTGCGCCTGGGCCTGGCGCAGGATCTGCGCCTCCACGGTCCTCCGGCGGGTGTTTTCTTCCTCCAGTTCCATAGCCAGCCTGTGCGCCAGGGCGGGCTCCCGGGCCAGCACCAGGTCCAGGGAGCGCTGCGCCGAGCCCAGCCTGCCGCCCGCATTCAGCCTGGGGGCCAGCTGGAAGGCGATGGACGTGGAGGTGATGCGCTTTCCCGTCAACCCCGCCGCCCCGATCAGCGCGGCGACGCCCGTCCTGGGGGCCCGGTTGATGGCGTCCAGCCCCATGCGCACGATGGCGCGGTTCTCCCCGGTCAGGGGCACCACGTCCGCCACCGTGGCCAGCGCCGCCACGTCCACCCAGGGCATGGCCGCGTCCCTGCCCCCCAGCGCCCACACCAGCTTCCAGGCCACGCCCGCGCCGCACAGCGACGCAAAGGCATAGCCGCCCAGCAGAGGGTTGACCACCGGGCAGTCCGGCAGCGCCTCGGCGGGCCGGTGGTGGTCGGTGACGATCACATCCATGCCCAGCTGCTTCGCCAGCGCCACCAGCGCCACGCTGGTCACGCCGCAGTCCACCGTCACCAGCAGCTTCGCCCAAAGCGCAATCTTGCGGATGGCGGCCTCGTTCAGCCCGTAGCCCTCGCTGTGGCGGGAGGGCAGATAGACCCGCGCATCCGCGCCCAGGGCGGTGAGATAGCCCGAAAGGATGGCCGAGGCGCACACCCCGTCCACGTCATAATCGCCATAAACGCAGATGACCTCTTTTCCGTCCACGGCGGCCTTGATCCGCCCGGCCGCAGCGGCCATGTCGTTCAGCTCAAAGGGATCGCGCAGGCTGTCCGGCCCCGGGTTCAGAAACGCCGCGGCGGCCTCCGCGGAGGCGACGCCCCGCCCGGCCAGCAGCCTGTACAGCGCCTCCGGCATGTTCTCCGGGCGCGGAAAGGAAGTCAATTCGTCGGCGCGCAGCTTGTATTTCAGCATGTCTGGTTCCTTTTTGTGCCCCTTTTTTCAGGTGAAATGAAAGAATTAGGAACCGGCTCTCGTCGATTCCTAATTCTGGCGATTTTGTGAAATTATGCCTTCTTCGCCTTGTTGGCGGACAGCTTCTTATCCCACATGGCCCAGACCTGCCCGCTGAGCAGCACGGAGGAATAGGTACCGGCCAGCATACCCACCAGCAGCGGGAACGCGAACTCCTTGATGGAGGACACGCCGAAGATATACAGGCACACCAGCGTAAACAGCGTGGTCAGCGTGGTGTTGATGGTACGCGACAGAGTGCTGGCGACGGAGACCTCCACGACATCCATCATGTCCACCTGCGTGTAGCCCGGCTTCGCGCGGGTCTCGCGGATGCGGTCGAAGATGATGATGGTATTGTTGATGGAGTAACCCACGATGGTCAGAATTGCGGCGATGAACGGGCTGTTCACCTGGAAGAAGCCGCGGAAGAACACCATGAACGCGCACATGATCAGTATGTCATGCACCAGCGCGAACAGCGCAGCCGCGCCGGAGAGCGCGCTGAACCGAATGGCGATATAGATCAGCATGCACACGAAGGCGATCAGCAACGCCTTGACGGCGTTGGAAAGCAGGTCGTGGCCCGCGATGGCGCTGACGTGGTCGATGGACACGAAGCGGAAATTCGGGTACTTCGCGGTCATCTCCTGCTCCAGCTGGGCGCGCACCTGGCTGGTGACGTCGTCCATGTTGATGAGGATGCGCAGGTTGCTGCCGGTTTCCTCGGCGGCTCCTTCAACTGCTTCTTCGGTTGCTTCCTCAGCAGCTTCTTCGGTTGCTTCCTCGGCAGCTTCCTCGGCAGCTTCCTCGGCAGCTTCCTCGGCTGTTTCCTCGGCTGTTTCCTCGGCTGTTTCCTCGGTGGTCGCTTCAGCTTCCTCGGCCGCGGCCTGCGCGGCGGCTTCGGCCTCGGCCAGCGCGGCGGCCTCCGCCTCGGCGTCGTACTTGACGAACAGTATGTCGGTCAGCTTGTAGCCGCCGTCCTCCAAAGCCTTGGTCACGGCGCTCTGGACGGCTTCCTTGTCGAAATCGCCGCCCATATCGAACTCGATGATGTTGCCGCCCGCATAGGTCAGCTCATAGCCCAGGTTGCTGATCTCCATGTTGGTGGCGGTGCGGTAGCCGGTCTCATTCGCGCCGGAAACCACGCCCGCGACGGCGGACTTCACGACGTCTTCCATGCCCGCGGTGGCGTCCGCCAGCTTCAGGCGGATCTGCAGGTCGGTCAGGCCGTCGGCGACGATGCCGGACTTGTCGGTGTCCAAAATGGACGCGGCGGGCTCGGCAGCTTCCTCAACCGCTTCCTCAGCGGTCTCGGTGGCGGCGTCCTCAGCCGCCTCGGCGGTCTCGGTGGCGGCTTCTTCAGCCGACTCGGCGGTCTCGGTGGCGGCTTCCTCGGCGGCCTCGACGGTCTCGGTGGCGGCTTCTTCGGTGGCCTCGACGGTCTCGGTGGCGGCTTCCTCGGCCGCCTCGGCGGTCTCGGTGGCGGCTTCCTCAGCGGCCTGGGCAGCCTCGGCCAGCTCCGCCTGCAGCGCCCGGGACGCGGCGGAGGGCGCGGCCTTGGTGATCTGGTTGTCGGTGTAGCCGGAGGCGTTCAGAACCTTCTCGACGTCGTTGACGTCGTAATCCTCGCCCACGGAATAATTCAGAATGGAGCCCCCGGTGAAGTCAATGCCCAAATTCAGGCCCACGCCGGCGATCTGCATGATCAGCGCGACGACGATAATGGCGCCGGAGATGCAGAGGAACAGGCGCGTATTTCCGGTAAACGTCTTTTTCATGCTCGTTCCCTCCTCTTAGCGCGTATAGGCCTTGCGGTTGTTGATGCCCAGCTTGCAGATCAGAATCAGCAGGCCGCGCGTGATCAGAACCGCGGTGAAATAGGACGCGATGATGCTGATCATCAGCGTGGTGGCGAAGCCCTTGATGGTGCCGGTGCCGAAGATCATCAGCACGACAGCGGCGATCAGGGTGGTCACGTTGGAATCCAGCACGGCGCGGCCCGCGTTGCGGAAGCCGAACTTCACGGCGTTGAGGGGCGTGCGGCCCTCCTTGAGCTCTTCGCGGAAGCGCTCAAAGATGACCACGTTGGCGTCAACCGCCATGCCGATGCCCAGCAGGATACCGGCGATGCCCTGCAGCGTCAGCTGCGCGCCGGTGATGGCCAGGGCGTAGAACACGATCAGCACATAGATCAGCAGGGCCATGTCCGCGGCCACGCCGGGCAGGCGGTACATCACCAGCATGAAGATCAGCACCAGGGCCAGGCCCACGATGCCGGCGATCACGGCGCCGTCGATAGCCTCGATGCCCAGGGTGGCGGAAATGGCGCGGGTTTCAACCTCGGCAATGTCCATCGGCAGCGCGCCGGACTGGATCAGCATGGCCAGGTTGCGGGCCCAGTTGTAGGAATCCTCAGAGGATTCGCTGCTGGAGCCGGTGATGATGCCGTTGCCGCCGGCGATCACGGCCTGCACCGTGGGGGCGGAAATCAGCTCGTCATCCAGGTAGATGGAGATGGCCTGGCCCAGGAAATCGCGGGTGGCGTTTTCAAAGGCCCTGGCGCCCTCGGCGTTCAGCGAGAAGCCGACGCCATAGAGGGTTTGCTCATCGTTGGCGTACTGCACACCGGCGGCCTGGATGTCCTTGCCCTCGACCACCACGTTGCCGTTGGGATCGCGGAACTCCAGGTGGGCCGGGGTGCCGATGATGCGGGCGACCTCCTCGGGGTCGTCCACATCCGGGATCTCAACCAGGATGCGGTCCGTGCCCTGAATGGCCACGTTGGCTTCGGTAAAGCCCGCGTTGGTCAGGCGCGTGCGCAGCGCGGAGACCGTGCCTTCCAGCAGGCTGTTGTAGTTATCCATGGTGGTGTCCGTGGCGATGTACTCTGTGGAGACGCCGCCGCGCAGATCCAGGCCCAGGCTGATGGCGCTGGAAACAGGCTTCAGCACATACTTGCCGATCTGCAGGCCGTGCAGCGCCAGGAACGCCACGACGGCGATCAGCACTGCGACGATCACCAGTTTGATCAAACTCTTCTTCATTCGGTCTGTCCTCCCTGCTTTGGACTGTGGAAACAGCCACGTCAGCATATATCATACAAAGCCATATTATACTCACAAAATTCGAACACGTCAACCTAATTTGTGTTGTTTTATGGTTGTATGAAGATCGAAAAAAGAATTGAAGGGCCCCTTTCGCGGCCCATCGTGTCAAAAATGCGACAATTCCGCTCCGGCGGCATTGCGGGAAAGGCGGCTTCATGTTATAATGAAAGAAGGATTGTCAAACGATACAAACGAGCAAGGAGCCTTTTCACATGCGCGTGTTACAGTTTTCCGATTCCTTTTTGCCCGTCATGGACGGCGTGGGCAACGTGGTGTACCAGTACGCCGTGAACCTGGGGCTTCGCGGCCATGAAAGCTATGTCGTCGCCCCGCAGACGGACACCGGCTACCGCGGCAATTTTCCCTTTGAAATCGTGGATTACACCGGCGTGCCGCTGCCCAAGCTCAAGAGCTACAAGGTGGGCACGCCGGTGCTGGACGCCCACTGCAAGCGCAGGCTGGCGACCATCCAGGCGGATATCGTCCACGTCCACAGCCCCTTCACCGCGGGCCAGGCGGGCATCTCCTACGCCCAGAAGCGGGGCTGTCCCATCGTGGGCACCTTCCACTCCAAGTATTACGACGACTTTCTCCAGGTCACCGGCATTGAGCTACTGGCGGAGGTGGGGGTCAAGTACGTCGTGAGCTTTTATGAAAAGTGCGACGAGGTCTGGGCCGTCAGCGCCTCCTCCGCGGACACGCTGCGCAGCTACGGCTATACGGGCAGCGTGCGCATCATGCCCAACGGCACCGATATCCATCCCGTGGAAGACGCCGCGGCGCACGCCGTGTGGGAGCGCTACGGCTTGATGGGCGAAACGCCCGTTTTGCTGTATGTGGGCCAGATTAATTGGAAGAAAAATCTGCGCCACATCCTGGAGGCCTGCGCAAAGCTGGAAAGGCCCTTCCAGCTGGTGATGGCCGGGCAGGGCCCCCACGAAAAGGAAGTGCGCCAGCTGGCCAATTCCCTGGGCATCGGGGATCAGACGCTGCTCACCGGCCACATCACCGATTCCGTCACCCTGAACGCCCTGTACCGCCGGGCCGACCTGTTTTTGTTTCCCTCCATCTACGACAACTCCCCCCTCGTGGTGCGGGAAGCCGCCGCCATGGGCACCCCCGCCGTGGTCACCCGGGGCAGCAGCGCGGCGGAGTGCGTGACCGACGGCGAAAACGGCTTTCTGTGCCAGGACGACGCGGCGGATATCGCCCGCATCATCGACGGCGCGCTGGCCGACCCCGAAGCGCTGGAACGGGTGGGCCAGCGCGCGCGCGACACCATCCCCGTCCCCTGGGCCCGCCTGATGGACGACGTTCTGGAGGTCTACGGGCAGCTCATCAAAGCGCACAGCAAAGGCAAAGGAGCTTGAATATGGATATCAAAGCGCTCGTTTTACGCATGACGCTGGAGGAGAAGGCCTCCCTCTGCTCCGGCGGCGATTTTTGGCACACCAAGGCCGTCGAAAGGCTGGGCATCCCGGCCACGATGGTCTCCGACGGCCCTCACGGGCTGCGCAAGCAGGACCAGCAGGCCGACCACCTGGGCGTCAACGAAAGCATCAAGGCCGTCTGCTTCCCCGCCGCCTGCGCCACCGCCGCCTCCTTTGACCGGGATCTGCTCGCCCGCATGGGCCAGGCCATCGGCGATTCCTGCCAGCACGAGGGCGTCAGCGTGGTGCTGGGGCCCGCCGTCAATATCAAGCGCAGCCCGCTGTGCGGCCGGAACTTTGAATATTTCAGCGAGGACCCCTATCTGACCGGCAAGCTGGCCGCGGCCTACATCCGCGGCGTACAGAGCCGGAACGTGGGCGTGTCCATCAAGCACTTTGCCGCCAACAACCAGGAGCATCGGCGCATGAGTTCCTCCTCCGACGTGGATGAGCGCACGCTGCGGGAAATCTACTTCCCCGGCTTCGAAATCCCCGTGAAGGAGGCCCGCCCCTGGACGGTGATGTGTTCCTACAACCGCTTAAACGGCGTGTTCGCCTCTGAAAACCCCTGGCTGCTCACCGATGTGCTGCGGAAGGAATGGGGCTTTGACGGCTATGTGATGAGCGACTGGGGCGCGGTGTCCGACCGCGTGGCCGGCGTCGCCGCGGGCCTGGACCTGGAGATGCCCGCCTCCGGCGGCGTGAACGACCGAAAGCTCGTCGCCGCCGTGCGCGAGGGCCGTCTGGAGGAATCGAAGCTGGACGAAGCCTGTGAGCGCATCCTGAGCATCGTGTACCGCTTCACCGAAAGCGCCCGGCCCGACACCCCCTGGGACATGGAGGCCCAGCACCTGCTCTCTGCGCAGATCGCCGAGGAGTGCATGGTGCTGCTCAAGAACGGGGACGGCCTTTTGCCCCTGGACAAGTCCGACGCCGTGGCCTTCATCGGCGAATTTGCCGAAAGGCCCCGCTACCAGGGCGGCGGCTCCAGCCACATCAACAGCTTCAAGACCACCGGCGCCCTCGAGGCGGCGCGCGGGCTGAACGTGACCTACGCCCGGGGCTACGACGCCGCAGCCGACAGCGCCGACGACGCCCTGATCGCCGAGGCCGTGGCCGCGGCGAAGGCCGCAAGGGTGGCCGTGGTGTTCGCGGGCCTGCCGGATTCCTATGAATCCGAGGGCTATGACCGCAGGCACATGCGCCTGCCAGAGTGCCAGAACCGGCTGATTGACGCCGTGGCCGGGGCCAACGCCAACACCGTGGTGGTGCTGCACAACGGCTCTCCTGTCCAAATGCCCTGGATCGGCCGGGTGAAGGCCGTGCTGGAGGCCTATCTGGGCGGACAGGCCGTGGGCCTGGCCACCGTGCGGGTGCTGTTCGGCGACGCGAACCCCTGCGGCCACCTGCCGGAGACCTTCCCGAAAAAGCTGTCCGACAACCCCTCTTATCTGTTCTACGGCGGCGAGCCCCGGGGCACGGAATACCGCGAGGGCGTGTTCGTGGGCTACCGCTATTATGATAAGAAGGAAATGGACGTGCTGTTTCCCTTCGGCCACGGCCTGTCCTATACCCGCTTTGAATTTTCCAATCTGCGCCTGAGCGCGGACGCCATCCGGGACACGGACACCCTCGCCGCCACCGTCACCGTGAAAAACGTCGGTCCGCGCCCGGGCAAGGTCGCGGTGCAGCTGTATGTGGGCCGCGGGGAGGGCGGCGACGTGATCCGGCCCCTCCGGGAGCTCAAGGGCTTTGAAAAGGTGGCGCTGGACAGCGGCGAGGCGAGGGACGTGGTGTTCACGCTGGACAAGCGGGCCTTTGCCACCTGGAACACCGACATGCGCGACTGGTGCGTGGAGAGCGGTGATTACACCGTCGAGGCGGGCGCCTCCTCCCGCGACCTGCCCGTCAGCGCCGCCGTTCGGGTGGAGGGCACCGTCCATCCGCCCAGACATTACGACATGAACAGCATCTTCATGGACATCATGGCCGATCCCAGGGGCCGCGAGGCGCTTGAGCCGCTGATGGCGAAGATCGGCGCGATGCTGGCCCCGGAGGAGGAGGGCAGCTCCGCCAGCGAGGCCATCACCAGCGATATGAGCATGGCCATGATGCAATACATGCCCCTGCGCGGCATCGTCAGCTTCGGCGGCGGCGGGCTGCCGGACGGTTTTCTGGATGAGCTGCTTGAAAAAATCAACGGATAGGGAGGCTTCAATATGGTGAAATTCCCCTCTGACTTCATCTGGGGCGCAGCCTGCGCCGCCTATCAGTGCGAAGGCGCCTGGGACGAGGACGGCAAGGGTCCCGGCATCTGGGACGACTTCTGCCACGAGCTGAACGGCCATCACGTCAACAATGGCGACAGCGGCGACGTGGCCTGCGACAGCTACCACCGCTACAGGGAGGACGTGGCGCTGATGAAGGCCCACAACCTGCGCGCCTACCGCTTCTCCATCAGCTGGCCCCGGGTCATCCCCGACGGCGACGGCGAGGTGAACGAGGCCGGGCTTGCCTATTACGATGCGCTGTTGGACGAGCTGATCGCCAACGGCATCGAGCCCATGATCACGCTGTACCACTGGGACCTGCCCAGCGCGCTGCAGCGCAAGGGCGGCTGGCAAAACCCGCAGATCGTGGACTGGTTCGCCCGCTATGCCCGCATCATCGCCCAGCGCTTCAAGGGCCGCGTCAAGTGGTATATGACCATCAACGAGGCCCAGTGCATCACCTTCCTGGGCTACGGCATCGGCACCCACGCGCCGGGGCTGAAGCTGCCGGAGGAGGAGCTGGCCCGCATCTACCACCACATCGCCCTCAGCCACAGCGCCGCCATGCGCGCCATCAAGCAGGTCGCGGGCGAAAGCGTGCAGGTGGGCTTTGTGCCCTGCGGCAATCTCTGCTATCCCCAGGCGGACACCCCCGAGGGCCGCGAGGCCGCCTATCGCGCTTCCTTTGAATACGGCGATCGCTGGGGCTTCAACTTCAACATCGTGCTGGACAGCCTGGTGCTGAAGCGCTACGACGACACCGTCCCGGCGGTGGTGAAGAAGTTCGCCGCCACCATCCCCGCCTCCGACTGGGAGCTGATGGAGGCCCCGGACTTCATCGGCATCAACGTGTACCAGGGCCAGATGGTGGACGCCCAGGGCAAAGCCGTGCCGAAGCCCGCCGGGTACCCGCTGACGGCCTGCAAGTGGCCCATCACTCCGGCGGTAATGCACTACGGCCCGATGAACGTCCACCGCCGCTACAGGCTGCCCATCATCATCAGCGAAAACGGCCTGTCCTGCAACGACGTGGAATTCCTGGACGGCAGGGTGCATGACCCGGACCGGGTGAACTACCTGCACCGCTATATCTCAGAGCTTTCCAGGGCTGTCCAGGAGGGCGTGCCGGTGTTCGGCTACCTGCACTGGAGCTTTTTGGACAACTTCGAGTGGAGCTCCGGCTATGACGAGCGCTTCGGCCTCATCTTCGTGGATTACGCCACCCAGAGGCGCATCCCCAAGGATTCCGCCGGATGGTACGCCCGGGTAATCGAAACCAACGGCGAGTGCTTGAACGTGTGATACCTGGAGAGCTATAAAAGGGGGCTGTCTCAAAACCGACAGTGCGGTTTTGAGACAGCCCCCTTTGTCGCTTCAGGAAATCAGAATTTGATTCCGGAGACGATTTTGGAAACGGTATCCATGTCCAGCTTCTGGCCGCCGAGGGAGAGGTAGGTGTACACGCCGCTGTCGCGCATGGAGACGTACACGCTGCCGTCGCCGTAGTCGGTGACGGTCACCTCGCGGCCCTCCACGGGCGCGAAGCTGCCGTCCTCGTTCACCAGATAGTTCACCTGATCGGTATCGTAGTCCACGTTGAACACGGCGTAGGCATAGTTGTCATAGCTCTTGTCGGCAATCTGGACCTCCACCATGTCATAGGCGGTATCCACGTTGGTCTCCACGATCTCCCAGCCCTCGGGCAGCCAGGTGAATTCCGGCTGTTCGAAGGGCAGCACGCCGTCGTCCTCGGGCTCCTCATACTCGTAAACATCCTCGTCCTCGCCGAAGCTGTCGTCGGAGTAATCATAGTCCTCCACGGGAGTGGCCACGCTCTGCATCCCCAGCAGCGCGAACATGCCCGCCGCCTGCTGCACATCCTCGTCGGCCGTCAGCTTCTGGAAGTCCGCGCTCACGGCGCCGGCCACCTGCATGATATTCGCCGCAAAGGTCTGATCCTGCTGCAGCGCCTGAATGCCTTCCTGGGACAGCTCCTCGATCACATACGCCTCATGGCCGTTGACCTTGTCCTCAAAGGGCTCGTCGGTCACGTCCGCCTCGAAGGAAATGTCGAACTCCTCATCGCCCATGTCGATGCTCAGATCCACGCTGTTGGTGGACTTGCCATCGCCCTGGCGGGCGCCGCGGGCAGAGAGGACAAAGCCTTTGTCCATGCTGTCCACGTCGTAGAAGAGGTCATAGCGGTCCTCGGTCTGGTTGACGGCAATTGTCATGTCCATCAGCTGGGCGTCGTCCTGATAGACGGCCATGTCCATGGACAGCTGGATGTTGGTCATGTCGTCGCCGGCGATGGTCATGTCCATGGTCATCGTGCCGGGGCCGAAGTTGTACTCCATGTTTATGACGCCCTCGTTGACGCCGTTCATCCTGGAGCTGTGGATGTTCATCACGATGGGCTCGATTTCGGGCACATTCTCCGGCTCGCCATCCTTGGTGGCGACAAGCCTGGAAACCATGCCGTTCAAATCGACGGTCATCACGGCGTCGACGATCTCCACCTCGCCGTCTTCGGAAACCGTCTCGTCCATGTCCATGCGCATGTCGATGCCGAACTTCTCAAAAAGGTCCTTGAAGCTCTTGACATCGTTCAGGCCGGACTCCTCGGGCAATACGCCGTACAGCTTGAACAGCGCGCCGGAGAAGGCGGACAGCTTTTCGTTGGACGCATAGAGCTTGTCCGCCAGCTCGCCAAGCTGGACGCCCTCGATGGTGTAATTGTAGCCGGTGAGATCATAGTTTTCACCCTCGATCATCATCGACACGTCGCGGCCCTCGCCCCGGTCCACCACCTCGTCCAGCACCTGCCGGGCGGTCTGCTGGAACTGCTCCATGGTGTCCGCGTCCTTGACCATCTCCATCAGGCCGGCGTAGGCGGGCAGAAAATCGTTCGTCAGCACCGACAGCACCTCGCCGTTTTCGCCCTCAAGCTGGCTCTGCATCTGCTGGGTCATGCTCTTCATGGCGGCCGCCGCCTGCTCCGACAGGGCGTTCAGCGCCTGCTCGGAAACCCTCACGGCCACGTCGCTGCCCTCGTGCAGCAGGGTGACGCCGTCCTTGTCCACGCCCAGCTGGAACGGGAACAGCGTCTCGTCCCCCATGGGCAGGCCGATGTCAAACACGGCCTTTTCGCCGTCGGTATACGCGCCCAGGCGCAGCGAGGGCTCCAGCGTCACGGTCTCGTCGTTGTATGTAACGCTGATGTTGTGCAATACCAGCGTCCGGGACGCCTCCGCGCTCTGACCGTCCGCGCCCGCGCCGGTCAGCATCATGGCGAAGCTGATCAGGATCGCAAGAAAGTTCATGCTCATCGTTCTGTTTCCTCCTTTTGGTCTCACCGCGACAGGCGCGGCTTTTATCGCGCAGCGCCGGTCTTCCGGCGCGCTTTGGTACGGTGCCATCATATCATGAAAACCGCTTCAACGCAACGCCATCCGCCTCAAAAGCGAAAAAACGACCACCAAATGTCAATATTTGAAGCTCAAACCGCACCCCTGCCCTCCTTTGACGCTTTCGACGGCGCCCCGGTTCCCATGCGGGTTTTATGCATAATGTTTGCATATATATACATTCAAAAGGGGATTTGTTCGTATATTTTTACATTCGAAGCCTTGTAATTCGGAGAGAAAAGGTCTATTATTATCCATATTGTTCTTTACGCACGAAATACACGTCGGGAGGTTGTCGCATGAATCTCAAGGATAGAAGCTTTCTGAAGCTGATGGATTTCACGCCGCAGGAAATCGCGGGCCTGGTGGAGCTGGCGGCGCAGCTCAAGGCCAAAAAGAAGGCCGGTATCCCCCATGCGGAGCTGGCGGGGAAAAACATCGCGCTGATCTTTGAAAAGACCAGCACCCGCACGCGGTGCAGCTTCGAGGTGGCCGCGCACGACCTGGGCATGGGCGTCACCTATCTGGACCCCAGCGGCTCCCAGATCGGCAAAAAGGAGTCCATCGCCGACACGGCAAGGGTCCTGGGCCGGATGTACGACGGCATCGAGTACCGCGGCTTTGAGCAGCAGATCGTGGAGACGCTGGCCAAATACGCGGGCGTGCCGGTGTGGAACGGGCTGACCAACGAATTCCACCCGACGCAAATCCTGGCGGATCTCTTGACCATTCAGGAGCATTTCGGCAGAATCAAGGGCGTCAAGCTGGTCTATTGCGGCGATGCGCGCTACAACATGGGCAATTCGCTGATGGTGGGCTGCGCCAAGATGGGCATGGATTTCGTGGCCTGCGCGCCGGAGAAATACTTCCCGGACCCCGCCCTCGTCCGGCAGTGCCGGGCCATCGCCGCCGAAACCGGCGCGACGCTCAGCTTCTCGGAGGACGCGGCGCGGGCCGCGGCGGGCGCCGACGTGATCTACACCGACGTGTGGGTCTCCATGGGAGAGCCGGACACCGTCTGGGAGGAGCGCATTTCCGATCTGAAGCCCTATCAGGTCAATGCCGCGCTGATGGCGGCCGCCGGGAAGGACGCGGTGTTCATGCACTGCCTGCCCGCCTTCCACGACCTGAACACGGGCATTGGCCGCAAGATACACGATAAGTTCGGCATCGACGCCATGGAGGTCACCGACGAGGTATTCGAGGGGCCCCAATCCATCGTGTTCGACGAGGCCGAAAACCGTATGCACACCATCAAGGCCGTCATGGCCGCCACCCTCGGAGGCTGACCATGGCCGGCATCAAGCCCGTACAGTCCCTGTACTACCGCCGCCGCATGTCCGGCGCGGAGGGGATCCTCTACGACGCCATCCTGGCCGGGGTGTTGGGCGGGCGGCAGAACGTAAAGGCCGAATCCCTGCGGGGCCTTGATTTGGCCCGCATCATCCTCGCCTTACAGCACGACCACCCCGAAGCCTTTTACTGGGACGCCTCAAAGACCCTCTTTACCCAGTTCGGCGCGGGGACGCAGGCCAGCTACAGCATCGATCTGAGCTACTTCTATCCCCTCAGGGAGCTGCCCGCGCGCCAGAAGCGCATCGCCGACAGCATTGCCCGGCTGCTCAACGGCGCAGACCGCCTGCCGCCCTTTGAGCGCATGGTCCACCTGCACGACGCGCTGGCCCTCTCCATCAGCTACGGCGGCGAGGAAAACAAGCCCTTCCACTATTACACCCTGGAGGGGCCGCTGGCCGGGGGCGTGGGCGTCTGCGCCGGCATCGCCCGGGCCTACAAGTACCTGATGAACCTGGGCGGGCTTTCCTGCATGGTGGTCTACGGCACCACCAAGGACGCCCAGGGCAAGACGGGCACCCACGCCTGGAACATCGTCCACGTGGACGGCCATTGCCATCATGTGGATGTCACCTGGGACGACAACAACGACAGCTACCTCTCCCACGCCTACCTGGCGCTCTCCGACGAGGAGATCCGCTACAACCACTGGGCCAGCGCCGACTTTCCCCTGCCGCCCTGCGCTTCGAGCCGCTGCCCCCTGCCCGTGGCGCGGGACATTCCCGCCCTGGCGGAGGCCATGGTGGCGCAGCACGCGCTGAAGCAGGCCGTGACCGAGGTCAGGGTGCCGGGCATCCCCGGTCAGGGCGCGGAAATCTACCAAAAATTGCGCAACCACTGCTGGATCGGCCGGAAGGGCCGCGCCTGCAACGCCATCAAATCCTACGGCTTCGACCCCGGCAACCACGTGTTCGCGTTCCACTGGCGGTGAAATTCGCCCGGCAACTTTCGTCAAAGTGAGGTTACGCCACATGTCCAAGGCATATTTGATCCTGTCCGACGGCACCGTTTACGAGGGCGAGCGCTTCGGCGCGCCGGCCCCCGCCGTCGGCGAGCTGGTGTTCAACACCGGCGTGGTGGGCTATATCGAAACGCTCACCGACCCCAGCTACTACGGCCAGATCGTGATGCAGACCTTCCCCCAGGTGGGCAACTACGGCATCATAGAGGAGGATTTTGAGGGGCAGTGCGCCCTGAAGGGCTATGTGGTGCGCGAATGGTGCCGCGAGCCCAGCAACTTTCGCAGCCAGTACACGCTGGACGCGTTCCTGAAAAGCCAGGGCGTGCCCGGCATCTGCGGCGTGGATACCCGCGCCGTGACCCAGCACATCCGCGACTGCGGCGTCATGAACGCCATGATCTGCGACGCCGTGCCGGAGGACCTGTCCGAAATCAGGGCCTATGCCGTGACCGGCGGCGTGGCGGCGGTGGCGGCCCGGCAGCGCGCGCTGTACCCCGCGAAGGGCGAAAGAAAATGCGGCGTGACCCTGGTGGACTACGGCACCAAGCGCAACATCATACGGGAGCTGCAGGCCCGGGGCTGCGAGGTGACGGTGGTTCCCCCCGCCACTCCCGCCCGGGAAATCCTCGCCGCCCGCCCCGACGGCGTCATGCTGTCCAACGGTCCCGGCGACCCTGCGGAAAACACGGCCTGTATCGATGAAATCCGTCGCCTTTTGGGCAAGGTCCCGCTGTTCGGGCTGTGCCTGGGCCACCAGATGATGGCGCTGGCCGCGGGCGGGGCGACCACCAAGCTGAAATACGGCCACCGCGGCGGCAACCAGCCTGTGATCGACCTGGAAACCGGCCACACCTACATCACCAGCCAGAACCACGGCTACGCGGTCGTCTCCGAAAGCCTCCCCGCGGGCAGGGTGCGCTTCATCAACGCCAACGACCAGACCTGCGAGGGCGTCGATTATCCCGAATGGAACGCCTTTTCCGTGCAGTTCCACCCCGAAGCCTGCGCCGGCCCCAGGGATACCAGCGTGCTGTTTGACAGATTTGTGAAGATGATGAAGCCCTGACGCCCGCACGGCGTGGAATCCAGGCTGAACTCCAACCGGCTTCAACCCCGCCCTCCGCACGGGCCAGTGGGCTAACTTTAACTCCACTCTCCACACTCAAATCAACCCCGCCGATTCCCCTCCGAAAGGAAGTAACAAGCTATGCCTCTGAATACATCAATCAAAAAGGTTCTCATGATCGGCTCCGGCCCCATCGTCATCGGGCAGGCGGCGGAGTTCGACTATGCCGGGGCGCAGGCCTGCCGGGTGCTGAAGGCGGCGGGCGTCAACGTGGTGCTGGTGAACAGCAACCCGGCCACCATCATGACGGACAAGGCGCTGGCGGACGAAATCTATCTGGAGCCGCTGACGCTGGAAACCGTGAAACGCATCATCGAAAAGGAGAAGCCGGACAGTATGCTGGCCGGGCTGGGCGGCCAGACAGGGCTGACGCTGGCCATGCAGCTGGGCAAGGAGGGCTTCCTGGAGGCCCACGGCGTCAGGCTCATCGGCACCAACGTGGACGCCATCGACAAGGCCGAGGACCGGCAGCTGTTCAAGGACACCATGGCCCAAATCGGCGAGCCGGTGATCCCCTCCGACATCGCCGGGGATGTGGAAACCGCCCTGGATGTGGCTCAGAAGGTGGGCTATCCCGTCATCATCCGCCCCGCCTTCACGCTGGGCGGCACCGGCGGCGGCGTGGCCCGGAACCGCGAGGAGATGAGGGAGGCCGCCCGGGTGGGCCTGGACGCCTCCCCCATCACCCAGATCCTGGTGGAAAAGTACATCGCGGGCTGGAAGGAAATCGAGTTTGAAACCATGCGGGACGCCACGGGCAACGCCATCGCCGTGTGCAGCATGGAAAACGTGGACCCCGTGGGCATCCACACCGGCGATTCCATCGTGGTGGCCCCGGCGCTGACCCTGTCCAACAGGGAATACCAGATGCTGCGCAGCGCCTCGCTGAACATCGTCAACGCCCTGGGCATCGTGGGCGGCTGCAACTGCCAGTTCGCGCTGAACCCCGACAGCTTCGAATACGCGGTCATCGAGGTCAACCCCCGGGTCAGCCGCTCCTCGGCCCTGGCCAGCAAGGCCACCGGCTATCCCATCGCCAAGGTGACCACCCAGATCGCCCTGGGCTACCGGCTGGACGAGATCAAAAACGAGATCACCGGCAAGACCTGCGCCTGCTTTGAGCCCTCGGTGGACTACGTGGTGGTGAAGTTCCCCAAGTGGCCCTTCGACAAGTTCGGCACCGCCAGCCGCCGCCTGGGCACCCAGATGAAGGCCACCGGCGAGGTCATGAGCATCGCGCCTTCCTTTGAAATGGCGCTGATGAAGGCCGTGCGTGGCGCGGAGATCAGGCTGGACACGCTGAACAGGCCCTATCATGGGGACCGCCCCGTGACCGAGCGGCTGAAGGACTGCGACGATGTGCGCATCTTCACGGTATTCGAGGCCATCAAGGCCGGCGTATCCATTGATGAAATCTTTGATATCACGAAGATCGACCGCTGGTTCCTGTCAAAGCTCAAGCGCCTGGCGGAATACGAGGCGCGCATCGCCAACGGCCTTACGGACGAGGACTATTTCCTCGGCAAAAGGCTGGGCTATCCCGACGCGGCGCTGGCGCGGCTCTCCGGGCGCAGCGCGCTGCCCACGGCGCGGTCCGTCTACAAGATGGTGGACACCTGCGGCGCGGAATTTGACGCCGAAACGCCGTATTTTTACGCCACCTTCGATACCGTCTGCGATTCCCGCGGCTTCAGGCGCTCCGGCAAGCCCGTCATCATCGTGCTTGGCTCCGGCCCCATCCGCATCGGCCAGGGCATCGAATTCGACTATTCCAGCGTCCACTGCGTATGGACCCTCAAGCAGCTGGGCTACGACGTGGCCATCATCAACAACAACCCGGAGACCGTCTCCACCGACTACGACACCGCTGACCGGCTGTACTTTGAGCCGCTGACCGACGAGGATGTCATGCGCATCATCGAGGTGGAAAAGCCCGTGGGCGTGGTGGTGGCCTTCGGCGGGCAGACCGCCATCAAGCTGACCCAGCATTTGGATCAGGCGGGCGTGAGAATTCTGGGCACCAGCGCCGAGGGCATTGACGTGGCCGAGGACCGGGAGCGCTTTGACGCGCTGCTGGAGCGCTTCGGCATCCGCCGCCCCAAGGGCATGGGCGTGCGCACGATGGAACAGGCCCACGAGGCCGCGCGCAGCCTGGGCTATCCCGTGCTGCTGCGCCCCAGCTACGTCATCGGCGGGCAAAACATGACCATCGCCCACGACGACGGCGACGTGACCACCTATATGAACCGCATCCTCTCCGGCGGCATCGAAAACCCCGTACTGGTGGACAAGTACATGCCCGGCGTTGAGCTGGAGGTGGACGTGATCTCCGACGGCACAGACGTGCTGATCCCCGGCATCATGCAGCACGTGGAGCGCGCGGGCGTCCACAGCGGCGATTCCATCGCCGTCTATCCCCCCTTCTCCCTGGACGACGCCATGATGGAAACCGTGGTGGCCAGCAGCGAAAAGCTGGCTCTGGCGCTGGGCACGAAGGGGCTGGTCAACATACAGTACCTGGTGTACCACGGTCAGCTGTATGTGATTGAGGTCAACCCCCGGGCCTCGCGCACCATTCCCTATATCAGCAAGGTGACGGGCGTTCCCATGGTGGACCTGGCCAGCCGCGTGATGGTCGGCCAGAGCCTGAAGGCGCTGGGCTACGGCACGGGGCTGTACAAAACGCCGCCCTACTGGGCCGTGAAGGTGCCGGTGTTCAGCTTTGAAAAGCTCACCGACGCCAACAGCTACCTCGGCCCCGAAATGAAGAGTACCGGCGAGGTGCTGGGCATCGGCAAGACCCTGTCCGAGGCGCTGTTCAAGGGCCTGGTCAGCTCCGGCGTCCGCCTGCCCCATCCCGGCGCGCCCGTGGGCGTGCTTTTGAGCGTGGACGAGTACGACTATCTGGAGGTGCTGGACGTGGCCCGCCGGTTCAGCGACCTGGGCTGCGCCATCTACGCCACCGAGGGCACCGCCCAGAGCATCGAAACCCTGGGCATCCCCGTTCACCACATCCCCGGCATCCGCGAAAGCGACCACGCCTTCGAGCTGCTGGAGAGCGGAAGGGTGAATTACATCGTCTATACCGGCGCGCTGATGGACAGCACCATGGAGGACTACATCGCCCTGCACCACCGGGCGCTGACGCTGAATATCGCCTGCCTGACCTCGCTGGACACGGCCCGGGCGCTGGCGGACATACTGCTCAGCCGCTACAGCCAGCAGAATACGGAGCTGGTGGATATCAACCACATGCGCGCCTCGCACGAGACGCTGCGCTTTGCCAAGATGCAGGCGTCGGGCAACGATTACATCATCATCGACAGCTTAAACGGCGAAATCGCCTGCCCGGAGAGCCTGTGCGTGCGGCTGTGCGAACAGCACTACGGCGTGGGCGCGGAGGGCATGACGCTGATTGAAAAAAGCAGCCATGCCGACGCCAGGATGCGCCAGTACAACCGGGACGGCACCGAGGGCGGCATGGGCGGCAACGCCATCCGCTGCGTGGCCAAGTACCTGTACGACAAGGGCATCGTCCAGAAGCCGGATATCACGGTGGAGACCTCCGGCGGCATCAAGCGCCTGCACCTGTTCACCCGCTACGGCAAGGTGTCCTCCGTGGCCGTGGACATGGGGCCCGCCTCCTTCAGCCCCAAGGACGTGCCCTGCGCGCTGCCCGGGGACCGGGCCGTGAACATCGAAGCCGAAATCGGCGGCAGGCGCCACACCGTCACCTGCGTCAGCATGGGCAACCCCCACTGCGTGCTGTTCACAAACCAGGTGGACGCCCTCGACCTTTCGGCCATCGGCCCTTCCTTTGAAAACGCGTCCATCTTCCCCGAACGCGTGAACACCGAATTCGTTCACGTGGTCAACCGCACCACCCTGCGTATGCGCTGCTTCGAGCGCGGCAGCGGGGAAACCATGGCCTGCGGCACCGGGGCCTGCGCCGCGGCCGCCGCCGCCGTGGAAAACGGGCTGTGTGAAAAGGACGTGGACATTCGCGTCCAGGTGCCCGGCGGCACGCTGCTGGTGCGCGTCACCGATGAAACCATCACCCTCACGGGCAGGGTGGAAATGGTGTTCGAGGCGCAGACGGAGTATT